>NZ_JAAIVC010000026.1 GCF_010975005.1 Caulobacter sp. 17J65-9 | reverse complement strand
CCCCCCTTGGGGGAGGGGGACCGCCGAAGGCGGTGGAGGGGGCTCGTCTTGGCGCGGCGGCTGGCGTCGCACTCCGCTGGAGCCCCCCACGGCGGCCTTCGGCCGCCTGCTCCCCCCAGCGGGGGGAGATCTCAGATTTGCGCTTCAAGCAGCTTGATCAGCTCCGCCTCGAACGCGTCGGCTTCGGGATCGGGCAGGATCTCCGGCAGGCGGCCCTCGGCGTAGGCCTCCAGCACGGCGGGGTGGACGTAGGCCGAGCGGCAGACGGCGGGGGTGTTGCCGAGCACGCCGGAGACCGCCTTCACGCAGCGGGTGACCACGTGCTTGGCCTCGGTCCTGGTGGACGGCGGCGGCTCCAGGCGCAGGGCGCGGGCGGCCGAGACCGTGCCGGCCCAGGTGCGGAAGTCCTTGGCCGAGAACTCCTCGCCGGCGATCTCGCGGATGTAGGCGTTGACGTCGGCGGACTCGACCGAGACCAGCGCGCCTTCCTCGTCGCGGTACTTGAACAGGTGCTGGCCGGGCAGGTGCTGCAGGTCGCGCAGGATGCGGGCCAGGCGCCGGTCGCGCACGCTGGTCTCATGGTGCACGCCGCTCTTGCCCTTGAAGTGGAAGGCGAGCGCCGAGCCGTCGACGTCCAGGTGGCGCTTCTCCAGGGTGGTCAGGCCGTAGCTGCGGTTGGCGCGCGCATACTCGCGGTTGCCGACCCGGATCAGGGTGAGCTCCAGCAGGCGCACGACCGTGGCCAGGATCTTCTCGCGTACGGGTCCGCGGCGGCCCAGGTCGGCGTCGACCCGCTCGCGCACCTGCGGCAGGGCCTGGCCGAAGGCGGCCATGCGCCCGTACTTGGTCTCGGCCCGGGCGGCGCTCCAGTCGGAATGGTAGCGGTACTGCTTGCGGCCCTTCTGGTCGCGGCCGGTGGCCTGGATGTGGCCGCGCGGATCCGGGCAGATCCAGACGTCCTCCCAGGCCGGGGGGATGGCCAGGTGGCGGATGCGCGCCAGCGTGTCGGGATCGCGCACCGTCTCGCCGTCGGGACCGCGATAGCTGAATCCCGAGCCGGCCCGGCGGCGGCGTACGCCGGGGCCGAGGTCGTCGACATAGACCACATCCGAGGACTCGGGCACGCGCTGGATTTAGGGCGTCAGTGGGCCTTCGACGCCCCCGCCGGCTTGGATTTTTTCGGCCGCACCTTGGGGGCGGTGGCGCGCAGGCCCATGAACTGACCGGAATAGGCCGGCATCATCGGCCCGCTGTGCCGTTCGACCGCGCCTTTGGGGGTGAAGGTGGCGCCCAGCCGCGTCAGGCCGACATCGTCGCCAAAGCGCCACTTCATCATGTCGCCTTCGTAGGCGGTCTCTTCCATGTCACGGCTCCGGTTGCCTACCAGCAACCGCCGTCGGCGACGCCGGTTCCAACTTGACGCGCGGCGCGGGCGAGGCGAGGAGGCGCGCGTGAACTATCGCCACGCCTTCCACGCCGGAAACTTCGCCGATCTGGTCAAGCACGCCGCCCTGACGCGGGTGCTGGCGACCCTCATGGCGGAGCCGTCGCCGCTGACCGTGGTCGACACCCACGCGGGCGCCGGCCTCTACGACCTGACCGACCCGGCCCAGGTCCGCTCGCGCGAGGCGGAGCAGGGGGTGGCGCGGCTGATGGCGGCCCAGACCCCGCCGGTGTTCGACGCCCTGGTCGCCGCCGTGAAGGCGCGCAATCCGAAGGGCGGGGTGAAGGTCTATCCCGGTTCGCCGGCCCTGATCCTGGACGCCCTGCGCCCGCAGGACCGCTACGTCGCCTGCGAGCTGCGCGAGGACGTGCACGCCGACCTGGCCGAGGTGGTGGCCGCCGCCGGCAAGCCGGCCGAGGCGCGCGCCGGAGACGGCTACGAGGAGGCGGCCAAGATCGCGCGCCAGACGCGCGGGCGGATGTTGCTGCTGATCGACCCGCCGTTCGAGCGCGCCGACGACTATGTCCGCGTGGTCGAGGCGGTGCACGACGTGCTGCGCGCGCAGCCCCAGGCGGTGGTGGCGATCTGGCTGCCGCTCAAGGACCTGGAGACCTTCGACGCCTTCGTGCGCCGGCTGGAGGCGATCGAGCCGCCGAAGACCCTGCTGGCCGAGGTGCGCCTGCGCCCGCTGGTCGACCCGATGAAGATGAACGGCTGCGTCATGGCCGTGGTGAACCCGCCGGCCGGCGCCGAAGCCGACCTGCAGGCGATCGGCGACTTCGTGGTCGAGGCCCTGGGCGACCGCGGCGGCAAGGCCAAGCTCTGGTCCGTCGGCGACTGACATGAAACCGAGTTTCGCCGAAGCCCTGCGCGTCTGGCTGAAGGTCGGCGTGCTCGGATTCGGCGGTCCGGCCGGCCAGATCGCGCTGCTGCACCGCGAGGTGGTCGAGCGCCGCGGCTGGTTCGACGAGGCCCGCTTTCAGCACGCGCTGAGCTTCTGCCTGCTTCTGCCTGGGCCCGAGGCCCAGCAATTGGCGACCTATCTCGGCTGGCTGCTGCATGGGGTGCGCGGCGGGCTGGCCGCGGGCCTGCTGTTCGTCCTGCCGGGCTTCGCCGTCATCGTCGCCCTGAGCGCCGCCTACGTCACCATCGGCGACGTGCCCGACGCGCAGGCGGTGATGCTGGGCGTCAAGGCGGCGGTGGTCGGCATCCTGCTGCAGGCCCTGATCCGGGTGGCCTCGCGCAGCCTGACCGGCTGGCCCGTAGCGGCCGTCGCCGGCGTCGCCTTCGTGGCCATGACCCTGTTCGCCGCGCCGTTCCCGCTGGTGGTGATCGCGGCGGGCCTGCTCGGCTTCGTGCTCGCGCCCCGTGGGGAGGCGGCCGAGAAGGCGGCTCCGGTGAAGTGGGGCCCGACGCTCGTCTCCGTGCTGGTCTGGACGGCGGTCTGGCTGGTCCCGCTGGTCGGGATAGGGCTGGCGTTCGGGCCGCACAGCAGCCTGGCGCAGATGGGCGGCTTCTTCAGCCGGCTGGCGGCGTTCAGCTTCGGCGGCGCCTATGCGGCCCTGGCCTACGCCAAGGACGCGGCCGTGAACGTGTTCGGCTGGCTGGACGCGGACCAGATGCTGGACGGCCTGGGCCTGGCCGAGACCACGCCTGGGCCGCTGATCCTGGTGCTGGTGTACGTGGGCTTCGTCGGCGGCTGGAACACCGCCCCGGTCGGGCTGTCCTGGTTGTGGGCCGTGGTGGGGTCGCTGGTCGCCGGCTGGGCGATTTTCGCGCCGTCCTTCCTGTGGATCTTCGCCGGCGCGCCGCACGTGGAGCGGCTGCGGTCCTCGGCCCGGCTGAGCGGCGCCCTGCGCTTCGTCGGCGCGGCGGTGGTGGGCGTGATCGCCTCGCTGGGCGTCTGGTTCGCCGGGCGGCTGCTGATCGGCGAGGAGGGGGCGCTGGAGATTCCGGCGGCCGGTCTGACGGCCCTCGGGCTGATCGCGACCTTCGGCCTGCGTTGGGGCGTGCTGCGCACGCTGGCTCTTTGCGCGTTCGCCGGATGGGCGTGGGGGCGGCTCGGCTTGGCCTGAGGCGGAACCGTGTTATGCTGCAACGCAGCAATACTGCCGCGCCTGCGAAGGAGAGTCCGATGGCCTGGTCCGCCCCGTCCGCCGATCGTCCCCTGCCGAACGAAGGCGCGCTGCGCTACGGCTTGGCCGCCGCCGTCCTGCCGCTGTACGCGCCGTTCCTGGCCGCGGCCGGCGCGGGCGTGGCCTGGTGGTGGGCCACCGCCTGGACCCGGGCGCCGCGCTCGGTGTTCGCGCCGGTCGCGCCGAGCGCCCGCCGCATCGAGGTGAGCTCAGCCCCGCTGACCGTCTCGCCGGCCCCCGCGCCGAAGTCGATCGAGCCGGTCCTGCCGACGCCTGCCCCGGCCGATGTCGTCGAAGTCGCCGCCGACGTGCACGCCGTCGCCGCGCTGGAGACCGCGCCCCTGCACTCCGACGCCGAAGCGGTGAAGGCCGCCGTGGCCGAGGTGGTCGCCGCCGCCAAGGCGCCCCGCAAGAAGCCGGTGGGGCCGAAGGCGACGGTTTAAATCCTCCCCCTAGCGAAGCGCTGGGGGAGGGGGATCACGCGAAGCGTGGTGGACGGGGCTCGTCCAGGCGCGACGGAAGCCGCGCGCTCCGCTGGAGCCCCCCACGGCGGCTTGCAGCCGCCTGCTCCCCCCAGCGCTGCCGCTCGGGGGGAGATCTATCCTTTCGCAAACGCCTCCAGCAGCCGCTCGGCCGCGGCCGAGGGCGGGGTCTCGCCCCGGCGCACGGCCCGTTCCAGTTGCGGCGCGATCGCCGCGACGGCGGGGGAGGCGCGCAGCAGGGCCTCCAGGCCGTCAGCCACCACCGCCCACATCCAGCGCGCGTCCTGCTCGGACCGCCGACGCGCCCGGGCGCCGTTGGCGGTCATCACCTCGCGGTGGCGCATGATCGTGGCCCAGACCTCGTCCAGGCCCTGGTTGAGTAGGCCGGACGCGGTCAGCACCGGCGGGGTCCAGTCCGGCAGTTCGGGGGTCAGCAGGTGCAGGGCGGCGCGATAGTCGCGTTGCGCCCGGCGCGCCTTGTCGGGGTCGGCGTCGGCCTTGTTGATCAGGATGGCGTCGGCGCGCTCGATCACGCCCTTCTTGATGCCCTGGAGTTCGTCGCCGCCGCCGGGGATCAGCACGACCAGGAAGAAGTCGACCATGTCGGCCACGGCCGTCTCGGCCTGGCCGACGCCCATGGTCTCCACGATCACCACGTCGAAGCCGGCCGCTTCGCACAGCGCCATGGCCTCGCGGGTCTTGCGCGCCACCCCGCCCAGCGCCCCGCCGGACGGGGAGGGGCGGATGAAGGCGTCGGCCTCGGCGCCGAGGCGCGCCATGCGGGTCTTGTCGCCCAGGATCGAGCCGCCGGTGCGGGTGGAGGAAGGATCGACCGCCAGCACCGCCACCTTGCAACCGGCCTCGACCAGGTTGCAGCCCAGCGCCTCGATGGTGGTCGACTTGCCCGCGCCGGGCACGCCGGTGATCCCCAGCCGCTGCGCCTTGCCGGCGTCGGGCGCGAGAATCTCCAGCAGTTCGCGCGCGGCGCGGCGGTGATCGGTGCGGTTGGACTCGACCAGGGTGATGGCGCGGGCCAGCGCCGTGCGGTCGCCCGCGCGCACGCGCTCGGCCAGGACGCTGGGATCGGGAGCGGTCATGGCCGGGCTTTAGCGTGGTTTGGCCCGGAGACGAAGGCGCTCAGAACCCGGCCTGGAAGCGGCGGTAGGGGCCGTCCTCGTCCTGGTGGCGGCGCACGGCGGGCGCGACCTCGAACACCAGCGGCCGGTGGTCGGAGCCGTTGGCCTCGCCGACCGCCCGGTTGACCACGGTCAGGTCCTCGCTGACGAACACGTTGTCGATGCCCAGCCGCAGGACGCCGGGCAGCATGGCCGGCCAGGTGCCGACCCGGGCGGGCGCGGCGGTCAGGCCGGCGTCCTCCTGGAACTGCTGCAGCAGGTCGCCGCTGAGGGTCGAGTTGAAATCGCCCACCACCACGGTGCGTTCCGGCAGGCCGTCGCTGCGGATCCGGTTGACCAGCTGCTCCAGCTGGGCGCGCTGGGCCTGGTCGTCGGTGAAGGGCCAGGGCCGGGTCAGGTGCACCACCACCAGGCGGAACTGGCGCCCGGGCGCGTGGACCATGGCCTCGACCACCGACAGGCCGTCCTGATTGCGCCCGCGCATGCGTTCGACCGGCCAGCGCGAGGCGATCACGTTGCCCGACATGTCGCCGCGCCGGCCGCCGCCGATCACGTACGGATAGTCCTCGAAGATCCGGCGGGACTGGCGCAGCTGCGGCTCCGCCGCCTCGACCAGGGCCACGATGTCGGGCTGGGCGTCGGCGATGGAGCGCGCGGCGTCGTCGAGCTGGTCGTTCTTCACCCACAGGTTGGCGAAGTAGACCCGCACCGGCTTCGCGCCGGCCTCGGCCGCGGGGGCCGAGGGCAGCCACTGCCGGCCTAGCGGGGCCAGCAGCAGGGCGGCGGCGGCGAGGAAGGCCATCAGGCTGCGGGCGCGGCCCATGACCTTGGCCAGGACGGCGCCGACGATGGCGAGGACGAAGGCGGGACCGGCGAACTGTTTGCTGAGCGCAAACCCGGGGTGCATGTCGCTGAGCCATACGCCGGAGGCCGCGATCAGCCCCACCAGACCCAGCTTGCTGCCGAGCACGAGGCCCATGAGCCCCGGCATCTTCAGCTTTTTCCCGCCCTTACCGCCCCCGCCGCCACCACTCGCCGCGCCGGACACTTTACATCACCCCAGCCGTACTGCCGTACCGGATACAGTGACCATCAACATCGTGCCCTGGCCGACGGTTTCGTAATCGAGGTCGACGCCGACCACCGCGTCGGCGCCTTTCTTGGCCGCCTCGGCCTGCATTTCGGCGAGGGCGGCGTCGCGCGCCTGGCGCAGGACCTGCTCGTAGGAGCCCGAGCGGCCGCCGATCACGTCGCGGATCCCGGCGAAGAAGTCGCGGAAAATGTTGGCGCCGAGGATGGCCTCGCCGGTGACGACGCCGAGGTAGTCGCGGACCGGCTTGCCTTCGATGGTGGGGGTGGTGCTGACGATCATCGCTCTCTCCTGAGGTCCGTGGCCAAGGATTCTGGGCCAGAGATTCGGGTAACGAGGATCGCTTATGCCCGTGCTTGCGTTAAGGTGACGCCTGTCCTGGCGGGGACCGGACGGGCTATGGGAGGAACCATGCGCGCGCGTTCCTTGAGCGAGGTCGAACAGTCCTGGTCGGCGGTGGACGGGGTCCGCAAGGTGTCCGACCGGGTGATCGGCCTGGGCCCCTTCGGCATCGGCCTGGACGGCCTGATCGCCATGACCACCGCCGGCGCCCCGCCGATCGGCATCGCGGCCGGCACCGTCTACACCTGGGGGGCGGGGCTTTTTCTCGTCTATCACGCGATCCGGGCGCACGCTTCGGCCTGGACCCTGATCCGGGTGGTGATCTACCTGCTGCTCGACACGGTGATGGGGGCGATCCCCTTCGTCAGCGGGATCCTGGACGTGTTCTTCCAGGGCCACCTCTATGCGTCGCGGGCGATCCAGAAGGAAATCGAGCGCACCCACTGGGTGGGCGAGAGCCTGGCCGGCGCGCGCGCGGCGGGCACGGTGGACCAGCACCTCGCCGAAATGCGCGCCAACCGGAAGAAGCGCGTGGTGTTCCTGGGCGGCGGCGTCGCCGGCGGCGTGCCGGCGCCGGCCCCGATCGGCTGAGGCGTTCGCGAACCGATTGTTTCCCGCCCCGCTCGGCGTCATGGTCTCGCCTGAACGGTGGAGACTCAACATGCGCACGGCGGGGGCGGTTCTGGCATTGGTGGCGGCGATCGGCGTAAGCACGCCGGCTCTGGCGCTGCCGTTCGGGAAGGCCGCGGCGAGCCCGCAGGGGGCTTCTCGGGGCGCTTCTCCGATCGAGGCGCGCATGACCGCCACGGTCGACGCCAACACCGACGCCTCCTACGTCCTGCTGCAGCGTCTGGTCGACGTGAACAGCGGCACCATGAACCTGGAAGGCGTCCGTGAAGTCGGGCGCATGATGAAGGCCGAGCTGGAGCCGCTGGGCTTCGAGGTGCGCTGGGTCAACCAGGATGCGGTCGGCCGCGCCGGCCACCTGATCGCCGAGCACAAGGGTAAGAAGGGCGCCAAGCGCCTCCTGCTGATCGGCCACATGGACACGGTGTTCGAGCCGTCCAGCCCGTTCCAGAAGTTCAAGCGCGAGGGCGACTGGGCCGAAGGGCCCGGCACCAGCGACATGAAGGGCGGCCTGGTCGTCATGGTCGAGGCTCTGCGTGCCATGAAGGCGGCCGGCGCCCTGAAGGACGCCAACATCGTCATCGTGCTGACGGGCGACGAGGAGCGTTCCGGCACGCCGCTGGCGACCGCCCGCGCCGACCTGATCGCCGCCGGCAAGGCCAGCGACGTGGCGCTGGAATACGAGGCGCTGGTCCGCTCCGAGGGCAAGGACTGGGGCTCGATCGCGCGGCGCAGCTCGTCGGACTGGACCCTGAAGGTCAGCGCCAAGTCCGGCCACTCGTCGGGCATCTTCAAGCCGGAGGTCGGCGACGGCGCGATCTACGAGATGGCGCGCATCCTGTCGGACTTCCGCAAGGAGCTGCCGGAGCCCTACCTGACCTACAACGTCGGCGTGGCCGCCGGCGGAGCCAGCGCGGCGTTCAACGCCGACGAGACCGCCGTCACCGCCACCGGCAAGGATAACATTATTCCGGCCGCCGCGATCGCGCGCGGCGATCTGCGCACCCTGACCGACGAGCAGACCGAGCGGGCGCGCGCCAAGATGCGCGAGATCGTCAAGCATCACCTGCCCGGGACCGAGGCGGAGATCACCTTCGAGGAAGGCTATCCGGCCATGGCCCCGACCGACGCCAACCGCGCGGTCCTGGCCGAGCTGAACGGGGTCAACCGCGACCTCGGCCTGCCCGAGATGCCGGAGCTGGATCCGTCCAAGCGCGGGGCGGGCGACATCTCGCACGTGGCCCCGTTCGTGCCGGGCCTGGCCGGTGTCGGCGCGGCCGGCACGGGCGCGCACGCGCCCGGCGAGCGGGTCGACCTGACCAGCCTGCCGCTGCAGGCCAAGCGCATGGCGGTGCTGATGTACCGCCTGTCGCAGGAAAAGCGCTGAGGCGCGCGCCTTCGGCTCAGCGGCGCTGGTCGGTGGGGCCGAAGGCGACCACCTTGCCGTCATTCAGGCGCACGAAATAGTCGTCCCGACGGATCCGCCAGCCGGACACGGCGTGGCGCTCATAGGTCAGCTCGGTGAGCCGGCCCTGGATTTCGCGGGTGTCGGGCTTGCCGAGCGCGTCGATGACGGCGCTCTCGGTCATGCCGGCCTGCACTTCGGTGATGTGGCTGGCGCAGGCGCCGGCGAGGCCGCCGGCGAGAACGATGGCTGCAACTGAGGCGCGTTTCATGGCGGTTCCCCCTCTGCCGGAGAGGGAACGCCCAAGCTCGGCTGTTTGTTCCTGGAGAGCGCGACAGCCGAAAGCGGACGCCGTTTTGGCGGCCGTCGCGCTCCAACCTGAAGGTTAGAGGCGCAGCTTCAGGGCGCCGACCACGCGGGCGTCGTACACGTCGCCGAACTCGTGGCCGTTGGTGTCGTAGTAGCGCACGTCGGCGGCCAGCTTGTCGGTCAGCTTGTAGTTCACGCCCAGGTTCCAGGCCCAGTAGTCCGTGCCGCCGTCCTGCTCGCGATAGCCGACCGCGCCGCTGGCGCGGGTCTTGGGCGAGAACTTCCAGCCGCCGGTGGCCTCGGTCCACCAGGCCTGCTCCGAGGCGCCGTAGTTGTCCGGCGTGTAGTTGACCAGGAAGCGCAGGTCGGCCGGGCCGATCGAGCGCTTAACCGCGCCCTGGAACTCGACCATGGTGTCGTCGACGCCCGCCACGGTGCCCGGGAAGGCCTTGCCGATGAGCGCCCAGTCCCACTCGTAGCCCCAGGCCTCCGGCGCCCAGCCGGTGGTCAGCTTCACCTCGGCGTCGGCGCCCGGGCCGAAGTCGGCGTTCGAGATCCACGGGGTGACGTAGAAGTCGCCGCGCGCCGCGGTCCAGCCGGCCTGCAGGGCCGGGTCGCCGTTGGTCTTGCTGATGCCCTTGGAGATGTAGTCGGTGGTCGCGGTGATCTCGCTGGAGATCTTCCACTCGTTGTCCTGGGCCAGGGCGGGCGCGGCGATGGAGACCGCGATCGCGGCGACGGCGAGGACTTTCATGAGGGATCCCTGGCTTCGAATCGGGGCGGACTCTCCCCGGAAAGTCCGCACTTAGCTCCGGGTTCCTTTATGACGACTTGATGACGACTGGATAGGGCGCTGCGGCCTCAGGCCGCTGCAAATCGACGGGCGAACTGGTCGGCCGCTTCGTCGAACTCGCGGCGCAGGCGGGTCACCAGCTCACGGGTCGGCAGGACGTCGTGGATGGAGCCGGAGCCCTGGCCGGCCGACCAGACGTCCTTCCAGGCCTTGACCTCGTGGTCGAGCTCCTTCCCCAGGTCGACCTTGGTCTTGTCGGGCAGGGACTTCGGGTCCAGGCCGTTGGCGATCAGCGACTGGGTCAGGAAGTTGGCCGGAATGCCCGAGATGGCCGGGGTGTAGGTGATGTCGGCCGCGCCGGCCTGGATGATCATGTCCTTGAAGCCGTCCGGGGCCATGGCCTCGGTGGTGTTGATGAAGCGGGTGCCGAGATAGGCGAAGTCGGCGCCCATCATCACCGCCGCGGCCACGTCGCGGCCCGTGGACATGCAGCCCGACAGGATGATCGTGCCGTCGAAGAAGCTGCGGATCTCGTTGACCAGGGCGAACGGGTTCCAGGTGCCGGCGTGGCCGCCGGCGCCGGCGGCGACCAGGATCAGGCCGTCGACGCCCGCTTCCGCCGCCTTCTTGGCGTGGCGCAGGTTGGTGACGTCGTGGAACACCAGGCCGCCGTAGGAATGCACCGCGTCGACCACGTCGCGCACCGCGCCCAGCGAGGTGATGACCAGCGGCACCTTGTGCTCGACCGTCACCTGCATGTCGGCCATCACCCGCGGGTTGGTCGGGTGGACGATGATGTTCACGCCGTAGGCCGCGTCGTTCGGACCCAGCGCCGCCTTGATCTGCTCCAGCCAGGCCGCATAGCCCTCGGTGGTGCGGTGGTTCAGCGCCGGGAAGGTGCCGATCACGCCCGCCTTGCAGGTCTCGATCACCAGCTCGGGGCCCGACACCAGGAACATCGGCGCGGCGATCACCGGCAGCTTCAGGCCGCGCTGGAGTTGGGCGGGGATGGCCATGGCGGAGACTCCGAAACGGGTTGCGTTTGACTACCGATAACCGGGGCCGAAGCGGGCGGAAAGTGCACGTAGGGGAAGCCGCGACGTCAAAAACCTTTTCCCGCCGGACTTTACCCCTTAACTGCGCCGCCATGACCACCGACGTCTCCAAGCTCACCCAACTGGGCGGCCAGGTCCGCGGCTTCGACACGCCCGAAGAGGCGGTGATGGAGCGCGTGCCCAACCCGCATACGGACACGCTCTACCTGGCCCGCTTCACCGCGCCGGAGTTCACCTCCCTGTGCCCGGTCACCGGCCAGCCGGACTTCGCCCACATCGTCATCGACTACGCGCCTGGCGAGTGGCTGGTGGAGTCCAAGAGCCTGAAGCTGTTCCTGCAGAGCTTCCGCAACCACGGCGCCTTCCACGAGGACTGCACCGTCTACATCGGCAAGCGGCTGGTCGAGCTGCTGAACCCGAAGTGGCTGCGCATCGGCGGCTACTGGTATCCGCGCGGCGGCATCCCGATCGACGTGTTCTGGCAGTCCGGCCCGGCGCCCGAAGGCCTGTGGCTGCCCGACCAGGGCGTGCCGACCTACCGCGGGCGGGGGTAACCGTTTTCCTTCTCCCCTTGCGGGAGAAGGTGGCGCGCGGAGCGCGTCGGATGAGGGGTGCCGGCGCCGACGCCGGCCGCCCTGGCGTTTGAACGCTCCGTCCTGAGACCGCCGCGCTTGCACCCCTCATCCGGCCGGCTCCGCCGGCCACCTTCTCCCGCAAGGGGAGAAGGGAAGTTGACCGTGACGGTCTGAGCGCCAAGCTCTGCCGCATGTCCGAGTCACCGCCCGCCGCCCACGCACCCCGTCTGCCGCTCGAGCGCTGGGGCCGGGGCCTGCTCGCCGCCCTGCAGGCGCGGGCCGACCGCACGCGCGTCGGCCGCTGGGCGTTCGAGTTCCTGATGTTCGGGCTGAAGCAGGGTTGGGCCTGCGTGTTCGGCGCCCTGATGCTGGGCCTGCTGTTCGTCACCGGCTTCGTCTGGCCGGACGGCGCGCCCGTCGCCCGTTACGACTTCCTGGTGATCGCCGCCGTCGCCATCCAGGCCGCCATGCTGCTCCTCAAGCTGGAGAGCTGGGAGGAGGCGCGGGTGATCTTCGTCTTCCACGTGGTCGGCACGATCATGGAGCTGTTCAAGACCAGCGCCGGATCGTGGATCTATCCGGAGCCGGGCCTCTTGAAGATCGGCGCCGTGCCGCTGTTCTCCGGCTTCATGTACGCCGCGGTCGGCAGCTACATCGCCCGCATCTGGCGCATCTTCGACATCCGCTTCACCCGCTATCCGCCGGTGTGGTCCACGGTGGTGCTGGCCGCGGCGATTTACGTGAACTTCTTCAGCCACCACTGGCTGCCGGACCTGCGCTGGGCGCTGTTCGCGGCCACGGCGCTCTTGTTCTGGCGGGGGCGTTTCCACTTCACGCCGGACCGCAAGACCCGCTGGATGCCGATCCTGCTGGGCCTGTTCCTGGTCGCCCTGTTCATCTGGATCGCCGAGAACGTCGGCACCTATTCCCACGCATGGCTCTATCCCGGTCAGGAGAGCGGCTGGCGGCTGGTGTCGCTGGCCAAGCTGGGCAGCTGGTATCTGCTGATGTTTATCAGCGTGGTGCTGGTCTCGCTGGTGCACCGGCCGCAGGCATACGCGCCGGAGCCTGAGCTTCAGCCGGCCACTTGAATCTGGCGCATCGAGAGCATGGCTTCCCACTGCAGCGAGGGCGGCGTCGGCTTGCCAGAGGCGTAGGCCATGAACGCCGCCAGGACCTCATCGAAGGAGATCGTCTCCCTCGAGGCCGAATGATCGTCGAGCCGAACGGCCAGGCAATGCCGCAGGGCGTCGCCCTTGCGCATTTCGAGCGCGAAGCCGCCGTCTCGCCAGGTGGTCTGGATGTAGTTCGTCGGGGAGCGCTGCAGGATCACGAATCCGTCCAAGCCGATCTCGCGCAGGCCCTCATGAATGGACTCGCGTGTCACCGGTCCCTCGTGCCGATATCCGCAAACGTCTAGCGTGAGCGCCGGATAGACCTCCGCGCCAGCCGATTTCGCGCGCGCCACCGTGTCCCTGAGGAAGCGGACCAACGGCTCCGCTTCCTTCCTGAACGCGTGATAGGCCCAGAGCGTCACTGCGATGACCAGGGCGAAGAACCCGCCCATCATCGCGGCGCGCCCAGGATCGCCCTCCACCATGGCCATCCGAACCGGGATCACGGCGTAGATCGGGAGAAAGAGCGTCAGCAGAAGAAGGCCGTTCAGGTCCGAGCCGGCTCGCCCGACGATCCGCGTCCCCGGGCCGTCCGGAGATATCCAGCCCAGCAGCATCGGCCCGAACCGGTCGTTCGGCCTGAGCCACAGGCATATGACCGGCCCGGCGATCCACCCGCGCGCGCCGTCCTTCGGGTGGAACCACCCCTTCTTGCGGGCTCGGATCAGCTGCTTCACGTCGTAAGGGGACGACGGCGAGCGGATGTCGAACTTGTCGCCGAACGGCTGAAACGGCATGCGCGGATATCACCCCGCCCAGTAGCTGACCACGTCGCCCAGGTCGGGCCGGGCCCGCTCCAGCGGCGCGGCGGCCTGCGTGCCGACATGGACGAAGCCGGCGACCCGCTCGCCGTCCTCTAGGCCCAGCAGCTTCACCGCGTCGGCGTCGTAGGCGTACCAGTCGGTGATCCAGCTGCCGCCATAGCCCAGCGCGTCGGCGGCGTGCAGCAGGTTCATGCACACCGCGCCGGCCGACAGCTCCTGCTCCCAGGCCGGGATCTTGTGGTCGCGGGCGGGCTGGGAGACCACCACGACGGTGAAGGGCGGAACGGCCAGCTTGGCCAGCTTGGCCGTGGCGGTCTCGGCGTCGGGGCGCCCGGCGGCGATGGTCTTCAGCTGCGCGACCAGGGCGGTCTTGGCCGCCGGCGGGATGACGATGAAGCGCCAGGGGGTCAGCTTGCCGTGGTCGGGCACGCGCGCGCCGACCCGCAGAATGGCCGCCTGCTCCTCCGGCGTGGGCCCCGGCTGGGCCAGCGCCTGAGCCGAGCTGGAGCGGCGCAGGGCCAGCGCCTTCAGCCGTTCGGGCGAGGGCTGGGCCGGAAGGGCGTCGGTCAGGTCGGGCTCGGCGGGCAGGATGGCGAGGGACATGGCTGTCTGGCGCTCTCTGGACGGAACGGGTCGGCACGGCGCACATAGCGCGTTCAGCAAAAGTGGGAAGCGGTTTTGCGCGTGAAACCCGACGACGCCGACGAACCGGCCTGGGCCGCGGGCCGCGAGCGGCCGCCGGCCTGGCGCAGCGGGGAGGGGAAGGTCAGCTTCGACAACCCCTGGATCGGCGTCACCGAGCACGACGCGGTCGCGCCCACCGGACGGCCCGCCTATTACGGCGTGGTGCGGTTCAAGAACGTCGCGGTCGGCGTCCTGCCGCTGCACGAGGACGGCACCGTCACCCTGGTCGGCCAGCAGCGCTTTCCCCTGCGCAACTTCTCCTGGGAGATTCCGGAGGGCGGCGCGCCGTTCGACGAGCCGCCGCTGGAGGCCGCCCGGCGCGAGCTGCGCGAGGAGACCGGCCTGGAGGCGGCCGAGTTTCGCGAGATCCTGCGCATGGAGCTGTCCAACTCCATCACCGACGAGCGGGGCGTGTGTTACCTGGCCACCGGCTTCAGCCACGGCGAGGTCGAGCCGGACGAAACCGAGGCGCTGGACGTGGCCCGCGTGCCGTTTCGCGCGTTGCTGGACGCGGTGGTGACCGGACAGGTGCGGGACTCGTTGACGGTGGCGGCGGTGCTGCGCGCCTACCATATGGCCCGCGAAGGCGAGCTGCCGGGCGAGCTGGCCCGGGCCATGCTAGAAGAGAGAGCGGCCGTCGAGGTCGAAGGAGCGAACTGATGGCGCATCGCCTGGAAGTCGTGCGCGGCTCGGTGGTCTGGTCGGCCCTGCGCGAGGAGGCCGCCGCGGCCGCGCGCACCGAGCCCAGCCTGGCCTCGCTGCTGAACGCCGTGGTGCTGTCGCACGACGATCTGGGCTCGGCCCTGTCGTTCCAGCTGGCCCGCAAGCTCGGCGACGCCGAGCTGAACGCCATGACCGTGCGCGAGATCTGCCAGCAGGCCTACGCCGACCCGGCCTGCCTGGGCGCGGCCGAGGCCGACCTGCACGCCGTGTTCGAACGCGACCCGGCGACCAAGGGCTATCTGCAGCCCTTCCTGTTCTTCAAGGGCTTCCAGGCCCTGCAGATACATCGCGTGGCGCACCGGCTGTGGAGCCAGGGGCGCGAGACCCTGGCGCTGCACCTGCAGAGCCGCATGTCGGAGCTGTTCCAGGTCGACATCCATCCGGCCGCCCGCTTCGGCAAGGGCGTGTTCATCGACCACGCCACTGGCATCGTCATCGGCGAGACCGCGGTGGTGGGCGACGACGTCTCCATGCTGCACGGGGTGACCCTGGGCGGCACCGGGGCCGAGCGCGGCGACCGCCACCCGAAGATCGGAAAGGGCGTGCTGCTGGGCGCCGGCGCCAAGGTGCTGGGCAACATCGAGATCGGCGACTACGCCAAGATCGCCTCGGGCTCGGTGGTGCTGAAGCCGGTGCCGGCGCACTGCACCGCCGCCGGCGTGCCGGCCCGCATCGTCAACTGCCCCTCCTGCGAGGAGCCGGCCAAGACGATGGACCAGACCCTCTCGGACGCGGCGTACGATTACGTCATCTGATCGGGAACCCGGCCCCGCTTGTCCCCAGTTCGGGAGCGCGGGCCGGGCTTTCGGCGTTTGCCCTCCCGTGCGTTCCGCCCTAAACGGTGCGCCCGAACCGAGGCGAGGTCCGACGTGAACGACAAAGACATCCAGCGCATCGAAACGCACCTGAAGCGCACCTTCGCCAACGCCCAGATCGGCCTGAAGCCGCGCCCGAAGCAGAAGGACTCCGCCGAGGTCTACATCGGCGAGGAGTTCATCGGCGTGGTCTACCAGGACGAGGACGAGGACGGCTCGTTCATGTTCGAAATGGCCATCCTGGCCGAAGATCTGGACTGATCCGATGGCGGCCCCGGGCGAACCGCTGAAGTTCGACCTGTGGGACGCCATGGACATGATCGGCGGGGTCGACCGGCCGTTCGACGTTGTGTTCGAACGCGGCGACCTCACCCTCGAATTCTACAAGCCGCCGGGCGCCGACCTGCAGGAAGCGACCCATACGCGCGACGAGCTCTACATCGTCGCGCGCGGCTCGGCGCGCCTGCACCGGGGCGACGAGATCGCCGAGGTCGAGGCGGGCGACGCCCTGTTCGTGCCGGCCGGCGCGACGCACCGGTTCGACCGGCTGAGCGAGAACTTCGCGACGTGGGCCGTGTTCTTCGGCCCTGAGAAGGCGAGATAACAACTCCGTAGGAGAGGGAGAAAGCGACCCCGCGGGGGTTGCGCCTTGGCCGTTCACAGGCCAATTCGGGGGCTCGCCCACAATCGCAGGAGACCCGATGCCGCATTCCGACAGCCTGATCCTCACCCTGGTCGGCGCCTTCGTGCTGGCCTTCGTGTTCGGCATGTTGGCCTTGCGGTTCAAACTGTCGCCATTGGTGGGCTACCTGCTCGCCGGCGTCGCGGCCGGCCCCTTCACCCCCGGCTTCGTCGCCGACGCCGAGCTGGCCCCGCAGTTGGCCGAGATCGGCGTGATCCTGCTGATGTTCGGCGTGGGCCTGCACTTCTCGCCCCAGGACCTGATGCGGGTGCGCAAGGTCGCCCTGCCGGGCGCGCTGGTGCAGATCGCCGCCGCCACCGCGCTGGGGTGGGGACTGGGCCGGCTGATGGGGCTGCCGGACCTGGAGGCTTTCCTGCTGGGCTTCGCCCTGTCGGTGGCCTCGACCGTGGTGCTGCTGCGCGCGCTCGAGGAGCGCAAACAGGTCAAGACCGAGACCGGCGCCGTGGCGGTCGGCTGGCTGGTGGTCGAAGACCTGGTGATCGTCATCGCGCTCGTGCTGCTGCCGCTGCTGGTGAAGGCCAAGGGCGCCTACGATCCCGTCGCGGTCGGCATGAGCATCGGCTGGACCCTGGTGAAGGTGGCCGCCTTCGTCGCCCTGATGTTCGTCGTCGGCGGGCGCGTCCTGCCCTGGGTGTTCGTGCGTATCGCCCACACCCGCTCGCGCGAGCTGTTCACCCTGGGCGTGCTGGCCATCGCGCTGGGCATCGCCTACCTGGCCTACGCCGTGTTCGGCGCGTCGTTCGCGCTGGGCGCCTTCGTCGCCGGCCTGGTGCTGAACGGCTCGGCGCTCGGCCACAACGCCGCCGAGCGGGCCATGCCGCTGCGCGACGCCTTCGCGGTGCTGTTCTTCGTCTCGGTCGGCATGCTGTTCGACCCGACCATCCTGGTGCGCGAGCCGCTGGCCGTCGCGGCGGTGCTGGCCATCGTGCTGGTCGGCAAGTCGATCGCCGCCCTGATCATCACCACCCTGTTCCGCCTGGAGCGCCGCGCCAGCTTCATGGTCGCCGCCAGCCTGGCCCAGATCGGCGAGTTCTCCTTCGTGCTGGCCGCGGTGGGCATGGGCCTGGGGGTGATGAGCCGTCAGACCCACGACCTGATCCTGGCCGCGGCCCTGCTGTCGATCGCGCTCAATCCGTTCGTGTTCAAGCTGGCCGACCTGCTGGCCGGCAAGGCCGAGGCGCGGGCGGCTGCGGCCTGAAACGAAGAAGGGGGGCGCGGACCGCGCCCCCCTTCACCACGCTTTCGCGTGGTCCCCCCGGTTCGCCCCTTCAGATCACCCCCACCATGCTGGCCACCAGCGGGTGGCGGACGATGTCCTGTTCGGCCAGGCGCACGACCGAGACGTCCGGCAGCACCTGCAGCTTGTCGGCGATCTCGGCCAGGCCGCTCATGCCCGGCAGCAGGTCGGTCTGGTTCGGATCGCCGGTGACCACCATGGTCGAGTGCCAGCCCAGGCGTGTCAGCAGCATCTTCAGCTGCACGTAGGTGCAGTTCTGGGCCTCGTCGATCACCACGAAGGCGTTGTTCAGGGTGCGCCCGCGCATGTAGCCGACCGGGGCGATCTCGATCGCGCCGTCGGCCATCAGGTGGCGCACCTGCTTCATCGACAGCCGGTCCGACAGGGCGTCGTAGAGCGGCCGCAGGTAGGGGGCGAGCTTGTCCTCCATGGCGCCCGGCAGGAAGCCGATGGATTCCCCGGCCTCGACCGCGGGGCGCGACAGCACGATCCGGTCGATGCGGCCGGCCTCCAGCGCCTCGACCGCCTTGGAGATGGCCAGATACGTCTTGCCGGTGCCGGCCGGCCCCAGGGCCATCACCAGGTTCTTGGCGTCGATCGCCTCCAGCAGGCGCGCCTGACCCTCCGACTTCGGCTTCAGCGTCTTCATGTACGACTGATCACGGCGCTCCCCGCGCTGCGGCTCGTTCGCCATCGGCGACCAGCCGCGCTCCACCGGCAGGCGCCGAACTTTGGCGTCTTCGAACTCGGCGACGTTGAACGAACCTTCGCGGGCCGAACGTTTGAGCGCACGTTTCGTCATGGGAGCCTCCGTCGGGGCATGAAAAAAGGGCGAACCGCGGTGCGGTCGCCCTTCGAACAGGTCGCAAGGAATTGGCGCTCAGGTGAGCCGAAGCCAGGCGGCTCGGTTGCGAGCCGGGGCTTCAGTGGTCCATCGTCCCGTCGGAAGGCCGAGCGTGACACCCTGAACTCCGTAGTCTGCACCGGAGCGGGGATCGCGCCGGCCGCTGTGCTTTCATTGGGTCGAATCAGGCCCGCCGAACCACATGGCCAGAATGATGGCATGTGGTTATCGGCCGGTTAAGTGACAGTTGGATGTCAATTGCGGGGTGTTCGGATGAATGTTTATCGGTTGGGCGACAAGCAACCGAAGTTGCCGTCGGAGGGCGATTACTGGATCGCGCCCAATGCGACCGTCCTAGGAGACGTGATTCTCGAAAAGAACGCGAGCGTCTGGTTCTCCGCCGTGGTCCGCGGCGACAACGATCCGATCACCATCGGTGAGAATACGAACATCCAGGACGGCTCGGTGCTTCACTCCGACGTCGGCCTGCCGCTGACCATCGGCAAGGACGTCACCGTCGGCCACATGGCGATGATCCACAGCTGCGAGATCGGCGACAACAGCCTGATCGGCATCGGGGCGATCGTGCTGGCCCGCGCCAAGATCGGGAAGAACTGCCTGATCGGCGCCCACGCCCTGATCCCCGAGGGCAAGGAAATCCCGGACAACAGCCTGGTCGTCGGCGCGCCCGGCCGCGTGGTGCGCGAGCTGACCCCCGAGCAGATCGCCTTCCTGAAGCTGTCGGCGGACCACTACGTCGAGAACTGGAAGCGCTACGCGCGGGATTTGACGGCGGTGAAGTGAGCGTCTCCTCCCCTGTGAAGCGCAGCGGAACGGGGGAGGGGGACCGCCCGAAGGGCGGTGGAGGGGGCGAGCCGGAAGCGCGGCGTCCTCGGTTTTCGTGACGTGCAATTTCAATCGGAGCAGGCGCGGTTCGCCCCCTCCACCATGCTTCGCATGGTCCCCCTCCCCCGCTTCGCAGGGGAGGAGAAGCGCTACGCCCGCAACCGTCCCGTTTCCGCAACCGACGCGGCCAGCTTGGCGTCGCCGCCGCCGGCGTAGACGGTCAGGCGGGCGTGCAGTTCGTGCAGCGGGCGCTGCTCCAGCACGTCGGTGCCGGTGGTCGGCTGATGCAGGCCCAACAGGCGGTCGACCACGCCGGACGGGCCGACCAGCGGAGCCAGCAGGATCTCAAGTCCCAGCCGGTCGCCGGCCTGGGTGCGACCCTCGGTCATGATCACCACGGGTTCGACCCCGCGCACGGCGGCCACCGCCGCGTCGCGGGCGGCGGCGCGGCTGGGCGAGGCCCACATCGACAGGAAGGGCGCGGCGCGCAGCGAGCGGCCGTGCAGCTGGATCACCTCGTCGCCGGCCAGGCGCAGCGGCAGGCCGCCGGCGCCGCGTCCCACCATGAACACCTGCGGGAGGAGCTTGTGCAGGACCATCGGGTCGAAGGCCGCGCGCGACGGCGCCGACGGCCCGGTGCGCAGGCTGCGCCAGTAGTCGATCACCCGCTGTGTGTTGGTATGGAACACCCGGCCCTCCTGTAGGCGGGGACTCGCAAGAACCCGACCGCGAACGGGCATAACGGCGCCGCTTGGGCTTTGTTGCAGGCTCCGCGGGGCCTTAACCACGAATGTGGAGCGGAACGGATTTTGCTGAGGCCTCCCGGAGAGTTTCGGAGGGGCACGCATGCTCGCACGCTTCAACACCTGGCTGGCCGCCGCCGCGGGTCTGGCCGTCCTGGCGCTGGCCGGACCGGCCGCCGCGCGCTGCTGCACGGCGACGCCGCCGTGCTGCACCGCTCCGCCCCCGCCGCCTCCGCCCTCGACGCCCTGCTGCACGGGCGGGCACACGGTCAACGTGCCCGGCGTGAACGTGGTGGTTTCCGGCGCGGTGGTGGTCAACGCCTCGGCCTCCGCTTCGGCGAGCGCGTCCGCCGGCGCTTCGGCGGGCGGGGTGGTGTTCATCGGCGGCGGCTCGTCCTGGTACGTCGACCAGCCGCAACCCGGCCTGATCCAGGGCCTGAACGTCGAAACCGCGGCCGAAGCCGAGGCCAGCGCCCACGCGGTCGCCGCCGTCTCGACCCGCACGGTGACCAGGCGCGTCGCCATCCAGGCGGTCTGCCTGGACGACCGGGCCGTGCCGCACCCGGCCTCCCAGGTCCGTCCGGATCGCGAGGTCGACGAGACCTATGACGGCGAGATCTTCCGCTGCCTGGCCGGCAGCCGCATGCAGGCGACGGTGGCCGACTATTCCGACGCCCTCAGCTTCGACCGTGGCGAGACCATCGCCTGCGTGAAGGGCGAGGCCCTCTATCACGCGCCCGGCGGCCAGGTGGCCTGCCGCACCCAGAAGCCGGCCCGCGACTGCAACGAGCGTTCGCTGCTGCGCCGCTATGGCGCGGGGGTGAAGGTGCTGACCATGTCCCGAACCGAGACCTACCGCCGTGAGGAGACGGAAGCCTCCGCCTCGGCGTCGGCCAGGGCGTCGGCCGGCTCCTCGCTGAGCATCAGCCTCGACGGCGGGGTGGGCGGGATCGTCCGTTAAACACCCGGTTCAGGCCCGGTTCAGGCCCTAGGGGCCAGGATGCGGGCGTCGACCCTCTCCGTCGACATTGTCCTGAGTGCGAAACTGCCCCCGCGGCCTTCCGGCGCGGGGGCTTTTTCGTATGCGCTCAGCCCGCCCTGGCTTCGGCGCGGCGCGGCAGCTTCCAGTCGGGGCGGGGGAAGTGGCAGGTGTAGCCGTTCGGGATCCGCTCCAGATAGTCCTGGTGCTCGGGCTCGGCCTCCCAGAAGTCGCCGACCGGCTCGACGGCGGTGACCACCTTGCCCGGCCACAGGCCCGAGGCCTCGACGTCGGCGATGGTGTCCAGGGCGACCCGCTTCTGTTCGTCGCTGGTGTAGAAGATGGCCGAGCGGTAGCTGAGGCCGATGTCGTTGCCCTGGCGGTTCAGCGTCGTCGGGTCGTGGATCTGGAAGAAGAACTCCAGCAAGTCGCGGAAGCTGGTGACCGCCGGGTCGAACACGATCTCGATCGCCTCGGCGTGCGTGCCGTGATTGCGGTAGGTGGCGTTCTTCACGTCGCCGCCTGAGTAGCCGACCCGGGTCGAGATCACGCCGGGGCGGCGGCGGATCAGGTCCTGCATTCCCCAGAAGCAGCCGCCGGCGAGGACGGCGCGCTCGGTCGTGGACATGGCGTTCCTTTCGGTGGAGGCCGCCATGGCGACGGCCGTCCCTCGACAGATTGGGCGAGCGTCGGCGGGCGCAAGCCCCCGCGCCGTAAGACGCGGGGGCTCCGGGCGTCGACCTACTTCGCCGCCGCCAGGCCGGGCACGTGGCCCTGGCCCTGGATCACCTGCATGGACGAGGCGCGGATCGCCTCGCCCATCGGCTCGGCCCGGCCGCCCAGGCAGGGCTGCAGGAAGTTCTCCGCCGCCGCGGTGAAGGCGATGTTGTTCTCCGGCCGGCGCCAGCCGTGCCCTTCGTCGGGGAACATCAGGTAGGTGACGGGGATGTTCTTGGCCGTCATGGCCGCCACGATCTGCTCGGACTCCGCCGGGCGCACGCGCGGGTCGTTGGCGCCCTGGCCGATCAGCAGGGGCGCCTTGATGTCGCCGGCCTTCCACAGCGGCGAGCGCTCCTTCAGCAGGGCCCGGCCGGCTTCCGTCGTCGGGTCGCCCATGCGCCGGTAGAACTGCGCCTTCAGCGACTCCCAGTAGGGCGGCAGGGTCGAGAGCAGGGTCTCCATGTTCGAGATGCCGTACTCGTCGATGCCGCAGGCGTAGCGGTCGGGCGTGAAGGTCATGCCGGCCAGCACCGCATAGCCGCCGTACGAGCCGCCGTAGATCGCCACCTTGTCGGGCGTGGTGACGCCCTGCTTGACCGCCCAGTCGACCGCGTCGTCCAGGTCGTCCTGCATCTTGCGGCCCCATTCGAGGTCGCCGGCGGAGATGAACTTCTTGCCGAAGCCGGCCGAGGCCCGGAAGTTCGGCGACAGGACCGCATAGCCGCGGTTCGCCAGCCATTGGGTTCGCGGCGAGAAGCCGTAGTTGTTGCGCCCCCAGGGGCCGCCGTGCGGCATGAGCACCAGCGGCACCGCCTTTTCCGGCACGCCGTCGCCGTCCGCGTCGGAGCCCGGCGGCAGGGTCAGGTAGGACACCTGCACCAGTCCGTCGCGCGAGCGGATCTCGATCGGGTGCATGGGGGCAAGCGGGGCGCCTTCCAGCTGCGGCCGGGTGACGAACAGCTTGGTCAGCGTCCTGGTCTTGCGGTCGAACTTGTAGAAGGCGGTCGGCGCGGTGACCGGATCGGCGCTCAGCACCCAGACGGAATCGTCGTCGCTGCGCGAGGTCACCTGCGGGGTGGCGTGCAGGCGGTCGGCCAGCCAGGCGAGGTCGGCCTGGGTGCGGCCGTTCAGGCCCTTCCAGGTCTCGGTCAGGTAGTTGACGCTGTAGGCGTCGATCCGGCCGGTCTTGGGATCGGTCATGTAGTCGCCGATGTCGGCGCGGGCGTCCTGGCCCAGCACCGTGACCTTGCCCGTCGCCCAGTCCTGGGCCGTCAGGGCGGCGGTGTCGCGGTCACGCGAGTCGATCCAGTAGAGCGTCTTGCCGTCGTCGGAGAAGCCGGCTGGCAAGGTGGTCTGCGAGTCCTCCAGCCCGATGCTGGCGAACGGCTCAGCCGCCGGCTTGCCGCCCTCGATCCGGTAGAAGTCCGTGCCGCCGTCGTCGCGCGGCTTGGACGCCATGCGCGGGGTCAGCGTCCCGTCGGCGGTGAAGTCGGCGAAGCCGTCGTTCTGCAGCACCAGGGTGAGCTTCCCGCTCTTCAGGTCCAGGCTGTAGAGGTCGTGCCACTTCGGATCGCGGTTGTTCAGCCCGACCAGGATCTTGTCCGTCACGTGCCGGACGATGCCCCAGACGTTGACGCGGGTGTTCTCGAACGGGGTCAGGTCGCGGACCACGCCGGTGGCGACGTCGGCGCCGTACAGGTGGAAGTTCTCCTCGCCGCCCGCGTCGTTGACGTACAGGATCATCGAGGAGTCCGGGGCCCAGAAGTACTGCGGGATCGGCCGGTTCTTTTCCTGGGTGAGGGGCTTGGCCGCCTTCGGATCGGAGGCCGGCGCGACCCAGACGTTCAGCACCCCGTCGCGCGGCGCCACCCACGACAGCCAGCGGCCGTCGGGGCTGACCTTGGCCTGGGTCCGCTCGGGATTTCCGAAGAACACCTCGCGCGGGATCAGGGTCGGCTGCTGAGGCGCGGCCAGGGCGGCGGCGGACGAAGCGGTGAGACCGGCCGTCAGCGCGGCGGCGAGCATGAGACGCATGTTGTTCTTATTCCCCGTCGGCGGGGCGAACGACGATCGTCCGCCGCCCCCGGGAGTGAGAGGCGGGCGGACGGGCGCTCGGATGCGCGTCTTGGTGTTAAATCTCGTTCATGCAGGCTGCGGTCGGCCTGAAAGCAGCGTCGGCGGGGCTTACTGCGCCCCGCCGGTCTTGGTCAGCTGCGCTTCCGGCACCACCACCAGCTTCCAGGACTTGTCGGTCAGGTAGGCCTGGGCGGCCTTCTGCACGTCGGCGGGGGTGACCCGCTCCAGGCCCGGGATCGAGGCGCGGATGGCGTCGAGCTTCTTCGGATCGGTCTGGGCGCCGCTGAGCTGGCCCAGCCAGTACTCGTTGGTGGCCTTGGCCTTCTCCAGCGCCTCGACGCGGGGGCGCCGCGCGCGGTCCATCTCGTCGGCGGTCGGCGGCTTGGCGCGCAGGTCGGCGGCGATCTTGGCCACGTCGCGGAAGAAGCCGTCCAGCTTCTCCGGCGGCGCCTCGATCGAGGCCGACAGGTAGCCGTAGCCCGGGAAGGTCCAGGACGACTCGAAGGCGGTCGAGGGCGAGTAGGTCACGCTCTGGTGCTCGCGCAGCTCCTCGGTCAGGCGCAGGTCCAGCACGCGTTCCAGCATGCGCAGGGTGCGCGCCCGCTGCGGGTCGCTGGGGAAGTCCGGCGTGGCCCAGGCGACGTAGGCCAGGCCCTGGTCGGCGCGGCCCTTGTGGGTGAAGCGCAGCGGCTGGGCGTTCGGCGCCGGGAAGGCCACCTTGGCGGCGTCGGCCGCCGGCGCGACCGGATGGCGGGCCGGCAGGGCGCCGAAGGTCAGCGCCGTCTGACGGATCGCCTCGTCCAGGTTCACGTCGCCGACGATCACCACCTCGATCGGGCCGTTCTGCAGCGGGCCGGTGACCAGCGACTTCACCTCGTCGAGGCTGGACTTGGCCATCTCCTCGCGGCTGGGGAAGGCCCAGCGCGGGTCGCCGTTCTTGACCAGAGAGGCCAGCTCGCGGCCCAGCACGCCGCCCGGCGTGGATTCCAGCTGGGCGTGCAGGGTGGCGCCGTAGGCGCGGGCCCGCTGGAACGGCTCCGGCCGCCAGGCCGGATCGGTCAGGTAGGCGGTCAGCACCTGCATCTGCAGGCCGAAGTCCTCGGGCCGGGTGCGGCCCGACAGGGTGAAGGCTTCCTCGCCCAGCGACAGGCTGGCCCCGTAGACGTTGGAGGCCAGCACCTGCTCCATCTCTTCGGCGGTCAGCTTGCCGAGGCCCCCTTCGGTGAAGGAGGCGCTGGTCGCCCAGGCCGAGGTCTCGTGGTCCTTCGGCAGGTCCAGATAGCCGTCGCCGACGCGGACCGAGACGAGGATCTGGTCGTCGCGGAACTTGGTCGGCTTCACCGTCAGGCGCACGCCGTTCTCGAAGCGGACGAAGGTGGTCTCGAGGTCCAGGACGTCGCGCTCGTCGGCGACCTTTCCGGCCGGTCCGAAGTCGGTATAGGCCCAGGTCTTGGCGCCGACCGCGGTCGGCGGCGCGACCTCGGCGGTCTGCGACTGGGCGAAGGCCTGCGCCACCTTGGTTTCGCCGCCCTCGATCGGGGTGGGCGAGGTGACGAACACCAGCGGGCCCTGGCCCGCGAACTGGGCTTTCAGAGTCTCGGAGACGGTGGCGGCCTTCAGGCCCTTCACGGTCTCTTCGAACAGGGCCAGGTCGTCGGCGGGCGAGGTGTAGACCTCGTGGTCGTCGACGGAGTCGACCAGGCCCGCGGCCAGCACCGGGGTGCGGCGCGTGGCGGCCCCGGCCACGCCCTGGGTGAGGGCGGCGCGCAGTTCGCTGATCTCGCGGTCGAGCTCTTCCTGCAGCACGCCGTACTTGACGATGCGGCGCTCTTCCTGCTCGGCCGCCGTCATCGCCTCGCGCCAGTGGCCGGGCTGGGTGGTCATGGTCAGCAGGGTGACGTCGGCGGAGTCGAGCTCGGTGTAGCGGTAGGCGGCCGCGCCCAGGAAGGGCGGCTCGCCGGCGCGGGCCAGGCGCTCGTAGCGGCGGTTCAGCACGGCGAAGCCCAGCTGGCGGATCAGCGCCTTGCGCCGGTCGGCCTTGGTGTCGGGTTCGCGGTCCGGCGGGTTCAGCCAGCCGATCTGGACGGTGGAGGCGCCGCCCGGCTCGACCACCACCTCGGCCTCCTGGCCGCGCGGGGCCAGCTGGCCCTGGTCCGCCTTCGCGCCCGCCGGACCCTGCGCGGTCCAGTTGGCGAAGCGGCCCTTGATCTTGGCTTCCATGGCGTCGACGTCGAAGTCGCCGACCGCCACCAGGGTGGTGTTCTCGGGCCGGTAGTAGGCCCGATAGAAGTCGACCAGCGGCTCGCGCGGGGCGGTCTTGATCACCTCGGTCGAGCCGATCGGGAAGCGCTTGGGCGCCAGCTGGCCCTTCAGCAGGAAGTCGTAGCGGGCGTGGGCGATGCGCATGCCCGGGCCGTCGCGGGTGCGCTCCTCCGACAGCACCACGCCGCGCTCGCGGTCGATGGCGTCGGACTTCAGCAGCGCCTCGCCGGCGGCCTCGCGCATCAGGAACAGGCCGGTGTCGACGGTGCTCTCGTCGGTCTTGGGCAGGTCCAGCTGGTAGACGGTCTGCTCGAACGACGTGAAGGCGTTGGTGTCCGGGCCGAAGGCCAGGCCGGCGCGCTCCAGGATCTTGACCATGTCGCCCTCGGCGACCTGGCTGGTGCCGTTGAACACCATGTGCTCGATGAAGTGGGCCAGGCCCAGCTGGTCGTCGCGCTCGTTCAGCGAGCCGGCGTCGACCCGCAGGCGCAGCGACGCCTGGCCGGGCGGGGTGGCGTTCTTCATCAGCACGTAGCGCATGCCGTTGGGCAGCACGCCGTAGCGCACGGCCGGATCGGGGACGAGGTCGCTGCCGTCCTGGGCCCACACAGTCTTAGCGGCTGGAGCTTGGGCGGCGACGACCGGTGCGGGCGCGGCCGGTTTCGGCGAAACCGGGGCCTCGGCGGTGCGGGTCGGGGCGGGCGTGTCGGAATGGAACACGCGCTCGACCATGGCGCACCCGGACGTCGATCCGGCGATCAGGGCGGCCGCGAGCACGCGTTTGAGGTCGTTCATGGACGTCTCGTCTCCTCCGACCGCGCGAAAGTGACCGGACGGCGTGGCCGATACAAGGCGCTGCGGCGAAATTCATGGGGGCGCGGGAACGCTTTCGAAACCGGCGCGAGATCAGCCGCCCGGGCTGCTCACATAGAAGCTGGCGGTGTTGCCGATCGCGGTGGACGTGCCGACCACGGCCCGGTTCGATCCCGTGATGTTGATCGAGGCGGTCGCCGAAATGTCGGCGTCGTTGATCTGGCGGCTGTTCGCGTTCAGCACGCCGGCGCACTCCGAACAGGCGTAGCCGGTGGTGGCGTTGCCGATGGCGGTCGCCGAGGCGTAGCCGTCGTAGCCGGCGTGGCCGACGAACTCCGACGCCGCCTCCACCCCGCCGGTGTTGAGCTGCAGGTTGTCGACCGTGACCACCACGTCGTTGTTGCTGGCCACCGACGAGTTGCCGACGCCGTAGGCCATGGAGGAGGCCGCGCCGAAGTCGTAGGCGCTGACGCTCGACTGGGCCAGGACCGCGCCGCCGTTGGTCTGATCGAAGGCCGCGTCCAGCGAGCCGCCCTGGTTGGCGACCGTGGCGGTGTTGGCCGCGGCGGTGGCGGTTCCGGCCAGGTTCCAGGCGTTGCCGGCGGAGACCTGGGTCACCGCCTGGGTGCGCGGGCCGCCGCTGGTGCGCTGGACCACGCGCGCTTCCTGGGCCGCGTTCGTGCCGCTGGACGAGACGCTGTTCGACACCGCCGAGGTGGTGAAGGCGGCGGGCGCGGGCACATATTGAAGAGTGGCGCTGGTGGCCGCGTCGACCTGGGCGCCGCTGACCTGCTCGACCGCGTAGGTCGCGCGGCCGTTCTCGACGCCGAACGCCTGGGCGTTGGCCAGCGCCGTCGTCGAGACGCCGGCGCCGCCCAGATAGCGGCCGTTCGGCGTGTCGATGGCGGTGCGGCCGGTGATCCAGGTCGAGCCGGCGGTCTGGGTCACGTCGGCGGTCAGGTCCGCGCGGTAGGCGGCGGCGTCGCCGGTGTTGCCGACCGCGGTGGTGACCAGCGTGGTCGCGCCGCCGACCTGGGCCGCGCTCATGGTCGTGGTCGCGTCGATGCGGGCGCGCAACTGCTGGTCCGAGCGCAGCACGAGCCGACCGTTCTGCACGGCGCCCGACAGGGCGTTGCCGGTGGCGGTGGTCGCGCCGGTGACCTGGTCGTCGACCGTGACGACGTTCAGGGTCTGGCCGGAGAACACGTCCCCGGTCTGGACCTGCTCGTTGTCCAGGCTCTGACTAGTAGCGGCCCCGACGAAGGTTGTCGTCGCGATCAGCGTTCCAGCGAGAAGGGTCCTGACGGGTCGCGGCATTGTTCGTTCCGAGATTGTCGTAGGCCGGGATGAAGGCGCCGGTGACGCCGGCGGTGTTGGTGCGCCCGCCCAGCGGGTCGTTGGCGGCGTCCAGGCAGGCTTCGGGGCCGGTGACCCCGTAGAGGTTGGCCATCATTTCGACGACCGCGCGCTCGACCACGGCGCGGACGGCCAGCTGCACCGGCTCCAGCCCGCCTTCGCCGGCCGAGATGTCGATGACGTTGCCGTCGAAGAAGTCGAACAGGCCGCCGCTGACTTCGCGGCCGATGATCTGCTTCTGGTAGGAGACCACGTCGACCACCTCGAGGGTGCGGGTCTCGACCAGGCGCAGGTCCAGGCCGACGTTCATCACGAAGGTCCGCCCGCGCGCCACGCCCTTCAGGCCCTTGGTCGCGCTCTCGCCGCCGGCGACGTCGAAGCCGGCCGAGCGGATGTTGTAGTTCAGCTCGGTGACGCCGCCGACCAGATAGAAGTCGGAGCCGGGCACCTGGCCGGAGGTGATTTTCCGGTAGCTCTGCGGCTGGCCCGGCGTGGCCAGGGCCTCGTCGGTGATCAGCTTGTTGTTGGCGTATTTGAGCTCCAGCTCCGACACCGAGGTGTCGTAGCGCTCGACCAGCCGCGCGCCGGACTTGGCCAGGGCCGAGATGGCCATCAGCGACGCGCCTTGCGTCACCTTGCGGCCGCCCTCGGCTTCTTCCTTGCCGGTGTAGTCGCTGATCCGGCCGACCGCGATGCGCGGCGAGGGCAGGTTGTGGCGACGGGCGTGGTCGCCCAGGCAGACCAGGGCGGCGGAGTAGGGGGTCGGGTTGGCGGTGACCGGCGCGTTGCCGATCGGCTGGGCGTAGACGCCGCTGGGCCCCGCCACCGGCGAGACGCAGGCGGTCAGCGCCAGCGAGGCGACCGCCAGAACCGCGGGCGCGCGCAGGCGGCGCGTCAAGTTACTGCGGGCCGTCAAGGTCGATGCTCCCGTTGAGGTCGGCGCCGGCGACGACGTCGCCGTTGTTGATCTGGGTGGAGTTGATGATCACCGTGTTCCAGGAGCCCTGGACGATGACCGACAGGTTGTTGCCGATGGCCGTGGCCCCGCCGAGCGCGCCGGCCCCGGCGTAGGCGTCGCCGGCCCCGAAGGCCGAGGCGCGGGCGTAGACGCTCTGGTCGGAGCCGATCTGCATCACCCCGTCGACGATCACCCGGTTGCCGTTGGCGTCGCGGGTGGAGGGGTTGACCGGGCGGTTCTCCTGGCCCGGCGTGCGGCCGTAGCCGGCGTTGTACTCGGCCGAGGTCGACGACATCGACTGGGCGGCCGCCCCGGAAGCGCACAGCGCGAGCGCCAGCGCGCTCAGGGCCGCGGCTTTCGCGTGGCGTGGTGTCTCGAACATGGACGTCTCCCCCGTCGGGCGAATTCCTGATGCCTTCGACAGCAACGGGCGTGCCAAAGTCGAACGTGGTTCTTATGAGACGCCTTGAGATTCGGATCGCGCTCGCCAAATGGGCGGCGAAACCGGCGCGGCGCGCGCACGCTTTAAGGAAGGACAAGGTCGGCGGATGCAGGAGGGCGTGGTGAGCGGCAGGCGAGGCGAGCCGATGTTCAGCGCGCCGTGGCCGCCGGTGGCCCTGGCCGCCCTGATCCTGGGCGGCTACGCCTGGCAGGCCTCGCTGCCGCTCGAATTGAACCAGCAGGTCCAGCAGATCTACGGCCTGGCCCCGCGCGACCTGGAGCAGGGGCGCACCATCGGCCTGTTCACGGCCCTGCTGGTGCACGGCAACTGGGCCCATGCGGCCCTGAACGCGGTCGGCGCCTTCACCTTCGGCGTGCCGGTGGCGCGGCTGTTCGGACAGTCGCCGCCGCGCGCGCTCGCCTTCTTCGCCTTCTATGTACTGTGCGGCGTGCTCGCCAGCTGGGGCTACGCCCTGCTGCATCCGGGCAGCGCGGTGGTGATGGTCGGCGCGTCGGGGGCGGTGTCGGGCCTGATGGGCGCGGCCGCGCGACTGCTGGAAGGGCGCGGGCGGCTGGGGCCGGTGTTCAGCCGCACGGTGGTGGGCATGGGCGCGGCCTGGATCGCCGTGAACCTGCTGGTCGGCGTGGTCGGTTTCGCGCCCGGCTCGGGCGGCCAGGCGATCGCCTGGGAGGCGCACATTGTCGGCTTCTTCGCCGGCGTGCTGCTGATCGGCCCGTGGGCGGCCCTGTTCGCGCGCCGGCCGCGGCCGCTGGTCGACGACGCCGACCCGTTCGCCGGCGCGAATTGATTCCGCGCCCGCTTTGGGCGACCCTTGCTCGGTGAAGAGGACGCCGGAGCGCGGCCCGCCAGGCGCGAGCGCGCTCCAACGCAAAAAGATTGGAGCCTTCCGGCCCGTTTCGGACGTTCCCCGCTGACGGGAGGGCTCCAGGCACGCTCGGGAGGCGCCGCATGCTCGTCACTGAGATACTGAAAGCCAAGGGCGACGCGGTGTTCACCTGCGCCCCGGACATCTCGCTCCAGGACGCCGCGCGCGAACTGCAGGCCCGCAAGGTGGGCGCGCTGGTGGTGCTCGAGAAAGGCCGCGTCGTCGGCATATTCTCGGAACGGGACGTGGTGCGCGCCGTGGCCGACGACGGTCCGCCGGCGCTGGAGCGGCCGGTGCGCACATATATGACCAAGAAGGTGGTGGTCGCCCTGCCGACCGAGACGGTCGACGAGCTGATGGGGCGGATGACCGACCGGCGGGTGCGCCACCTGCCGGTGATGCGCGAGGAGAAGCTCAGCGGCATCGTCTCGATCGGCGACCTGGTGAAGAGCCGTATCGCCGAGACCGTGCTCGAGGCCGAGACGCTGAAGCACTACATCGTGCACGGCTGACCCGCGGGCGAGGGGAGGGCGATGCCCTGCGGATTTGTTCGGACCCAAAATGTCGCGCTCAGGCGCCTTGCGTTGCTGGGAGCGGGTCCGTATATCCGCCCCTCGCTCGGGGACGGGCGACGCCGGTCGGCCGAAAGGGGTAGTGACCCTCTTGCGGCCGCTACGTGCTTTCGCTATCGTCCCCAGCCTCAATCGAATCGTCCGGACTTTGGGGGAAGCTCCTCGGCTCCCGCGACGACTTTTGCGTTCTGAATTCCGGCTCGCCGGCGGATCGCGAAATTCCTGAAAAGGATCGGTTGACACCGGATCGGCGGATCAATAGATACGCCGCTCCCCGCGGGATCCGGAAGTATTCGGATAACGCGGTGAAGTAAAAAGCGAGCTCTTCGAAAGAAAAACGCGCTTGACACTGGAGCGGTGGATCAATAGATACGCCGCTCTCTGCTAGATCCGAAAGTCTTCGGCTCTGGCGGGAAGTGAAGAGCAGGTTCTTCGAAAGAAAAAACTGCTTGACACCGGATCGGCGCTTCAATAGAAGCGTCGCTCCTCGCAAAAGCCGGAAGCATCCGGCCGGAGCGAAAAGTGAAAAGTGGTTCTTCTTCAAAAAGAACTGCTTGACACGGAAAACGGGGCGGAATAAAAGCCGCCCTCCTCGCCGCCACCGGGCGCTAAACGGTGGGGCCGCTGAGGCGGTCGGGTCTTTGACATCGTTGATCTGGAAAGAGAAACGCAGGCGGCGGCGTTCTGGCGAACGGCTCTAGAAGCTGTTCTGAACGCTGACGAATGCGGTCTCTTGAAGAAGACACCATGAATGTCGGTCCTTCGGGATCGACGATCGTGGGAACTCGTCAAGAAATACGCAGACTACGCCAACCGGTCCTTCGGGGCTGGTTACGCGAAGGTCAGTGCTCAACTCAACCTGAGAGTTTGATCCTGGCTCAGAGCGAACGCTGGCGGCAGGCCTAACACATGCAAGTCGAACGAACCCTTCGGGGTTAGTGGCGGACGGGTGAGTA
>NZ_JAAIVC010000269.1 GCF_010975005.1 Caulobacter sp. 17J65-9 | reverse complement strand
GCCGGGCAGGCCGCCGCCGACCAACGCGTAGCCGTCGGCCTCGGCGGCGTAGACCGCCACAGGCGCGCCGCCGGCGAAGCGGCCCAGCGCGGCGACCGTCGCCTCGACCAGGGCGGAGGCCTGGGTGACAAAGCCGGCCTCCCGCACGAAGCGGTTCAGCTCGGCCTCGTTGCTGCGCCACTTGCGGAAGAACACGCCCTCGACCGCGTGCTCGATCACGTCGCGCACCCGGTGGAAGACCAGGAACAGGCCCAGCGCCAGGCCTGCGTCCAGCACCACGCCGGTCTCGTGGCTGTTGATCGGCAGGAAGTGCTCGACCGCCCACTCGATCAGGCCGAAGGCGACCAGAAGGCCAGCCGACAGCACGCCGTAGACCAGGGTGCGGTTGACCGCGAACCCTAAGTCCACCACCCGGTGGCGCAGGATGGCGTAGGCCAGCACCAGCGTGCCGGCGAGCGAGCCGATCAGCAGGGCCCAGACCAGCGGATTGCCCAGCGACCAGTCGTTGCCGGTCATGTTGATGGCCAGGCCGACCCCGTTCTGCGCGCCGGTCAAAAGGGCGGTGGCCACCAGCAGCAGGGCCAGGCGCATGCGCGCCTCGCCGCGCGCGGCCCGCCAGGCGCCGGCCAGGGCCAGGACGCTCAACGCATAGCAGAGGTCGGTCACGATCGCCGTCGCCAGGAGGGCGTCGCCGATCCCGGGCAGGATCCGGGCGTCGAGGGAGGTCCACAGACCATAGCCGCACAGCGCCGCCTGGACGATCGCGAACAGGGCCAGCACCGCCGTCCAGAACCCGCGGCCGCGCTCGTCCACATCCAGGCGCGCGCTGCGGGCGAAGGCCAGGAACAGGACCGGCGTCGACGAGAACACCACAAAGGCGAAGGTCATCCAGGCCGGGAAGAACCTCGGATCGCTCTCCAGCACGCTGGGAAAGGTGCCGGACAGGCCCAGGCACGCCAGCCCCGCGCCCAGCAGGAAGACGGTGGGGCGCCGACCGCTGCGGACCAGCACGAACAGGCCGGCCAGGCCGGTCGCCATCCACATGACGTTGGTCAGATGGGCGGACAGGATCCTGGCCGCGGACGGGGCCGGGCCGGCGACCGTCGTCGCCTGGCGGTGCGACACGACGCCCGCCTCGCTCTTAAGGGTGAAGCTCGCCGTCTCGCCCACGCGCCAGGCGCGAAGGGAGTCAACGGGCCGGTCGAAGCGAATGGCGTCGCCTTCGCGCGCCCCGGCCGCGGCCAGCGGCCCGCCCGGCTGAACTTCGCGCAGCACGCAGAAGCCGTCGGTCCGGCAGTAGTCGCCCAGCACCGCGCCCAGCGTGCCGCGATCCGGATCGCCGCGGGCCTTCTCCCAGATCCGCACGCCGTCGTGGAACAGGGAGAAGAGGCCGACCAGTACGGCCAACACCAGCCACACAGGCGAGACCCGCTTCTCCGCGCGCGGCTCTACCTGCGCGCGGATTTCCGTATCGGCCGTCGTCGTCGTCATCGGCTCCCCCCGGGCCAGACACCGGTGTCCGCAATATCCCGTAACGCGGGTCGGCGAATATCCCCAAAATTGCAGAGGCCCCGCGCGACAACCGCGTGTGTGGACGCGCTTCACCCCAACGCCGCGAACCCAAGCGGCGATCTGGTGGAGAGGAAACTGGTTGCCGCGGCGCAGCTTCGTCCACTATACGAGACGTATGGACACTATCGTCGACGAAGCCGGCGCGCGGCTGTCTCGGCGCATCCGGCTGGAGCGGGGCGCGCGCGACTGGTCGCTGGCCGAGCTGGCCCAGCGCTCGGGCGTGTCCAAGGCGATGATCAGCAAGATCGAGCGGGGCGAGACCAGCCCGACCGCCACCGTCCTGGTGCGGCTGGCCGTGGCCTTCGACCTGACCCTGGCGGGCCTGCTGGTGCGGGCGGAAGCCGACGCCGACGGCGGCCTGCTGTCGCGCGCCGCCGACCAGCCGGTCTGGCGCGATCCGGCCACCGGCTATCTGCGCCGCCAGGTGTTCGCCCGGCCCGACCATCCGGTCGAGCTGGTGCGGGTGGAGCTGCCCGCCGGCGCGCGCGTGACCCTGCCGGCCTCGTCCTACGCCCGCATCCGTCCGGTGGTGTGGCTGATCGAGGGCGAGCTGACCATCACCGAGGGCGAGGCGCGGCGGACGCTGCGCGACGGCGACGCCCTGGCCTTCGGCCAGCCGGCCGACACCACCTACACCAACGAAACCGACCGTCCCTGCACCTACCTCGTGACCCTGTCCCGGAGCTGACCGCCGTGATCGTCATCCGCCCGCTGTCCGACACCCCGGAGGTCCGCGTCGCCCTGGCCGATCTGCTGATCGAGGCGGTGGCGCACGGCGGGTCGGTCAGCTTCATGCATCCGCTCGCGCCGGGCGCCGCGCACGCCTTCTGGGCCGGGGCGCTGGCGGCGGCGGCGCGGGGCGAGCGGGCGGTGCTGGGGGCGTTCAACGACGGGGTGCTGGCCGGCACGGTGACGCTGCACCTGGACTGCCCGCCCAACCAGCCGCACCGGGGCGAGATCGGCAAGCTGATGGTGCGCGTGGCCCAGCGCGGGCGCGGCATCGCCGCGGCCCTGATGCGCGCGGCCGAACGCCTGGCGGTGGAGCGCGGCCGCTCGCTGCTGGTGCTGGACACCGCCAGCGAGGGCGGCGCGGCCGGCCTCTACGAAGGCCTGGGCTGGACCTACGCCGGCGAGATCCCCGACTACGCGCTCAAGCCCCACGGCGGGCTGGTGGGCACGCGGCTGTACTGGAAGCGGGTGGGGTGAGGCTAAATCCTCCCCCCCCTCAGGGGGAGGGGGACCGCCGAAGGCGGTGGAGGGGGC
>NZ_JAAIVC010000268.1 GCF_010975005.1 Caulobacter sp. 17J65-9 | reverse complement strand
GCGCCGGAGCGGGCTGGGCGGCGTCGGGGGCTGGGACCGGCGGGACGACGACCGGCTCGAGCTTCATGACGACCGGCTCGACCGGGCGGGGCGGCTCGGCCCGCGCCGACGCCGCGGAGGCGTCCGCCTCGGCCTGGGCGACCACGGCCTGGGCGTCGGCCTCGATCTCGGGCGTCGCCTCCGGCGTCGCGGCGGGGCGTGCGGCCGGCTGGTAGGGGGCCTGATAGCTGATCCAGGAGCTCCACAGGCCGACGTCGTAGCCGCGCTTCAGCACCACCATGACCTGCTGGCCGGGGGCCAGTTCGTAGGCCGACAGGGCGGCCTCGGCCACGCGCTCGACCTCGGCCTCCTGGTCCTTCGGCCTGGCCTTGAGGCGGGCGGTGATCACCAGGGTGTGGGTGGTGGTCTTGCCCTCGTCGCCCCAGTAGGTGGTGGTGTTCTCGCCGACCTGGGCGTCCATCGCCTCGGGCAGGGCGTTCACCGCCGTCGCCGCGGCGCTCAGCGGGCCGACGTTGGGCGCCAGGCCGACCAGCACGTTGGGGCGCAGCACCATCCACACCCCGCCGGCCAGGCCCAGGCCCACGAACAGCCAGGCGAACAGCGGCGCGGCCGAGCGGGCGGCCGGGACCGCGCCCTCGGCGTGGCGGCGCACCACCGCCGCGCCGGAGACCAGGTCGTGGGCCAGTCGGCGCGACGGGTGGTTGAACAGCAGCAGGACGATCTGGGCCAGGGTGACCCCGAACACCAGGGTCGAGGCCGTGACGGTGAAGATCTGCGCCGCCAGCGGATCGTCGAGGATCAGGTGCGTGCCGTTCAGGGTCAGCGGCGCCTGCAGCACCAGGGCCCGCCACAGCGAACGGACAAGCCCGATCGGCCGGCCCCTCAGGTTCACGACCTTCAGGCCGAACAGGCGCATGCCCGGAGTCGCGGCGCCGCCCGCGCCGCTGGAGAACCAGGTGAAGTAGAGGAGGGCGACCGCGCCGCCGGCCAGCCGCAGCGGCCCCTCGATCGTGGCCATCAGGTCGAAGACGGGCAGGGTGACGGCCGCGCCGATCGCGCCCAGGATCAGGGTGTCCAGGATGAAGGCGAACAGGCGTCGCCAGAAGCCGGCCCACACGGGCCGCGCGCTATCGTCCGTCATCATCCCCCCCGAGACGATTGATCTGACAGCACAATGGCGCCGGTGAACGGCGGTCGTCCACAGTTTCACCCTGAACGCGAAAGCGGCGCCGTCTCACGCCTGCGACGCTCAGGCATTCGGGGCGGCGGCGGCCCTTGCTACCGGGCCGTGAAGCGCCGGTCTCATGAGCGGCGCAGGGGGAGGGGACGCCATGCGCTGGCGCAGGCGGCTGGTGGCCTACGGCGTGCTGGCGATGTGGCTGCTGCCGCTGCTGGTCTGGGCCTTGCACTGACGTGGGGGACCGGTCGGTATCCGACCCATTTTAGATTGCGGCGTTCGCCGAATGGCGTAAACGCATGGTTAAGGTTTACCGTCGGGGTCCGACCGTTCGGGATTGAACGGTGGTCCTGGCCATATTTGCGTCCGCGCCTCAGGCGCGGTTCGTCGGGGGACGAAGGCATGCTCGGTTTGGTTCGGTCGGCGATCGCGCGGGCGCGCGGTTGGGTGTCGGCGCTGTCGTCGCCGGTGACGCCGAAGCGGCGCGAGCGGACCGAGGCGCGTCCGCGCCGGGCCTCCATCCGACCGCTGAGCCGCATTGCCACGGGTCTGGTCGCAGGCGTGGCGCTGGCCCTGGCGGCGCCCTCGGCCGCCTTAGCGATGTCGGCCGGCTGCAGCGCCCTCAACGGCTGGAGCGGGACGTACACCGTCGACGCGGACGGCCTCGGCACCGACCGCAACACCTGGGACCTGGGCTTGCCCATCGCGAACGGCGAGGTCGTCACCTATTCCTGGTCGGGCAACACCAAGGGCGCCTACGTCTACGTGATGTATACGCAGGGCGACGGAGCCACCTACGCCGGTCTGATCGACGGGGCCGCCGCGAGCGGGTCCGGCTCCTTCACCACCGGGAGCACGGGCGCCGCCGGCGACTTTTACGAGGTCGGCGTGCAGGGCTACTCGCAAGAGCCCTTCGCGTGGAAGCCGTCCTCGTTCGACAGCACCGTCACCATCAATGTGAGCTGTTCGGGTGTCCCGACCGTCACGTCGGTCTCGCCGACGGCGGGGGCGACCGGCGGCGGCAATTCGGTGACCATCACCGGCGCCGACTTCGCGGGCGTGACCGCGGTCAGCTTCGGCGGCGTCGCGGCCACCACCTACACCGTCAATTCGACAACCCAGATCACCGCGACCGTCCCGGCCCACGCCGCGGGCACGGTGGACGTGCGGGTGTCGACCGCGGCCGGGAACTCGGCCACCAGCGCGGCCGACCAGTACACCTATATCGCGCCGCCGACGGTGACCTCGGTCTCGCCGACCGCCGGCCCGACCGGCGGTGGAACGACGGTGACCATCACCGGCACGGGCTTCAGCGCCGCCAACCCCACCGGCGCGGTGAAGTTCGGCGCGACGAACGCGACCTACACCATCAACTCGAACACCCAGATCACCGCGACCAGCCCGGCCAACTCGGCCGGCACGTACGACATCACGGTGGCGACGCCTGGCGGCACCTCCGCCACCAGCGCGGCTGACCAGTACACCTACGTCGCGGCCCCGACGGTGACCTCGGTCTCGCCGACGGCCGGGCCGACGGGGGGCGGTACGACGGTGACCATCACCGGCACGGGCTTCGCCGCTGCCAACCCGACCGGCGCGGTGAAGTTCGGCGCGACGGTGGCGACCTACACCATCAACTCGAACACCCAGATCACCGCCACCAGCCCGGCCAATTCGGCCGGCACGTACGACATCACGG
>NZ_JAAIVC010000267.1 GCF_010975005.1 Caulobacter sp. 17J65-9 | reverse complement strand
GCCGGGCCGAGGCCGCCACGCTGACGCCGACGGCCAGCAGGGCGAGGCCGACGATGTAGGCGCCGCGGATCACCGCCGCCGTGCCGGCCACCAGGACCGCCAGGCCCAGCAGGGCCGCGGGCGTGCGCCAGTCGGCGCGGGCGGAGGCGCTGCGCCGTCCCAGCCAGACCAGGAAGGCGAACACCGCCACGATGAGCAGCAGATAGGTCATCGGTCGGCCGTCAGCCCGCGGGTAAGCACGCCCCCTTCATAGGGGCGTCCGCGGGCTAAGGGAAATCCCGCTCAGGCGGCTTCGTCGTGGGCCAGCTCGCCCAGGTTCAGCGCCTTCATCAGCGAGCGCAGCTCCTGGCGCGCGGCCACGTGGGCCAGCGACACGGCCACGGGGCGGATCTGCGAGGACAGGTCCGCGACGGTCAGGCCGAACGGAAACAGCTCGCGATAGATCACCCGGTCGCGCAGGCCCGGCCCGATGCGGAAGCCGACCTTCTTGGACAGGGCGGCCATGCGCTCCTCGACCCGGCGGCGGTTCTTGGCCTCGGTGGGGGCCAGGCGGTTCCGCAGCACCACCCAGTCGGCCATCTTGCGCTCGCGCTGAGCCTTCAGCTTGCGGGCTTCCCAGACGCTCTCCGAATAGATCGACGGCTTGACCAGCTCGAAGCTGACCGGGTCGACCTGGCCCAGCAGGTCGAAGTCCACGAAGCTGTCGTTCATCGGGGTGACGATCAGGTCGGCGCTCGCGTGCGCCGCGCGCGACAGCGGCGTGTCGGCGCCGGGCGTGTCGATCACGACGTAGTCGGCCTGGGCGCGGGCCTCGGCCAGGATCTCTTCGAACCGGGCGACGGCGGTCTCGGCCGACGCGACGGCGAAGGCGGCGGGGTCCTCGCCCAGTTTGAATTCCAGCGGCATGGGGGCCTCCGCCTGGGAGGCGGCCAGCCAGGTGCGGCGGTTGGACAGGAAGCGGCCCAGCGACTGCTGGCGCAGGTCCAGGTCGATGATGGCGACGCTGGCCCCGCCCCAGCCCAGACCAGTGGCGAGGTGCATGGCGATGGTGGACTTGCCCGCCCCGCCCTTTTCGTTGCCGATGACGATCACACGAGACTGAGACACGACATAGCTCCCCCGCCCGACTCAGATTCGGGCCAGGGGCGCAGGGTCTCTTGCGCCGCCCGAGGGGTCAACGCGGCGTTCCGGACGTCGTTCGGCGAGGTCCGTCCTGGCGTCCGCTCAGGCGCGCGCGCACCAGGCGTCGGCGACGCCGGCGGCGGCGCACAGGGCCTTGGCGGCTTCCGGCGTGGTGATCGGGCCGGCCTTCAGGCGAACCCAGGCGCCCTTCGCGCCCAGATCGACCTTCTCGAACTGCGGGGTCAGGCCGGCCAGCTCGCGGTGGCGGTCCACCAGGTCCGACCAGGCCGTGCGCGCGTCGGCCTCGCTGCGGAAGGCGGCGATCTGCACGGCGCGGCCGGCGCTGGCCTGGGTCGCCTGGGCCAGCTTCTCGCCGATCACGTCGCGGACGACCGGCGCAACCACCGGAGCGGCGGCCGGCGCGGCCGGAAGCTCGTTCGCCACGGCGGTGATCAGCCGGCGCTGCGCCTCGGTCGTGGCGGCCTCGACAGGGTCGATCACGTCCACCTTCACCGGCTCGGGCGCGCCGTGGCGCTGACGCGAGGCCTCGATGTCGGTGACCGGGATGCTCTTCACCTCGGCGGCCCAGCGCTGGAACATCTGCCCGTCGTTCTGGACGCTGCAGCCCGTGAGGACGAGAGCGGCGAGGACGAGGGCGGCTGGACGGAACGCGCGCGACAGGTTCATAAGGCCGACCCTACGCGCCGCCGCTTAAATCGTGGTTGAGCGACGTGCTTAAGAGGCCTGGTTAACGGCTTAACCATGACGAACGAATTTCCCCTCCCCGTCGCCCGCACCGTGGCTGATCTCCGCGCGACCGTGCGCGGCTGGCGCAAGGCCGGCGAAACCGTCGGCTTCGTGCCGACCATGGGCGCCCTGCACGAGGGCCACCTGTCGCTGATCCGCGAGGCCAAGACCCGCGCCGACCGGGTGGTCGCCAGCGTGTTCGTGAACCCAAAACAGTTCGCCGCGCACGAGGACCTGGGCACCTATCCGCGCCAGGAAGGCCGCGACGCCGAGCTGCTGGCCGCCGAGGGCTGCGACCTGCTGTTCCTCCCCTCGGTGGACGAGATGTATCCGCAGGGCGCCGTCACGGCGGTCAGCGTCGGCGGCCCGGCCGAGGGGCTGGAGAGCGACTTCCGCCCGCACTTCTTCGGCGGCGTGGCGACCGTGGTGGCCAAGCTGCTGAACCAGGTGCAGGCCGACGTGGCGGTGTTCGGCGACAAGGACTACCAGCAGCTGCTGGTGGTCCGGCAGATGGCCCGCGACCTCGACATCCCGACTGAGATCGTCGGCGCGCCCACCGCCCGCGACGACGAGGGCCTCGCCCTGTCCTCCCGCAACGCCTACCTGTCGCCCGACCAGCGCGACCGCGCCGTGGCCCTCAACCTGGCCCTGGCCGAAGCCGCCCGCCGCGCCGCCCGGGGCGAACCGATCGCCCGGGTCGAGGCCGACGCTGCGGCCGCCATCCTCGAGGCCGGCTTCGACAAGATCGACTACGTTTCGATCCGCCGCGCCGACGACCTCAAGCCCTTCCCGGGCGGCGTGGCGCACGGCCCCGGCCGGGTGCTGGCCGCGGCCTGGATCGGCAAGACCCGGCTGATCGACAACCTGGCGGTGGCGGCGGGGTAGCGCGCGAAAGATCTCCCCCCGAGCGTCAGCGCTGGGGGGAGCAGGCGGCGCAGCCGCCGTGGGGGGCTCCAGCGGAGTGCGACGGTAGCCGTCGCGCCAGGGCGAGCCCCCTCCACCACCCTTCGGGTGGTCCCCCTCCCCCAAAGGGGGAGGATTTAGATCACCACGCTCCCAGCG
>NZ_JAAIVC010000266.1 GCF_010975005.1 Caulobacter sp. 17J65-9 | reverse complement strand
GCGTTCTCGGGCCGGTACCAGCGGTCGTAGAAGCCGCGCAGGCGCACCCCGGGCGCCGCGGCGTGCTGGCCAACGGCCTGCGCTATGCGGTCATGCGCAACGCCACGCCCAAGGACGGCGTGTCCGTCCGCCTGGGCGTCGACGTCGGCAGCTACGAAGAGACCGACGCCGAGCGCGGCTACGCCCACTTCGTCGAGCACATGGCCTTCAACGGCACGCGCAACGTGCCCGAGGACCAGATCGAGGAGCTGTTCGCGCCCATGGGCGTCGCTTTCGGGCGCGACCTGAACGCCGGGACCGACTGGTTCGCCACGAGCTTCCAGCTGGACCTGCCCGACAGCCGCGCCGAGCCGCGCGCCATGGCCCTGCGCTGGCTGCGCGACGTGGCCGACGGCCTGGACTTCAACGACGCGGCGGTCGTGCGCGAGCGCGGCGTGATCCGCGCCGAGGGGGACACGCGCGACGGTCCCGGCATGCGCGTCTGGCGCGCGGCCAGCGCCTTCCGCGGCCCGAACCTGCGCTCGACCGCGCGCGAGCCGATCGGCACGCCGGAGAGCGTCGCCGCGGCGACCGGGGTGCGCCTGCGCGGCTTCTACGACCGCTGGTACCGGCCCGAGAACGCCGTCGTGGTCATGGTCGGCGACCTGCCGCTGGAGACCATGGAAGCGGAGGTGAAGGCCGCCTTCGAAAGCTGGAAAGGGAAGGGGCCCGCGCCCGTCCGCGCGCCGATCCCGCCCTTCGCCTCCAAGCGCGGCGTGGACGCCCTGGCGATCTCCGAAACGCACCTGCCGACGGCGGTGTCGGTGTGCCGGATGCGCGCGAGCGATCCCCAGGACATGGACGAGATGGCGCGGCTGCGCCGCCAGACCAGCTCGGACCTGTGGCGCAGCATTCTCGACAAGCGCCTGCTGACCCTGCGCCAGCGGCCGGAAACCGCCGTGGCGGGCGCCGCCTCGGGCGTCGACGACCGCCGCGACGCCTGGGCGGCGTGCGTCGAAGCGACGGCGGTGGGCGACGACTGGAAGACCGCGCTGGGCTCGCTCGAGACCGAGCTGCGCCGGTTTGCGGCCGACGGCCCGACCGAACGCGAGGTCGAGTCCGCGATCGAAGAGATCCGCTCGCGCCACCGCGGGTCGGTCAGCGAGGCCCCGACCCGTAGCTCGTACGGCCTGGCCGGCGACATCCTGGGCGCCGAGCTGGACGGCGACACCTTCGTCACCCCGCGTGAGGCCATGCGGGTGTTCAATCTCGCCGTCGAGGGCGTGACGCCCGAGACGATCAAGGCGGCGTTCGATCGTGACTGGTCCGGCGCCGGCCCGCTGGTGACCCTCAACACGCCCGAAGCGCCGGCCTCGACCGCGCTGGCGGACGCCTGGCGCGCGGCCGAGAAGGCGCCGGCGATCTCGAAGTATGTCGACCACGACACCGCCGCCTGGGCGTACTCGACCTTCGGGCCGACCGGAAAGGTGGCGAAGCGCGAACCGGTGGCGCTGGGCGACTACGTCCGCTTCCGGTTCCAGAACGGACTGGTGCTCAACTACAAGAAGACCGACTTCGTGAAGGAAGGCGTGCAGGTGCGGCTGAGCTTCGGCGCCGGCCGTCACGAACTTGGCCGCGCCAACCTGCCGACCGCCGCGCTCGCCTCGGCGGTCCTGCCGCTGGGAGGCCTCGGCCGACACAGCGCCGACGACCTGAACGCCATGTTCGGCAACTCGTCGTGGGGCGCCGAGCTCGGCATCGGCAACGACTCCTTCGTGCTGTACGCCGGCACCAACCGCAGCAGCCTGGAAGTGCAGATGAACGTGCTGGCGGCCTTCGCCAGCGATCCGGGCTTCCGCGACACCGTCGACCAGATGCTGCCGACCGCGGTCGAGGCGACCTACCGGGCCTACTCCGCCGCGCCGGGCACGACGGCGTCGGACGCCATGGCCCGCGCCATCGAGCCGGACAGCCCGTCGGTCATGCCGGACAAGGCGGTCCTGCTGCGCCTGCGCAGCACCCAGATCGCCGAGATGTTCAAGCCGGCTCTGACCCAGTCGCCGATGGAACTGACCATCGTCGGCGACGTGCCGGAGTCGGAGGTCCTGCGCATGGTCTCCGCCACCCTGGGCGCCCTGCCGGCGCGCAAGGCGGTGGACCGCTCGCGCCCGGACGCCTGGTTCCTGCGCTTCCCCGAAACCCTGCCGGGGCCGGTCCGGACGGTCCACGACGGGCCCGCCGATCAGGGCATCGCTCTGGTCGTCTGGCCGCTGTACGTCGCCTCGCCCGCGCGGCGGAAGGAAGAGTACGCGCTGGGCGTGGTCGCCGAGATCCTGGCCGAACAGCTGCGCCTGCGCGTGCGCGAGCGCCTGGGCATGACCTATGCGCCGGAAGTGTCGACCGCCATGCCCGACAACGCCGACCAGGGCATGCTGGTCGCCGCCGTCGAGGCGCGTCCGGGCGACCTGGACGCCGTCGTGGCCCAGGTCCGTGAAGCCGCCGCCGCCCTGGCGCGGGGCGAGATCACCGCCAAGCAGCTCGAGGCCGCCCGCACGCCCATGCTGGCCCAGATGCGCACCGACCTGGCCAGCAACGAGCTGTGGGTCGCCGCGCTGGACGGCTCGGCGAACAGCGACGAGGGCGTCAAGGAAGTCCTCGACTACGCCGCCATCATGAACAGCCTGACCGTCGACGACCTGCGCGCGGCCGCCGCCACCTGGCTGGAGCGTCAGCCGATGGTCGTCACCTCCGTATCCGCCGCCGCCGCGAAGCCCACCCGCGTCGCCCGATGAAGTCTGCCTCCATGTCCCGTCCCGTCGCCGCCGCCGCTCTCGTCTTCGGCATGGCGAGCCTGCCCGCCCACGTCCTGGCCGCGCCGCGCGCCGCGGCCGATCCGGCCGTCGCCTGCGCCGACCGCGAGATGGACGCCGCGCCGCGGGTCGCCGCCTGCGAC
>NZ_JAAIVC010000265.1 GCF_010975005.1 Caulobacter sp. 17J65-9 | reverse complement strand
GTCGCGCGAGGCCGGGCCCGAGGCCTGGGCCGACGCGCAGTTCGAACTCGCCCGGGCCTTGCGGGCCTACGGCGAGGTCCGCCAGCCGCGCGGCGTGACGGCGGCCGAAAGCGACGCCGAGGCCGCCGCCCGCATCGCGCCCTTCCTGGAGGCCGAGGCGGCCGTGCGCGCGGCGCTGGAGGTGCACACGCGCGAGACCGCGCCGGATCGATGGGCCGACCTCGAGCAGGAGCTCGCGCGCCTGCTGCGTCAGGTGGGCGAGATCCGCTACTACGACCCGAGCGTGCTGAAGGCGGCCGCCGTCGCCGCCCGCGCGGCGCTGTCGGTGCGCACGCGCGAGCACGCCCCGGACGCCTGGCTGGAAAGCCAGCTCGAACTGGCCGAGATCCTGTTCGGCGGCGCTTCAGACACCAAACCGGAAAGCCCGGAGCGATACGACGCCGCAGTCGCGGCTTTCCGGACCGCCGCGGAGGCGACGGCGCGGGACGTCCAGTCGCGGTCGTGGGCGTGGACCCGCTACCGTCTCGCGCTGGCGTTGATGCACGCCGGCTCGATGACGGACGCGCCTGTGGATGAGCGACAGGCGATGCTGCGTGAAGCGCTGGAGGTGGCGCGCGAGGTCGCGGCCTGGGCCGCCGGGGCGCGCGACAAGGCGCTCGCGTATGACGCCAGGGGCGTGGCGGACTACGCCGAGACCTTCCTGCGGGTGCACGGGGAAGGCGCCGGCGCCTGACGCGTGGGGGAGGGCGGCGCGCGTCCTTCCGAAAACCGCTGTTTTGTTTCTGCGGCGGTGTCGGCTAGGGGCAGACTGTTTCGTCCTCAGCCTGACGCAGGAAGTCCGCCCATGCTCTACGCCATCCTCTGCTACGACTCCGAAGACGTCGTCGGCGCCTGGTCCAAGGAAGAGGACGCCGCCGTCATGGAGCGGCTGGGCGCCGTCCAGGAGAAGCTGTCGGCGCAGGGCCGGCTGGGGCCGGTCGCGCGGCTGCTGCCCTCCACCGCCGCCACCACCGTGCGCAAGGGCCGCGAGGCCCTGGTGATCGACGGGCCGTTCGCCGAGACCAAGGAGCAGTTGCTGGGCTTCTACGTGGTCGACTGCGACAGCCTGGAGGCCGCCATCGAGGTCGCCCAGGACCTGGGTCGCGCCAGCGGCTCGGCCGGCGCGCACGAGGTGCGGCCGTTGATGCTCTACCGCCCGGGAGACATTTCGACGTGAACGACCTCGGCTGGATCGACGCGGCCCTGACCTCGGCCCGACCCCAGGCGGTGGGGGCGCTGCTGCGCTACTTCCGCGACCTGGATACGGCCGAGGAGGCGTTCCAGGAGGCGTCCCTGCGGGCGCTGAAGACCTGGCCGACGAACGGGCCGCCGCGCGATCCCGCCGCCTGGCTGATCTTCGTCGGGCGCAACGCCGCGCTGGACCACGTGCGCCGCCAGAGCCGCCACACCGCCATGCCGGCCGAGGAGCTGGTCTCCGACCTCGACGACGTCGAGGCGCCGCTGGCCGAACGGCTGGACGGGTCGGACTATCGCGACGACGTCCTGCGCCTGCTGTTCGTCTGCTGCCATCCGGACCTGCCGGCCACCCAGCAGATCGCCCTGGCCCTGCGCGTGGTTTCGGGCCTGTCGGTGAAGCAGATCGCCCGCGCCTTCCTGGTCGGCGAGAGCGCCATGGAGCAGCGCATTACCCGCGCCAAGGGCCGCATCGCCCAGGCCGACGTGCCGTTCGAGGCGCCGGGCGCGGTCGAGCGGTCCGAGCGGCTGGGCGTGGTCGCGGCCATGATCTACCTGCTGTTCAACGAGGGCTATTCCACCGCCGGGGCGACCGAGGCCGCCGCCCGCGCGCCGCTGGCGGAGGAGGCGATCCGACTGGGGCGGCTGCTGCTGCGGCTGTTCCAGACCGAGCCGGAGATCATGGGGCTGACGGCGCTGATGCTGCTGCAGCACGCCCGCACGCCGGCCCGGTTCGATCCCCAGGGCGATGTCGTCCTGCTGGAGGATCAGGACCGAAGTCTCTGGAATCGCAGGATGATCACGGAGGGTCTGGCCCTGATCGACAAGGCCGTGCGCCATCGGCGGCCCGGGCCCTACCAGGTGCAGGCGGCGATCGCGGCCCTGCACGCCCGCGCGTCCCGGCCGCAGGACACCGACTGGGCCCAGATCGACCTGCTGTACGCCACCCTGGAGCGCCTTCAGCCTTCGCCGGTGGTGACGCTGAACCGGGCGGTGGCGGTGGCCAAGGTGCGTGGCCCGGAGGCGGCGCTGGACATGGTCGAGCCGCTGGCCGACCGGCTGGCCGGCTACTTCCACTTCCACGGCGTACGCGGGGCGCTGCTGCTGCAGCTGGGCCGCGGGGCCGAGGCGCGCTCGGCCTTCGACCAGGCCGTGTCGCTGGCCGGCACGGCGGCCGAGGCCGCGCACATCCGGATGCACCTGGACCGGCTGGAGAAGGACATTTCCGCCGACCGCCGTCGCGGAACCGTCGCCGAGCTGTGATCGGGCCGAGACGGGCGGCGGCTAAGCGCTGCGGCGAAGTCGCCGGAGCGCCCGTTCGTGACGCCCTACCTGTTCTATGTGTTCGGCCGCCCCGGCGCCGACGACCTCTATGTGCTCAACTGCGCCGACGACCGTGAGGCGCGCGCTCGGGCCGAATGGCTGCTGACCCTGCATCCCGGCCGCGATCGGGTCGAGGCCTGGGACGAGGCGCGCCCGGTCTGGATCGCCGAGGTCGAAGCGCCGGCGCCGTCGCTGGCCGTCGCCGCCTGATCAGGCGGCCGCCCAGACGATCAGCACCGAGGCTATGATCGTGAACGCGTCCTCCAGCAGGGCGGCCGGCAGGTCGCGGCCGAAGGCCCTGGCCAGCCGCATGCGCACCGCATAGCCGCCGAAGGTCCCCGCCAGCGCCCCGATCGCTCCGGCCGCCGCGCCGCCGATCAGGGCGCCGTGCGCCGCGCCCAGGGCCGCGCCGCAGAGG
>NZ_JAAIVC010000264.1 GCF_010975005.1 Caulobacter sp. 17J65-9 | reverse complement strand
CGCTTGGGCGACGCCGCCGGCGCGATCGGCGCGGCGGTCGCGGCAGGCTTGGACGCCTGTCCCCCGCGCGCGGCCGCGGCGCGGATCTCGCCGGCCACCTGGTCGGCGATCGGGCCCAGCACGATCTGCAGGGCGGTGGCCGACGGCTTCACCAGGCCGCGCGCGCCCAGGTCCTTCAGCGCGCCGGCGTTGACCGCCGACTGGTCGACCACCTCCAGGCGCAGGCGCGTGGTGCAGGCGTCGATCGAAGTCAGGTTGGCGGCTCCGCCGAGCGCGCGGACGAACTGCTCGCCGCGCGTGCCGGTCGGGACCGGCGCCTCCGCCGCGACCGCCTCGTCGAGCTCGCGGCCCGGCGTCTGCAGCTTGAAGACGGCGATGCACAGGCGGAACAGGCCGTAATAGGCGGCGGCGTAGGCCAGGCCGACCGGGATCAGCAGCCAGCCGTTGGTGCCCTTGCCGAAGCTCAGCACATAGTCGAACGCCCCGGCCGAGAAGCTGAAGCCCAGCCGCACGTTCAAGAGGTCCATGATCACCATGGACAGGCCGGTCAGCAGGGCGTGGATCGCGTACAGCAGCGGCGCCAGGAACATGAAGGTGAATTCGATCGGCTCGGTGACCCCGGTCAGGAACGAGGTCAGGGCCATGGACAGCAGCATGCCGCCGACCGCCTTGCGCCGCTCCGGCCGGGCCGCGTGGTACATGGCCAGGCAGGCGGCCGGCAGGCCGAACATCATCACCGGGAAGAAGCCGGTCATGAAGGCGCCGGCCGACGGATCGCCGGCGAAGAAGCGGCCCAGGTCGCCGGTGGCGCCGTGGTAGTCGCCCAGCACGAACCAGGCGAGGTTGTTGATGATGTGGTGCAGGCCGGTGACCAGCAGGGCCCGGTTCAGCACGCCGTAGCCGAACAGGCCGATCTCGCCGGACTCCAGCACCGTGCGGCTGAGCTCGTCCATGCCGTGCTCGACATAGGGCCACCCGAAGCCGAAGGCCGCCGCCAGCAGCAGGCCCGCGAAGCCCGAGGCGATGGGCACGAAGCGCCGACCGCCGAAGAAGGCGAGGTAATCGGGCAGCTTGATCTCGCCGTAGCGGTTGTAGAGGCCGCCGGCGATCAGACCGGACAGCAGACCGATCGGCACCGACAGCTTGCCGACCGCCCCGTCCTTGAAGGCCGCCTCAGCCAGCCCGCGAAACTTGTCGGCCACGTCGGCGGTGACCTCGGGCGGCACGGCGATCAGCACCTTGGCGCCCTGGGTGGCGACCAGATAGCCGACCGCACCGGCGAGGCCGGCCGCGCCGTGGTTCTCGCGCGCGAAGCCGACCGCCACGCCGATGGCGAACAGCAGGCCCAGGTTGGAGAAGATCGCCTGGCCGGCGGCGCTGATGAAGGCGATGTTCAAAAGGTCGGGCTGGCCCAGGCGCAGCAGCAGGCCCGCCACCGGCAGGACCGCGATGGGCAGCATGAGCGCCCGGCCGAGCTTCTGGAGACCTGCGAGCGGAGATTTCATGGCGGGGCTCCTCAGGCGCGCTCGGCGATCGCCGGCCAGGTCTTCAGCACCAGGGCCCGCACCTCGGCGGCCGAGGTCAGGTCCAGGGCACGCGAGGCTGCGGCGCGGCAGTCGCTGGCGCGCAGGTCGCGGATCACCGCCTTCAGGCCGGGGACGGCCGAAGGCGCGGCGGACAATTCGGTGACGCCCAGGCCGATCAGAATCGGCGCGGCGACGGGATCAGAGGCCAGGCCGCCGCAGACGCCGACCCAGCGGCTGTTGCGCGCGCCGCCGTCGCAGGCGGCCTTGATCAGGCGCAGCACGGCCGGATGCAGGCTGTCCAGCTGAGAGGCCAGCTGCGGATGGCCGCGGTCCATGGCCAGCACGTACTGGGTCAGGTCGTTCGTGCCGATCGACAGGAAATCGGCCTCGGCCGCCAGCTGGTCGGCCAACACGGCCGAAGCCGGGGTCTCGACCATGATGCCCAGCTGGGCCGGTTCCTTGCGGCCGATCTGGGCGCGGATCTCGTCCAGCATGGCGCGCACCGCGCGCAGCTCGGCCAGCGAGGCCACCATCGGCAGCATGATCTTGCACTGGTCGACGGGCCGCACCCGCAGGATGGCGCGCAGCTGGGTCCGCAGCAGGTCCGGGCGGTGCAGGCCGGTGCGCACGCCGCGCAGGCCCAGCGCCGGGTTCTCCTCGTGCGGCAGCGGCAGGTAAGCCAGCGGCTTGTCGCCCCCGGCGTCCAGCGTGCGCACGATCAGCGGCCGGCCGGCCAGCCCCGTGGCCACCGCCTGGTACTGGGCGAACTGCTCGTCCTCGTCGGGCGGCGTGGCGCGGTCCAGGAACAGGAATTCGGTGCGCAGCAGGCCGCAGCCCTCGGCCCCGCCCTCCACCGCCGCGGCGGCTTCGACCGCGGCGCCCAGGTTGGCGAACACCTCGATGCGCGCGCCGTCGGCGGTCACGCAGTCCTGGCGGGCGGCGGCGCGCTCGACCGAGCGGCGGTCGGCGTGAGCCCGCACCAGGCTTCGGACCGTGTCGACCTCGTCCTTGGACGGGGCCAGGTGCAAGACGCCCTTGGTCGCGTCCAGGATCACCGGCGCGCCCTCGGCGACGTCCATCACGCGAGAGCCGGCCGCGACCACGGTCGGCACGCCTTGCGCGGCAGCCAGGATGACCACGTGAGCGGTCGGGCCGCCGCGGGCCAGGCAGATCCCGGCCAGGCGGCTCAGGTCCAGCCCCACGAACTGCGAGGGCAGCAGGTCGTCGGCGATCAGGATGGTTTCGGGCGGCAGGCTGGGGCCGGTCGGGACCTGGTCGCCGGCCAGCACGGTCAGCACCTGGCGCTCCAGGTCCAGCAGGTCGCCGACCCGCTCGGCCATGCGCGCGTCGCCCAGAGCCTTCAGCGCTTCGGCCTGGCCGCGCACGGCGGCGCGCCAGGCGAAGCCGGCGCTCGCGCCGCGCTCGATACGGGCCTGCGCCTCGCCCACCAGCGCCGGGTCGTCCAGCAGAGCCAGGTGGGCGGCCAGAATGTCGGCGCGCTCGCGCCCGCCTTCGGCCGCGGCGGCTTCCAGCC
>NZ_JAAIVC010000263.1 GCF_010975005.1 Caulobacter sp. 17J65-9 | reverse complement strand
CGCCGGCGGATGATTGAAATCGTGAAGGAAGGGTTCGACCGGCCGAAAGGTGGCACTAGGTCGAACTTGAAGAAGACATCGTCTGGCAAAGTAAAAGCCATAGCGCGAGCGTCGTGGGACACCTCTTTCCATCCCCGACACCATCTCGCGCATGGGTTTTGCTGAGAAACGATCAAGCGTTGAAGGGCTTCTGACGGATGCCTTGGCGTAGAGAGGCGAAGAAGGACGTGGCAAGCTGCGATAAGATGCGGGGAGGCGCTAGCACCCTTTGATCCGCATATTTCCGAATGGGGAAACCCACCTTTACGGTCTTCCAATTCGTTTCCGCCTTCGGGCGGTGACGGGTTTGGCGGATCGTTCAAAGGTATGATGAGCTGAATACATAGGCTTCATCAAGCAAACCCGGTGAACTGAAACATCTCAGTAACCGGAGGAAAGGACATCAACCGAGACTCCCGTAGTAGTGGCGAGCGAACCGGGACCAGGCCAGTGCTGTCGTGAAATAAAGCCGAACGACCTGGAAAGGTCGACCATAGCGGGTGACAGTCCCGTAGGCGTCAAACAGCGACAGACTCGAGTAGGGCGGGACACGTGAAATCCTGTCTGAACATGGGGGGACCACCCTCCAAGCCTAAGTACTCCTCTACGACCGATAGTGAACAAGTACCGTGAGGGAAAGGTGAAAAGCACCCCGACAAGGGGAGTGAAACAGATCCTGAAATCGGAAGCCTACAAGCAGTCGGAGCCCCCGAGCGGGGTGACGGCGTACCTTTTGTATAATGGGTCAGCGACTTCATGTGACGAGCAAGCTTAAGCCGTTAGGCGTAGGCGCAGCGAAAGCGAGTCTGAATAGGGCGCAGAGTTCGTTGCATGACGACCCGAAACCAGGTGATCTATCCATGAGCAGGTTGAAGGCTGGGTAACACCAGCTGGAGGACCGAACCCATATCTGTTGAAAAAGATTGGGATGACTTGTGGATAGGGGTGAAAGGCCAATCAAACCTGGACATAGCTGGTTCTCCGCGAAATCTATTTAGGTAGAGCGTCGGATGTATTCCTTGGGGGGTAGAGCACTGGATGGATGCGGGCGGCGCGAGCTGTACCAATTCTAACCAAACTCCGAATACCCAAGAGAACTGTCCGGCAGACACACGGCGGGTGCTAACGTCCGTCGTGAAAAGGGAAACAACCCTAACCTACATCTAAGGCCCCCAAGTAACGGCTAAGTGGGAAACGATGTGGGAGTGCTTTGACAACCAGGAGGTTGGCTTAGAAGCAGCCATCCTTTAAAGAAAGCGTAACAGCTCACTGGTCAAGCGCTCCTGCGCGGAAAATGTAACGGGGCTCAAGCCGTTCGCCGAAGATTAGGGCTCAGCAATGAGCGGTAGCGGAGCGTTCCGTAAGCCGGTGAAGGTCGATCGTGAGGTCGGCTGGAGGTATCGGAAGTGAGAATGCTGACATGAGTAGCGACAAAGAGGGTGAGAGACCCTCTCGCCGAAAGTCCAAGGGTTCCTGCGTAAAGCTAATCTGCGCAGGGTTAGCCGGCCCCTAAGGCGAGGCCGAAAGGCGTAGTCGATGGGAACCAGGTGAATATTCCTGGGCCAGTTGGAAGTGACGAATTCCGTAACTTGTCGAGGCTTATTGGATTGCTCTCGGCAGGGAAGGGGTTCCTGGAAATAACTCCAACAGAGACCGTACCCGAAACCGACACAGGTGGACTGGTAGAGCATACCAAGGCGCTTGAGAGAACTGTGCTGAAGGAACTCGGCAAATTGCACGCGTAACTTCGGGATAAGCGTGACTCTGCTTAGGGCAACCTTTGCAGAGTGGCACAAGCCAGGGGGTAGCGACTGTTTATCAAAAACACAGGGCTCTGCGAAGCTGTAAAGCGACGTATAGGGTCTGACGCCTGCCCGGTGCCGGAAGGTTAAAAGGAGGTGTGCAAGCACCGAATTGAAGCCCCGGTAAACGGCGGCCGTAACTATAACGGTCCTAAGGTAGCGAAATTCCTTGTCGGGTAAGTTCCGACCTGCACGAATGGCGTAACGACTTCCCCACTGTCTCCAGCACAGGCTCAGCGAAATTGAATTCCCCGTGAAGATGCGGGGTTCCCGCGGTCAGACGGAAAGACCCTATGAACCTTTACTATAGCTTCGCCTTGGCGTTAGCGTCGACATGTGTAGGATAGGTGGGAGGCTATGAAACCGGGGCGCCAGCTCTGGTGGAGCCATCCTTGAAATACCACCCTTGTCGTCGCTGACGTCTAACCGAGACCCGTCATCCGGGTCCGGGACATGGCGTGGCGGGTAGTTTGACTGGGGCGGTCGCCTCCCAAAGTGTAACGGAGGCGCGCGATGGTGGGCTCAGAGCGGTCGGAAATCGCTCGTCGAGTGCAATGGCATAAGCCCGCCTGACTGCGAGACTGACAAGTCGAGCAGAGACGAAAGTCGGCCATAGTGATCCGGTGGTTCTGCGTGGAAGGGCCATCGCTCAACGGATAAAAGGTACTCTAGGGATAACAGGCTGATTTTGCCCAAGAGTCCATATCGACGGCAAAGTTTGGCACCTCGATGTCGGCTCATCACATCCTGGGGCTGGAGCAGGTCCCAAGGGTTCGGCTGTTCGCCGATTAAAGTGGTACGTGAGCTGGGTTCAGAACGTCGTGAGACAGTTTGGTCCCTATCTGCCGTGGGTGTTCGAAGCTTGAGAGGATCTGTCCCTAGTACGAGAGGACCGGGATGGACGTACCTCTGGTGGACCTGTCGTGGCGCCAGCCGCGCAGCAGGGTAGCTAAGTACGGAATAGATAACCGCTGAAAGCATCTAAGCGGGAAACTAACCTCAAAACAAGGCTTCGCTGAGGATCGTGGTAGACCACCACGTCGATAGGCCGGGTGTGGAAGCGTGGCGACACGTGAAGCTTACCGGTACTAATAATCCGATCGGCTTGATCGTTTCTCATCAAAGCCCATGATCGGCTTTCACTTTACATACGATGTCTTCTTCGTCCGTCTCGTTGACCTGGTGGCTATGTCGGAGATTCCCCACCCGATCCCATTCCGAACTCGGTCGTTAAGGTCTCCAGAGCCGATGGTACTTCGTCTTAAGACGCGGGAGAGTAGGTCGCCGCCAGGTCTACAAGACGGACGAAATCTTCAAGTTCAAAACCCTTCCTCACGATCACTTCCGCTTACGCTCAAAGTTTGCCGCGGGGTGGAGCAGCCCGGTAGCTCGTCAGGCTCATAACCTGAAGGTCACAGGTTCAAATCCTGTCCCCGCACCCAAACTTCCCGAAAAGCCCCGC
>NZ_JAAIVC010000262.1 GCF_010975005.1 Caulobacter sp. 17J65-9 | reverse complement strand
GCCTCCACGCCCACGAGGTGCTGGACACCAGCCCCGAGGCCTTCGAGGCGCGCGAGCCCGGCCGCGGCCGCGCCGCGCGCACGCCCTGGGAGATCCCGGCCAAGGGCTGGACCGACATCGGGTTTCGGGTGGTGCTGGCCTATTTCGGCGACCGGGTCGGCTTCATCGCCGGCGGCGTCACCTTCTTCACCCTGCTGGCCCTGTTCCCAGGCCTGACCGTGTTCGTGACGCTCTACGGCCTGTTCAACGCGCCCGAGACCGCCGTGGGCCACGTGGAGCTGCTGCGCGGGATCGTGCCGGCCGGGGTGCTCGACTTCCTGTCCGGCGAGGTGGTGCGCATCTCCTCAGCCCCGCCGACCGAGCTGGGCGTGACCCTGGTGATCAGCCTGGGCTTCTCGCTGTGGAGCGCCAACGCGGCGGTGAAGTGGCTGGTCTACGGCCTGAACGTCGCCTACCACGAGACCGAGAAGCGCAACTTCTTCCACTACAACCTGCTGACCATGGCCTTCACGGCCGGCGCCCTGGTGTTCGTGCTGATCACCACCTCGCTGGTGGTGATCGCGCCGGTGATCGCCTCGTTCTTCGGCTGGCGCATGGACATAGGCCTCGCCGCCGACCTGCGCTGGCCGCTGCTGTTCGTGGCCTATGTCGGCGCCATGGCGCTCCTCTACCGCCACGGCCCCTGCCGGGCGCGGGCGCGCTGGCGGTGGCTGACGCTGGGCGGCGTGTTCGCCGCGGTGCTGAACATGCTCGGCTCGGCGATCTTCTCGTGGTGGCTGTCCAGCTTCGCCGACTACGCCCGCGTCTACGGCTCGCTGGGCGCGGCCATGGGCTTCATGATGTGGAGCTGGCTCAGCGTCACCGCCATGATCATGGGCGCCGAGCTGAACGCCGAGATGGAGCACCAGACCGCCTGGGACACCACCACCGGCCCGCCCCTGCCCATGGGCGTCCGCGGCGCCCTGGTCGCCGACACGGTCGGCCCCCGCAAGGGCGCGCCCGGCGCGGTGCGCTACACCCTGCAGTACGCCGAGGAGCTGTCGCGCCGGCTGATGCTGAAGCTGGGCAAGCGGCCGGAGGCGTGATCCCGAAAGGCGAAGGCGCGAAGGCCCTGAGGCTGGACCTTCGCGCCGGACCTCAATGCTCGCCCTTCTTCTCCGCCGCCGGGGCGGGGGTTTCAGCGGGCGCCGACGCGGGCTCAGTGGCCTCTTCGGGCACGGCCTCGGCGCTGGACGCCACGGGCTCGCCCGGGGCGGCGGCCTGGCGGCTTTCCTTGGGGCTGCAGCCGGCGGTGACGCTGAGGGCCGCCGCGGCGGCGACGATCGTAACGACGTTAAGCGTACGCATCGGGTCGTCCTCCTTTGCCATGGGAGCGCCCGGGGCGCTCCGCGGAAGCGCCGGCTCAAGGCGCGGCGCGCGGCGAGCTAAGCAGACCGACCGGCGTCGCCGGTACTATCGGAATCTTATGCGGCCACCGGCCCCGCGCGCGCCGAACGGGAAAAGGAAGAACGGCGATGTCGGGAACGCTTCGCCCCGATCGTCCTTCGCTCACCGATCAGCTGATCAAAGGAGGCTCCCATGTACGTCGACGGTTTCGTGATCGCGGTCCCGAAGGACAAGCTCGACGCCTACAAGGCCATGGCGAAGAAGGGCGGCGAGGTGTGGATGGAGCACGGGGCCAAGGCCTACGTCGAGTGCGTGGCCGACGACGTGCCCTACGGCGAGCTGACCAGCTTCCCGCGCGCGGTGCAGGCCAAGGACGACGAGACGGTGATCTTCTCGTGGATCGTCTACGACGACCGCGCCACCCGCGACGCCGTCAACGCCAAGGTCATGGCCGACCCGCGCCTGAAGGCCGAGATGGAGAACATGCCCTTCGACGGCAAGCGCATGATCTACGGCGGGTTCGAGACGATCCTGGTGAGGTAGGGGCCTTCCCTTCTCCCCTTGCGGGAGAAGGTGGCGCGCGGAGCGCGTCGGATGAGGGGTGACGGCGTGACGTCGGAATGGCGTGGCGTCCAGAAGCTCCTCACACCGAAATCTCCGCGCCGACACCCCTCATCCGGCCGGCTCCGCCGGCCACCTTCTCCCGCAAGGGGAGATGGGAAGCTCCGCTTTGCCACACCGCCCAGCTCCCGCTAGAGACCGGCGTTCGCCGTCCGAGAGAGCCCCGCCCGTGACCACCTCCCCCACCGACGCCAAGGCCGTCGTCCGCGCCTATGTCGAGGCCTTCAACGCCGGCGACTTCGCCCGCCTGCGCGGCCTGTTCACCGACGACGCCCTGATCTGGGGCGTGCTGGGCTGGGGGCCGATCGACGAGGTCGTGCCGATCTGGCGCGAGCTGCACGAGGCCCTGGCCCTGGAGCTGACCGTCGAGGCCCTGGCCGCCGACGGCGATACGGTCGCCGCCCGCTACACCGAGCGCGGCCGCTCGCGCGCGCCGTTCCGCGACAAGCCGGCCACCGGCAAGCCCTACGAGCTGGTCGCCATGGAGTTCTTCGAGCTCGAAGGCGGTAGGATCCGCCGCCGCTGGGGCGCCCGCGACGCCGCCAGCCAGGCCCGCCAGCTGGGCTGGTGAGGCGGGGCGCCCCTTCCCTCCTCCCGCAAGGAAGGCGGTGGCTGAAGCGACGCCCCTGTTCTCCGTATGCCCCGACGAAAGTCGGGGCCCAGGTGAAGCCCGCTGACGTTCCGGATGAATCTGGGTCCCGACTTTCGTCGGGACAGACGGATTGAGAACACGTCCAGAAGCCCCGGCAGGTCCCCGCGGGAGAACGAAGCCCCGTCGCCGGTCGCTCCCGACCTCCGCGCAACCCGCCCCGCCGCCCCGAAGTTGACCGCCGCAAGCGTCCGGGGCGTCGGAGGCCACATGTCGCTCGCTCTCTCCAGTCCCGCGCCGCCGCCCTGGGTTCGCTACGGGCTCGCCGTCCTGTTCGTCGCGGCCGCCGCCATCCTGGCCTTCGTGGTCGAGCAACTGGTCGCCCCGCCCAGCCTGGCGCTGATCTTCGTGCTGCCGGTGGTGGTCGCCGCCGCGCGCCTGGGCTTCGGGCCGGCGCTCCTCGCCGTCGCCGGCGGGGCGCTGGCCTTCGACTTCTTCTTCACCCAGCCGGTCTTCTCGTTCCGCATCGCCAGCCCGGCCGACGTCTGGGACGCGGCCCTGCTGCTCCTGATCGCCACCATCGTCAGCTCGATCGCCGCCGACGCGCGACGCCGCGCCGTCGAGGCCGAGCGCGCCGCCGGACAGGCCCGGGCCCTGCAGGCCCTGGCTCACGTGGTCATCGAGGCCCGCCCCATGGCCGACGTCTTCGCCGCCGCCGCCGAGGCCCTGCACGGCCTGTTCCGCGCCCCGGCCGCCGTCTTCGCCGACCAGGACGGCGCCTTCCGCCC
>NZ_JAAIVC010000261.1 GCF_010975005.1 Caulobacter sp. 17J65-9 | reverse complement strand
GCGACGAGGGCGAGGGCGGCGACATAGCCGCCGATGGCGCGCGCGCCCGGCCGGCGGCGGTCGGCGGCGGGTTCCAGCAGGCGGACGGGCGTGGGCATCGCCGCCCCGCTTAGCACTGTTCGCGCCGGCGCGCGCCTAGAGGTCGTGCGCCTTTGGATCGCCGGCCTGCACCCCGGCCAGCGGCGCGAACACGGCGCACGTCACCCCGGCCTGATCGAAGGCGAGGACGGTGCGCGCGCCCAGCTCGCCGGCCAGGCCCTGTTCGATCAGCCGGGAGCCGAAGCCGCGATGCGTCGGCGGCTTGACCGGCGGGCCGCCGCTCTCCCGCCAGTTCAGTTCCAGCTGCTCCCCCTCGATCCGCCAGTTCACCTCGATCGCGCCGGCGGGGATGCTGAGCGCGCCGAACCGGGCGGCGTTGGCGCCCAGCTCGTAGAGGGCCATCGAGATGGCCAGGGCCGCCTTGGGCGTCAGGCGCAGCGCGGGCCCGGAGATATGGAAGCGGCCGGGGTCGCCGGCGGCGAAGGGGGCCAGCGCCTGGCGCACCACCTCGCCGAGGTCCGCGCCTTCCCAGTCGTGACGGGTCAGCACGTCGTGGGCCCGCGCCAAGGCGGCGAGCCGGGCCGAAAGGGCGTCGCGCGCGGCGGCGTCGTCGGTCTGCTTGCCCAGGGTCTGCCACGCGATGGCCTGGACGGTGGCCAGCGAGTTCTTCACCCGGTGGTTCAGCTCGTTGACCAGCACCTCGCGCCGCGCCTCCGCGCGCTTGCGCACGGTGACGTCGACGGCCGTGCCGATGAAGCGCACGGGCTGGTCGGCGTCGAACAGCGCCTTGCCCCGGGCCGCGATCCAGCGTTCGACGCCGTCCTGGCCGCGAGCCCGGTATTCGGCCTCGAAGCGGCCGTCGCCGCCCGGCGTCATGGCATTGCCGACGGCGGCCTCGACCCGTGCGTGGTCGACCGGGTGCACGCTGGCGCGCCACTGGTCGAAGTCGGGTTTGTCTTGCGGCTTCAGGCCGAACAGGGCTTTGGCGCGCGCGTCGGCGACCAGGGTTCCGGTTGCCGGATCCCAGTCCCAGGCGCCGATGTCGGCGACTTCCATCGCCAGCCTCAGTCGGGCCTCGCTGCTCCTCAGCTCCTCCGACGTGCGCCGCTGCGCAGTGACGTCGATGGCGGTGCCGATGAACCGGGTCGCCCGCCCGCCCGCGAACAGGGCCTTTCCGTTGACCGAAAGCCAGCGTTCGGTCCCGTCGCGGGCGTCGATCACCCGGTATTCGATGGCGTAGGCGCCGTCGCCCTTCGGATCGAGCGCGGCTCCCACCGCCGCCTGCGCCCGGTCGCGGTCTTCCGGGTGCAGCGAGTTCAGCCAGGCCTGGTGATCGGTCCGGGCCGGCAGGCCCCAGAGCGCCTGGCAGCGCTCGTCCCAGACCAAGGCGCCGCTCTGCGGGGCTAGCTCCCACGCGCCGATGTCGGCGGCGGCCATGGCCAGGCGGCGGAACCGCTCGCTCTCGCGGAGCGCGATCTCGGCCTCCTTGCTGTCGGTGATGTCGCGGAAGCAGACGCCGATTCCGGTCGGGGTGGCGAACACCCGCCAGTCGAGCCAGCGGCCTGGCCGCACCGCGGACGCCGCCTGCAAGGCCTCGGGCTGACCGCTGGCCATGCAGCGGCGCAGGCTGTCCGCGAACGCGCCGTGCGCGAGGTCGGGGAACACGTCCCAGACGACCGCCCCGAGGGCCTGCTCGCGGGGGAGCTCCAGGAACCGGGCCGCCGCGGCGTTCCACAGGGTGATCCGCCAGTCGCGGCCCATTGCGTAAAATGCGTCGCCGAGGCCTTCGATCAGGTCGCTCAGCCGCCGGCTCTGGAGCTCGAGGGCGGCGTCGCCGACGGCCGTCCCGGTCGCCGTCAACTCGCGTTCGAGGGCGGACTGCTGCAGCCGGGCGACCGCGTCGGCCAGTCGGCCGACCGGGCCCGCCTGGCCGACGAACGGCGTCGGCACCGTCCGGTCGCCCTCGGCGAGCTTGGCCAATCGATCGGCCAGGGCGTCGAGCCGGCCGGCGCGGAGCCGGTCGGTCCAGCATCTGGCGGCGAGCAGGGCCAGGGCCACGGCGGTAAGCCCCGCCACGCCCAGCCACGGCGCTCGCTCGGCCAGCAGGAGACCCGCCGCGCCAGCCAGCAGGACTAGCGCCACGGGCGCGACGGCGCGGGCGACGATCAGGTTGCGCGCAGCTGAGCGGTCCGCGGGCGGAATGGACGGGCTCCGGTCGGCACGGCGGGAGCCGTCCCGCCGCACGGACAACGCGCAGGCGGCGCTTCCCGGCTCCCTCGCGCGACGCCGTCGGACGAGAAATTCGAGCCGAGACGCGCCTACAGGTCGAGCAGGCCCTGCAGCGCGGCTTCCGCGACCGCCTGCACGCGGGTCTTCACCGCCAGGCGGCGGCAGGCGCGCTCGACGTGCTCGTCCACCGTGCGGGCGGAGATGCCGAGGATCTCGCTGATGTCGGCCGAGCTCTTGCCGTCGCGCACCCACTTCAGACACTCGATCTGGCGCAGGCTGAGCGTCTTGGCGTCGGCGGGCGCGCCGGCGGCCTCGCGCCACAGCTTCATCCCGGCCAGGCCGAAGTGGGTCGACAGCAGGTGGGTGGCGGCGCGCTGGTAGGGATCCTCGCAGTCGGCGTGCTTGGCCGCCAGCGACGTGGCGAAGGCGCCCTCCTGGCCGCGGTCGACGGTGACGATGTAGCCGTCGTTCAGGCCGAAGTCGGAGAGCTCGTCGAACACCAGCCGCTCGCGCGCGGCCAGCGGCTGCGCCTTCAGCTGGGTCCAGAAGGTCGGCGCGGCGCTGGCCCGGCGGGTGATCGGGCAGTGCTCGGCGTGGCCCTGTTCCCCGTAGTGGACCACCCACGGGTGGTCGGTGTTGCCGAACAGCATGTCGACGGTGCGCACGCCGGCGCGCCGGCCCATGCGGATGCCGATGACGATCTCGTAGCCGAAGGTCTTGAGTTCTCGCCCGACCACCTCGTCGAGCTGCGTCAGAGACGTCGCCTTCTCGGCGGCGGCGACGGCGTCGAACGCGCGCCGCGCGATATCGGAATCGTAGGATCGGCCCATGCCGGTACACAATCACAGGTCTGTGTTCTGTCCAGTCCCGACCCTAGGTGAACTGACCTAAGGTGAGGTTTTCCTGACGATTTTCATCCCCCGTGGCGCCGAGGAAGCGGCGTGGCTCAGGGGCCGTCCGTAGGTTCACGGACGGGCCGTACCCGGACGGTTTCGTCGGGACGGTCGATCAGCCGGGCGACCAGGCGCACGCAGGCGGCGTCGACCACCTCGGCCGGTTCGCGCCGGTCGCGCGGCGCGAGGCCGGCGGCGCGGCGCAGGCGCGGCGCGAAGGCGCGCAC
>NZ_JAAIVC010000260.1 GCF_010975005.1 Caulobacter sp. 17J65-9 | reverse complement strand
GCCCTGGCCGCCGCCCCGGCCCCGGCCCCGGCCGCCAAGCCCGCCGCCGCAGAGCCCGCCCCCAAGCCGGCGGCCACGGCCGAGCTGAAGGACGCCTCGGGCGCCACCGTGGGCACGGCGACCATCTTCGAGGGGCCGGGCGGACTGCTGATGCGGATCGAGGCCGGCGGCATTCCCTCCGGCTGGCACGGCGTGCACTTCCACGAGAAGGGCGTCTGCACCCCGCCGGACTTCGCCTCGGCCGGGGCGCACATCAAGGCCGGCGACCACCTGCACGGCCTGCTCAATCCCAAGGGCCATGAGGCCGGCGACCTGCCCAACCTGTGGGCCGACGGCGGCGGCCGGGTGGAGATGGCGGTCTGGTCGAACTCGGTGTCGGTCAAGGGCGCCGAGGGCCGCCCCGCCCTGCTCGACGCCGACGGCTCGGCCGTGGTGATCCACGCCAACCCCGACGACCAGCACAACCAGCCGACCGGCAACTCCGGCGGCCGGATCGTGTGCGGCGTGGTGAAGGCGGCGGGCTGAAATCAAAACCGTCATCCCGGCCGGACGTCCCCGAAGGGGGCGGGAGAGCCGGGACCCAGCAAGCTCGACCTGAACGCTGCAGGCGCGCTGCAACCAGCGTAGCGCTTGCTGGGTCCCGGCTCTCCGCTTCGCTACGGCCGGGATGACGGGCGTGATCTACGCCAATCCCCCGCTCGTCCGCCCGTGCGCCACGCGGCGGGGGCGCTCGCGCTTGGGCGCGAACAGCTGGCCGAGGGCCAGGGCCCAGCCGAACGGAACGTCCTTATGATTGCGGAACGCATACTCCATGGCGATTCTCCTTGCGCGGGCCTTGAACGCCGGGAGAATTCGCGCGATCTGCGGTTTCGAACAACGCAGTTCTCCTGCTGCCCCCATAAGGCTCGCTTATGTCTGACGTGCTCGCGACCCTGCCGCTCTCCGCCGTGCGGGTGTTCGAGGCGGCCGCGCGCCTGGGAAGCTTCACCCGCGCCGCCGAGGAGCTGGGCATGACCCAGGCGGCGGTCAGCTGGCAGATCAAGTCGCTGGAGAGCCGGCTGGGCCAGAGCCTGTTCCGGCGCCTGCCGCGCGAGGTCGTGCTCACCCCCGCCGGCGAACGCCTGTCGCGGGCCGCCACCGACGCCATGAGCCTGCTGCGCACCGCGCTCTCCGACCTGACCGAGACCGGCAAGGGCGTGCTGGCGGTCACCACCCTGTTCACCTTCGCCAACCAGTGGCTGTCGCCCAGGCTCGGCGGCTTCCAGCTGGCCCACCCGGACCTGGCGCTGCGCCTGGACACCAACCCGTCCCTGCTGGACCTGGCCGGCGGCGGCCTGGACCTGGGCGTGCGCGCCGGCGACGGGCGCTGGCCGGGACTGGAGTCGACCTGGCTGATGCCCTCGATCCAGACGCCCCTGCTCGCCCCCGCCCTGCTGGAGCGGCTGGGCGGCCTGGACAGCCCCAGCGACCTGGCGACCGCGCCGCGCATCGGCACCGACAGCGAATGGGCCCAGTGGTTCGGCGCGCTGGGCCTGGGCTCGGGCGAGCGGCGCACGCGCTTTACGGCCGACACCCAGATCGCCGAGGTGGCCTCGGCCCTGTCCGGCCAGGGGGTGGCGCTGGCCAACCCGATCCTGTTCGCCCGCGAGCTGGCCGACGGGCGCCTGGTCCAGCCGTTCGAGACGGTGGTCGAGACCTCGCCCGGCTACTGGGTGGCCTACCCGACCGAGCGGCGCCGCACGCCCAAGATCGCGCTGTTCCGCGACTGGCTGCTGGCCGAGGCCGCCGCCGATCCGGCGGTGCAGGCCTACGCGGCGGCGCGTCCCAAATAGGCCCTGAGAGGAACCCGGCCGCTGCGGGCGAATTAGCCGCTCCAGGAAGGAGCTCGCCTTGCGCATCGGCCACTTTCGCCGCGCGACCCGGTTGTTCAAGGAGCTCGGCCCCGGCCTGGTGACCGGCGCGGCCGACGACGATCCGAGCGGCATCGCCACCTACTCGCAGGCGGGCGCCCGGTTCGGCTTCAACATGCTCTGGACCTTGGTGCTCACCTATCCGCTGATGAGCGCCATTCAGCTGGTCAGCGCCGAGATCGGCCGGGTCACCGGCGCGGGCCTGGCGAAGAACATGGGCGAGGTGTTCCCCCGCCCCGTGGTCACCGCGCTGGTCGCCCTGCTGTTCTTCGCCAACACCATCAACATCGCCGCCGACCTGGCCGGCATGGGCGCGGCGGCGAAGCTCGCGCTCGGCTGGAACTCGCACGTGGCGACCGTCGCCTTCGGGCTCGGCTCCCTGCTGCTGCAGGTGTTCGTCTCCTACCGCCGCTACGCCCGCATCCTGAAGATCCTGACCCTGGCGCTGCTGACCTATGTGGCGACCCTGTTCGTGGTCGAGGTCGACTGGGGCGCGGCGCTCGTCAGCCTGGTCCGGCCCGAGTTCAAGCTCGACGGCGGGGCCATGACCATGATCGTGGCCGTCTTCGGCACCACCATCAGCCCCTACCTGTTCTTCTGGCAGAGCGCGCAGGAAGTGGAGGAGGTCAACGAGAACCCGAAGGCCAAGCCGCTCAGGCAGGCCCCGCGCCAGGCCAAGCGGGAGCTGGCCCGCATCCGCATGGACACCCTCGTCGGCATGGCCTTCTCGAACATCGTGGCCATGGCGATCATGCTGGCCACGGCCGCCACCCTCTACGCCAACGGCAAGACCGATATCCAGACCGCGGCCGAGGCGGCCGAGGCGCTGCGCCCCGTGGCCGGCCCCTTCGCCTTCGCCCTGTTCAGCCTGGGCATCATCGGCACCGGCCTGCTGGCCGTGCCGGTCCTGGCCGGATCGGCCGCCTACGCACTCAGCGAAACCCGCGGCTGGAACGAGGGCCTGGATGAAAAGCCCTGGCACGCCGTGGGCTTCTACAGCGTCATCGGCGCGGCCATGCTGCTGGGCGTCGCTATCGACTTCTCGCCGCTGGATCCGATCAAGGCCCTGTTCTGGAGCGCGGTGCTCAACGGCGTGGTCGCCGTGCCGATCATGGCGGCGATGATGCTGGTCGCCAGCCGCCGCGACCGCATGGGCCGCTTCACCATCGGGCCCTGGGTGCGCGCCGGCGGCTGGGGCGCGACCGCCGTCATGGGCGTCGCCGCGGTGGCGATGTTCTTCGCGCGCTGAGCAAACAAAAACCCCGCCGGATCGCTCCGGCGGGGTTCTGTTCAGTCAGCGTCCTGAGGACGCCGTCGATTACTCGACGATGCGGGCCACGACGCCGGCGCCGACGGTGCGGCCGCCTTCACGGATGGCGAAGCGCAGCTTCTCTTCCATGGCGATCGGGGTGATCAGCTCGACGTCCAGCTCGGCGTTGTCGCCCGGCATGATCATTTCCACGCCTTCCTTCAGCTTGATGATGCCGGTGACATCGGTCGTGCGGAAGTAGA
>NZ_JAAIVC010000025.1 GCF_010975005.1 Caulobacter sp. 17J65-9 | reverse complement strand
ACCTCAGCCTGGGCCGGCTGGGCGACCCGGGCCTGCGCGGCGGCGTCGCCGGCGAGGCGGCCAGCCGGGTGGCGGTGTTCGAGGGCGTGCGCGCCGCGCTTCTGGACCTGCAGCGCGCCTTCGCCGGGCGCGAGCCGGGCGTGGTGCTGGACGGCCGCGACATCGGCACGGTCATCGCTCCGCACGCCCAGGCCAAGCTGTTCGTCACCGCCTCGGCCGAGGTCCGCGCCGAGCGCCGCTGGAAGCAGCTGGTCGGCCAGGGCGAGGACGTGGCCTTTGAAACCGTGCTGGCCGACATCCGCCGGCGCGACGAGCGCGACGCCGGCCGCGGCGCCGCGCCCATGGTGCGCGCGGACGACGCCGTCTTGCTGGATACGAGCGATCTGGATATAGAGGCCGCGACCGATGCGGCCCGCCGCATCGTCGAGGCGGCGCGGGCCCGACAGGGCTAAATCTCACCGTGCCGCGCCTCGGACGGCCGCGGGCGACAACCAAGCAGGGTGCGGGACCATCGAGACCCGACGCCCCCTTCGGTTATGAGCCCGAAAACCCGCGCGTGAAGCGACCGCCGCCGCACGGCTGCGCGCGCTTCTCCGTTCCGACAACCGAAAGACCCTTATGACTGACGTTTTCTCTCCCTCGCGCGACGACTTCGCCGCGCTGCTCGACGAACAGCTGGCCGGCCGTGACATCATCGAAGGCCAGGTCGTCCACGGCCGCGTGGTCGGCATGGAAAAGGACTTCCTGATCGTCGACGTCGGCCTGAAGACCGAAGGCCGCATCCAGGTCCGTGAATTCGGCCCGGGCACGGACGCGCCGAAGGTCGGCGACACCGTCGAGGTCTACCTGGAGCGCGTCGAGAACGCGATGGGCGAGGCCGTCATCAGCCGCGAGAAGGCTCGCCGCGAAGAAGCCTGGACCCGCCTGGAAGGCGTGTTCGCCGAAGGCCAGCCGGTCGTCGGTTCGATCGTCGGCCGCGTGAAGGGCGGCTTCACCGTCGATCTGGGCGGCGCCTCGGCCTTCCTGCCGGGCTCGCAGGTCGACATTCGTCCGGTTCGCGACGTCGGCCCGCTGATGGGCAAGGAACAGCCGTTCGCCATCCTGAAAATGGACCGTCCGCGCGGCAACATCGTCGTGTCGCGTCGCGCCATCCTGGAAGAAGCCCGCGCCGAGCAGCGCACCGAGCTGGTCAGCCAGCTGTCGGAAGGCGAAGTCCGTGAAGGCGTGGTCAAGAACATCACCGACTACGGCGCGTTCGTGGACCTGGGCGGCATCGACGGCCTGCTGCACGTCACCGACATGAGCTGGAAGCGCGTGTCGCACCCGAGCCAGGTCCTGGCCGTCGGCGACACCGTCAAGGTCGTGATCGTGAAGATCAACCCGGACACCCAGCGCATCTCGCTGGGCATGAAGCAGCTCCAGGCCGACCCGTGGGACGGCGTGGACGCCAAGTACCCGGTCAACGCCCGCTTCACCGGCCGCATCACCAACATCACCGACTACGGCGCCTTCGTGGAGCTGGAGCCGGGCGTGGAAGGCCTGGTGCACGTGTCGGAAATGTCGTGGACCAAGAAGAACGTCCACCCGGGCAAGATCGTCTCCACCTCGCAGGAAGTGGACGTGGTCGTCCTGGACGTCGACGCCTCCAAGCGCCGTATCTCGCTGGGCCTGAAGCAGGCTCAGTCGAACCCGTGGGAGGCCTTCGTCGCCTCGCACCCGATCGGCACTGAAGTCGAAGGCGAAGTGAAGAACGCCACCGAGTTCGGCCTGTTCATCGGCCTGGACAACGACATCGACGGCATGGTGCACCTGTCGGACATCGACTGGAACGCCTCGGGCGAAGAAGCCATCGCCCGCTACAAGAAGGGCGACGTGGTCAAGGCCCGCGTCCTGGACGTCGACATCGAGAAGGAGCGCGTCTCCCTGGGCATCAAGCAGCTGTCGGGCGACCCGATGGCCGGCGACGTGTACCGCAAGGGCCAGACCGTGACCGTCACCGTCACGGAAGTGACCTCGGGCGGTATCGAAGTCCGCTTCGGCGACGAAGCCGCCCCGATGACCGCCTTCATCCGCAAGTCGGACCTGTCGCGCGACCGTGGCGAGCAGCGCGTCGAGCGCTTCGCCGTGGGTGACCGCGTCGACGCCCAGATCGTCAACATCGACAAGGCGGCTCGCCGCGTGTCGGTGTCGATCAAGGCGCTGGAAATGGCCGACGAGAAGCAGGCCATCGAACAGTACGGCAGCCAGGACTCCGGCGCTTCGCTGGGCGACATCCTGGGCGCCGCCCTGCGCGAGCGCGCCTCGAAGGAGTAATCTCCTCTCGAAGCCTCAGGCTTGAAGACGAAGCCCGCGCGGAGCGATCCGCGCGGGCTTTTCGTTTGTCCGGACCCGCAAGCGGCGCCGTTAAGGACGAAAGCTTGGCTGTTGTAGCCGTTCGGGCCTTTTTCTGAGGTCGTGCCGGGTGTTATGAGACGAGGAAGGCTTGTGATCGGCGTTCGCCTGACGCAGGATCGCCCGCCTTTTCGGGGGAGCCCGTATGATCAAGTCCGAGTTGATCGCTAGGTTGGCGGCGGAACATCCGCACCTCACCCACCGCGACATCGAGCGGGTGGTGAACATCATCCTGGACGGCATGGTCGATGCGCTGGAAAGCGGCGGCCGGGTCGAACTGCGCGGCTTCGGCGCCTTCTCGGTGCGCTCGCGCCCGGCGCGCGCGGGCCGCAACCCCCGCACCGGCGAGACCGTCTCCGTGCCGGCCAAGCACGTGCCCTTCTTCAAGAGCGGCAAGGAGCTGCGCGAGCGGCTCAACCTGAGCGGCGACGAGAACGCGGCCTGACCCTAGAGCGCGATAGCCGAAAGTGGCCGCCGGTTTCGGCGGTCATCGCGCTCTAACTCTGAGGATTCTGGGCGATGAGCTTTTTCGGCGAATTCCGCACCTTCGCCATGCGCGGCAACGTCGTCGACCTGGCGGTCGGCGTCATCCTCGGCGCGTCCTTCGGCAAGATCGTCTCAAGCCTGGTCGACCAGGTGATCATGCCGCCGCTGGGCCTGCTGATCGGCGGCATCGACTTCGCCCACCTGCAGGTGGTGCTGCGCAAGGACGACCCGGCCACGCCCGTCAACGAGTTGGTGGCCATCCAGTACGGCGCCTTCGTCAACACCCTGATCCAGTTCGTGCTGGTCGCCTTCGCGGTGTTCCTGCTGGTGAAGGTGATCAACCGCCTCTATCCGCCGGCCCCCGCGGTCGCGGCGGCCCCGACGGCCAGCGAAAAGCTGCTCACCGAGATCCGCGACGAGCTGCGCAAGAAGGGCTGATCCGTCAGTCCCGGGCTTCCCGGGCCCAGCACGACAGCTTCTCCATCAGCCGCTTCACGTGGCCTCCGGGCCAATAGACCCGCCCGCAGGTCCGGCACACCTTCACCGCTTCCGGCGAGGCTTCGACGGTCGAGGGCACGCGCGCCAGGTCGGCCGGGCCGGCCGGCGACAGCGGCGTGTTGTCGACCATGCAGCGGCTCATCGGGGCCAGCAGCCAGTCGATGTCAAGCGCCCGCGACAGCGCCCGCGCCTCCGCCTCGCGGTCCTCGTCGACCAGCAGCACCGCGCGCACGTCGGGCAGGGCCTGCGCCATCAGCTTGCGGTCGCGGGTGACCAGCACCCGGTCCTCGCGCCGGCAGCGTTCGAGCAGATCCCGGTCCGGCGCCCCGTCGGCGGCCAGCACGGTGTCGTAGCCCGCCGCCCGCAGCGAGCGGGCCAGGCGGAACAGCATCTCGTCGCACAGCAGGCGCAGCGGGCTCACGCCTGCGGAAGCCCGCACGTCCCCAGCGGTTCCCGGTTGCCACCCGCCTCCGGACGCGGGACTGTTTCGCGAGACACGCGGGGGACCTGATGCGCAATCCTTTGTCGTTTGTGCTCGGCGCGTCCGGCGGCACGCGCAAGCCCGAGCTGCTGACCGTGCAGTCGCGGCCCGATCGGGTCGGCGACCGCTATCGCTACGACTGGGTGACGGAGGTCCGCGAGCAGTCGCCGAAGGGCGCGTCGGCCAGACGCCATCATTACGAGACCCTGTTCGAAATCGTCGACGTGCAGCCCAAGGAACTGCTGATCGCCCGGACGCTGGTCGCGATCCGCGCGGACGACGCGGACCTCGGCGGCGGGCCGAACCCCTACGAGCGCGCCTGGATCGGCGTGCGCGCAATCTTCGGGGCTGACCGGCGCGGCTTCCCACGCCGTGTCTTCAATTGGTCGGAGGCGCGAGCGCAGGTGCTGGCCAACCTCCGCCGCGAGGCGCCCGGGCCCTCGCCGGATCGGGCCGAAATCGAAGCGTTCATGGAGCAGGTCCCGGCCGACGCCGCCGTGGACCTGATCGGGGCCGACCTGATCGCGCTCGGCGGCGTGCGCGCCAGCGGGCCCGTGCTGGCTGGACGCGAGGAACGGCCGCCGGAGCGCTTCCAGCGCGCGGACGGTCAGTGGGTCAAGGTGGTGCATACGCTGGAGAACGAGGCGGTCGGGCCGGATCGCGTGCGCAGCGAGCGCATCTCCCGTTCGAGCGACGGTCGTCAGCTGATCCGGACGACCTCCCTCCACTGTACGGAGACGGGCTGGGCGATCGAGCTGGAGAGCGAGCACGCCGAAACCATCGTCGAGGCCGGTTACGAGCACGTGCAGATCACCCGGGCGCGCCGGCTCGAAGAGACCGCCTGAGGCGCGAGCCGCTTTGCCGCGGGCCGCCGCGGCTGCTATGCGGCGAACCCATGCCCGTATCCGTCCGCACCGCCTACAAGCGCCTTCTGAAGAAGCGCGAGATCCATTCCGACGAGGGCCAGGCCCGGGCGGTCGAGGCGTTCGCGCGGCTGGAGGGCGAGCTCGACAGCCTGAACGATCCCTGGATCCCGCTGCCGTTCTTCTCCCGGGGCAAGGCGCCCAAGGGCCTGTACGTCTGGGGGCCGCCGGGCCGCGGCAAGTCCATGCTGATGGACCTGTTCTTCGATTCCGCCCCGGTCCAGAAGAAGCGGCGCACCCACTTCCACGTCTTCATGGGCGAGGTGCACGCCCTGATCGGCGCCTGGCGCGAGGGCGACGCGAGCGCCCGCAAGAAGCGCTTCGGCACGGCCAAGGGCGACGACCCGATAGCCCCCGTAGCCGACCTGATCGCGCGCGACGCGCGGCTCTTGTGCTTCGACGAACTGCAGGTCACCGACATCGCCGACGCCATGATCCTGGGCCGGCTGTTCGAAGCCCTGTTCGAGCGGCGCGTGGTGCTGGTCGCCACCTCCAACCGCCCGCCGGAAGACCTCTACAAGAACGGCATCAACCGCCAGCTGTTCGTGCCCTTCATCGACATGCTCAAGCGCCGCTGCGAAGTGGTCGAGGTGGCCGGGCCGAAGGACTTCCGCCTGGACCGGCTGAAGGGCGCGCAGGTCTATTTCAGCCCGATCACGGCCGAGACCAGCAAGGCCTTCGACCACCTGTGGCGCGACATGACCCGGGTGACCCACGAGGTCGGCGCGACGATCGAGGTGGCCGGGCGGCGGCTGGAATTCCCGCGCGCCTGCGGGGCCATGCTGCGCGCCAGCTTCGAGGAGCTGTGCGCCCGCCCGCTGGGGCCGCAGGACTATCTGGCGATCGCCGGGCGCTTCCAGACCGTGTTCCTGGCCGGCGTGCCGAAGCTCGGGCCGGAGCGGCGCAACGAAGCGCGCCGGCTGGTGACCCTGATCGACGCCCTCTACGAGGCCGGGACCAAGCTGGTCGTGCTGGCCGAGGGCGAACCGGCCGACCTTTACCCCGCCGGCGACGGCGCCTTTGAATTCGAGCGCACCGTCTCGCGCCTGCAGGAGATGCGCTCGGCCGATTACGTGGAGCGCGCGGAGGCCTGAACGGGTTCAGGGCTCGCGCCGTCAGCAAGGAGCCGCCCGCATGTCCCGATCCCTCGGCCTGTCCGACGAAGTCCGCGCCTACGTCCAGCGCCTGGGCGTGCGCGAAGACCCGGTGCTGGCCCGCTGCCGGGCCGAGACCGAGGCGATGGGCGGCGTCTCGCGCATGCAGATCAGCCCCGAGCAGGGCGGCTTCATGCAGGTGGTCGCGCGCATGATCCGCGCCCGTCGCGCGATCGAGGTCGGCGTGTTCACCGGCTACTCCTCGACCGCCACCGCCCTGGCCATGAAGGCCATGCACGGAGACGGCGCGCGCCTGTTCGCGCTCGACCTGTCCGAAGAGTACGTGGCGCGGGCGCGGGGCTACTGGGCCGAGGCGAAGGTCGACGACGTCATCGAGGCGCGGCTGGGGCCGGCGGCCGACAGCCTGCGCGGCCTGCTCGCCGAGGGCGAGGCCGGCGGCTTCGACATGGCCTTCATCGACGCCGACAAGACCGGCTACGGCGACTACTACGAGCTCTGCCTCGAGCTGCTGCGCCCCGGCGGCGTAATGATGATCGACAACATGCTCTGGGGCGGCGACGTGGCCTACACGACCAAGCGCGATCCCGACACCGAGGCCCTGCGCACCCTGGCGGCGCAGATCCACGACGACCCGCGCGTCGACATGACCCTGGCCACCATCGGCGACGGCCTGTCCATCGTGGTCAAGCGTTGATCGGGGCGCCGGCTAGAAGGCCGGCTCTCGATTCAGCCGCACCACGCGCCCGCTGTAATACACCGCCACATGCCGCGCGGTGGCCCCGTCGGAGACGCCGAGGCCCTTGAGAATGGCGCCGACCGCGGCCTCCGGCACCGGAACCGCCGCCTCGGGGTCTTTCATCAGGGCGAGCACCCAGGTCTCGTAGTCGTTGCGCACCTGCGGCGCGAACCCGCCCCACGCCTGGTCCAGCTTCTGGGCCGTCAGGTTCGCGTGAAGCTGCAGCCAGCGCCCGGCCGCCTGTTGCAGCGCATAGCCGCCCAGGGCTTCCCCGGCGATCAGGGCCTCGGCCTCCTCCGTAACGCCGCAGTCCGTGAGCGCCTCGGACAGCTCCTCTTCCGAGAAGGTGTTTTCATTGAGCGCCTCGCTGCCGCGCGCGTCATAGTCGGCGAGCCAGGCGTCACGCGAAGATTGGCCCAGCCCGTTCCAGATGCAGCTCGCGTCGCCGGCCTGAGCCGCCCCCGCGAGCGCCGCCACGGCGACAAGCGTCGTCGCCCAGAGCTTCAAGCGCATGGTGGTCCCCCCCCAAAATCGACCGCAACGCTAGCGCATTCCGCCCCGGCGGCGAAATCCGGCTCAGCCGGCGGACATGTGCGCGGCCGCCAGGGTGCGTCGCGCCTCGTCCAGGTGCAGCCGCTCGACCATGCGGCCCTCGACCTTGATGGCGCCGCGGCCGGCGTTCTCGGGCGCCTCGAAGGCGGTCACCACGGCGCGCGCCCAGGCGGCTTCGGCCGGTGTCGGGGCGTAGGCGGCGTGGGCCAGATCGATCTGGCGCGGGTGGATCAGCTGCTTGCCGTCGAAGCCGAAGCCCCGACCCTGAGCGGCTTCGGCCGCGAAGCCGGTGTCGTCCTCGAAGGCGTTGTAGACCCCGTCGAAGGCGTGCAGGCCGTTGGCGCGCGCGGCGGTGACCGTCTGCACCAGGGCGGGCTGCAGCGGCGCGCGGTCGGGACCCGGGCGGCAGCGCATCTCGCGGGCCAGGTCGTTGGGGCCGAACAGCAGGGCGCACAGCCGGGTCGTGCCCGCCTCGGCGGCGATCTCGCGCAGGTTCAGCACGCCCTGGCAGGTCTCGATCATCGCCCACAGGCGCACGTGGCCGGGCGCGGCCAGCAGGTGGCGGTCGTAGCGGCGCAGGTCGCCGACGCCGCTGACCTTGGGGGCGACCACGGCGTCCGGCGCGGCCAGCACGGCGGCGGCCATGTCCGCCTCGCCCCACTCGCTGTCCAGGTCGTTGATCCGCACCGCCACCGTGCGGTCGCCGAAGCCGCCGTCGCGCAGCGCCTGCCACATCCGCTCGCGCGCCTCGACCTTCTGCTCGGGGCCGACGGCGTCCTCCAGGTCCAGCACGATGGCGTCGCACGGCAGGCCGCGCGCCTTCTCGATCGCGCGGGCGTTGGAGGCGGGCAGGAACAGGACGGAGCGGAGGGGGCGGGTCATCCGATCAGGGGATACTCGCGTTCGAGCTCGTAGCGCGAGCCCTGCTGGGACAGCCAGCTGGAATAGAGGCCGAACCAGGTGACCCGGAAGGGCGGGGACTTCAGGAGGTTGTGGCCCTGGATCCAGGCCGCCACCCGGGCCGGCTCGGCGTGCTTCAGATAGGCCAGGGTGACGTGGGGCTTGTAGGCCTTGCTGTCCGGCTTCAGGCCGGCGCGGCGGGCCGCCGCCTCGCAGCGGGCGGCCAGCTGGCGAAGCGCCTCGTTCTCGGCCACCCCGGCCCAGACCGCGCGCAGGTGCTCGCCCTCGCCGAAGGCGCCCACGCCCTCCAGCTCCAGCTCCATCGGCTCGCCGGAGATCGCCGCCAGCTCCGCGTCCAGGTCGGCGGCGACGTTCTCGGGCACCTCGCCGAAGAAGCGGGTGGTGATGTGCAGGGCCTCCAGCGGGCGCCAGCGGGCGCCGGGCAGGCCCTGCTGACGACGCTTCAGGTCCTCGCCGATCTCGGGCGGCACCTCGACGGCGGCGAACAGTCGGATCATTTCGGTCTCTATCTGGCCGAGCAGCTGGCGCCGCCGAGCACGCAGAACTTGGCGCAGTGCGGATGGTTCAGGGCGACCTCGCCCAGAGCGTCCTTCAGGCTGGGCCCGAGCTCGAAGCCGGGGTCGTAGGGCGTCAGGGTGCACGCCACCACGACCGGTTCGTCGGCGCCCTTGCGCTTCACCACCATGCGGCTGGACGCGCACATCACGTCGGACGGTGACTTGTGCAGGATCCCCCAGCACGCCTCGGTGATCTCCGGCACGTCGACGCGGGCGTCCATCTCGGGAAACAGCACCAGCCGGCCCGGATCGGCGGCGTCGACCGGGACACCCAGCTCGGCGAACAGGCGCGCATAGCCGGCGCGCGCGTCGGCGTCGCTTTCGTCGGGCATGTGGCGGCCGGCCACCGCCAGCGAGAAGCCCTCGCGCGCCAGCCAGGTGAGGCCGTCCAGGGTCTTGTCCCAGGTGTCCTCGCCGCGCTCGGCCTCATGCACCGCCTGGGTGTAGTGGTCGAGGCTGACGCGGAGGGTGAGCTTGTCGCCGTGGCGCGCCTTCAGCTCCAGCAGCCCCGCCTCGAACCGGCGCATGGGCTTCATGGCGTTGGTCAGCACCAGGGCCTCGTAGCCGCGCTCCAGAGCCGCGCCGACCATGGCGATGATCTCGCGGTTCATGAACGGCTCGCCGCCGGTGAAGCCGATCTCGCGGGTCTGCAGGCCCAGCGCCTCGATCTCGTCGAGGAAGGCCTCGACCTCGGCGGCCGTCAGATAGGCCAGGGCGTCGTTGGTCGGGCTGCTCTCGATGTAGCAGTTGGCGCAGGTCAGGTTGCAGAGCGTGCCGGTGTTGAACCAGAGCGTCTCAAGCCGCTGCAGCTGGACGTGCGCGCGCGGCTCGCCCTTGGCGGTGGTCCGCGGATCGCGAAACTTCTCCGGAGCCAGCGTCTTGGGCGCCGGCGCGACGAAGGGAGAGCGGACGGGGGCGTTCATCTCCCGGGGATCAGAGCGTCCGGGGCGGAGCGGGTCAAGAACGACGTTCGGGAGTCTGGGCCGCGGTCTATCCTCTCTCCACTAGGGGCCGGTCCTAGTTGCGCTCGTCGATCCGGCCATGGTAGCGGCGCAGTGAGGCGCATTGGGTTGAGCTGTTTTAAAATACAGATTCTAGTTGTGGCCCTCATCCTGTTTCGATCAAGCTTGACTGCTCACGAAAAACTGGGAGGGCGCAATGCGAGTTCAACTAGCTTGCTTCGCAACAGTTTTATCCCTTTTGGCCAGTCCAACGCTGGCGCAAGAGGCGACCGGTGGTGGAGTGAAAAAGACGACTGAAACAACCGAGTTTGGAAAATACACAAAATTAAACGCTACCGTAAAAATGGACGGACCGCTGGAGGATTGGTACGCTTACCCGCAATTAACGTACACGCCGCCAAGCAAAATCGGCTTAGAGGAGAGTTCAAAGTGGGAAAGATATTTAAAGGCAATCTTTATTAAGGACTCGAGAGCAGTCGCTCTAACGCTGGACATATCGCTGAAGCGTGAAAATGGAACTGTCACCCCGCTAAATACAATTGTTCTATATAGCGTTACAATGGCGGATAGGCCGGTTGCGGGCAGTCCTAAAGTCGAGGCCAAGAATGAAGTTTGGTATCAAAATCAAGCGGCCCCCTTGGTCAGCCTGAATGACAACGACGTTTTATTGGTTACGCCTAAAATAAGATACTCCAAGAAGTCTCAATCCGAGGTTCTTGCGGCGATAGGGAGGGCGACGAAGGCGGCTGCAGCGTTAGGTGGGCATGGATGGTTAGTGTCGCTTGTCACAGATGCTGAGCGAAGTGCAAAATTCAACGAAATACAATCTGAATTAGATTCCGTGTTCGACTCATCTTATGCTCTCGACACAAAATTTTATATCAATCTTCAGAGGAAGACTTACGGACTAGCGTACAACTTCAACGATTTGCAGCGTGGAATCTCATTTGGAAACTTAGAAATAAGCCCCCATTTCACGTGCACTCGTCTGATTGATGTCCCGGACGGCGGAACATGCGATTGGACAAAAATTGACGCCAACAGTGCTCTGAAGCGGAAAATCAGCGCAGACGGCCTGACTATTGAGGCCGCGATCAAGCAAAAAATCGCGTTTGGATTTCCCGATCTTAGCGCCGACCAAGCTGATCTAAAGCTTCGAGCAAGCTTGTGTGAGCTTGGATGAGGCCCTGAGGGGCGACCAAATGGAGCTTGGCGACAAAGATGCAGCTGTAGTCGCGTACTATTTTCTAAGGTCAACGTCTGCGTTTAAGCGAAAAGCTTTTCGAGAAGGCGACTGTTTTCAGGACTTCCAGCGGCGATGGAAGGCAATTGGTTATTCGGTTCCCCCTCTTGGGCCGCCCATTCAGCCGGTGACTGGTGCGTACATGATCGCTCGTGTTGACGACCTGCGCTCGGTTACAACCGACGGTGGTGCCGATCCAAGTTCAAGGCTGGAAAAATTGCGCTCGTATTTTGTCCGTGACGGCAGCGCAGCGCTCTTATTTGATGCCGAAGTCTTAGGACCTCAGAAGGTTGAACTATCCTGGCACGATGGAATTAGTCTGCCGGAGCCCATTAAATCGCTTCGGATTGAGCGACTTGCTTGCCCAACGGTCACGACCGATGACGCGGCTCCAAAGGAGGAGCAAAAATATCGCGTCAAAGCTTTGGCGCTCCTCAACGGCGAGACGAAGCGTTGGGCGTACATGACTTTTGAATTTGTTGCTGTTGCTGAAGGGGGCGCCCCGCTGAAACGCGTTACGGCCCGGCCGGCTAGTCCTAACGAATTAGTCGGGACGAACTGGTCGTCATGCGACAAGGGAAAGGCACCGGATTTGACGGAATCAGGCAGGCCCATGACTCCCTCATCGAGCGCAGAGGCAGTCCCGCCTAAGTAAACCTCGGCGGAGGCGTGCCGAGTTGGCATATCGGCACGCCTCATTGCGCTCGGCCATAGTCCTAAATGCGAGAGGGGCATGGCTTTGGGCCCAGCCGGTCCTGCTCCCCCAGTCAGCACGGGGAGTCCGCCTCGTGCCTTACGCCGCCTCGAACTTCACCGCTTCGCCCCAGAAGGTCTCGACCAGACCCGATTGCTGGCCGGGAAGGCCCGTCGTCAGGAAGCGGCGCGCGCCGCCCTGTCCGGGGCCGTATTCCGGGTGGCGCTCGAAGTAGCGCGACAGGGCGTCGGCCACCGCTTCCGGCTGGCCGATCAGCGGCGTGCCGGGCGGCAGCACCTCGCGGAACAGGTCGGCGACGATCTCGTAGTGGGTGCAGCCCAGGATGGCCCGGTCCGGCCAGCGGCCGATGCGGGTCTTCAGCGCCTGGGCGTGCGACTGGATCAGGGCGCGCAGGTCTTCGCGCGACGCGCCTTGCTCGATCATGCCGGCCAGGCCCGAGCAGGCTTCGGAGAACACCGCCAGGTCCTGGCGGCGCTTGTCGATCTCGATCTCGTAGACGCGGCTGCCGGCGGTGGCGACGGTGCAGAACACGCCGATCACGTCCAGCTTCTCGATCTTGTCGCCGCGCCGCTCGGCCTCGTGTTCCCAGGGCAGGCCGGTGGCCGCCTCGATGGTCGGCACGATGATGCCCAGAACGTTGACCGGCCGGCCGATTTCCTTGCGGTAGCCCGGCAGCCAGGTCTGCTGCAGCCGCCGCAGCGCCACGGCGGAGGCGGTGTTGCAGGCCAGGACCACGACGTTGGCGCCGGCCTCGAACAGCCGCTCGCAGCCGGCCCGGGTCAGCTCGACGATCTCCTCGCCGGCGCGGCCGCCGTAGGGCGCGCGCGCCTGGTCCGCCAGATAGACGAAGTCGGCGGTCGGAAACCGCTCGACGAGGGTGCGGTGGACGGTCAGGCCGCCCACGCCGGAGTCGAAAACACCGATGGCCATGCTTGTCGCTTAGACCGGCGTCGCAGCGCCGTCCACAGGCCGCGCGGTCGCGGCGCGCAGCTTGGAAAGCGTTGATATGCGCGGTTCTGTCGCAACCATTACAAGTCCGTCATTTTCCTGCACCGCTTGCGCGCTGTAGGTTGCGAGCCAACTAACGACCAAATTCAAGTCGGGAGACGATATGCGCAACCTTCTGCTCGCGGGCGCCAGCGCGGCCGCGGTGGCTTTCGCCGGTCAAGCCATGGCCCAGGATCACGCCCACCACGCCGCCGCCGCCGCGACCGCGCCGGCCGACGCCAACCCGCTGCTGCAGAAGTGGACCGGCCCGTACGGCGGCGTCCCGGCCTTCGACAAGGTGAAGGTCTCGGACTTCAAGCCGGCGCTCGAGGCCGCCATGGCGCAGAACCTGCGCGAGGTCGACGCCATCGCCAACAACAAGGCGAAGCCGACCTTCAAGAACACCATCGAGGCGCTGGAGGATTCCGGCCGCGCGCTGAACGACATCTACACCTACTACGGCATCTGGAGCTCGACCCTGTCGACGCCGGAGTTCCAGGCCGTCGAAGAGGAGATGGACCCGAAGCTGGCCGCCCACGGCGACAAGATCACCCAGAACGCCGCGCTCTTCGCGCGCGTCGAGGCGGTCTACAATTCGCCTGAGAAGAAGAAGCTGACGGCCGAGCAGCAGCGCCTGCTGTGGCAGACCTACACCGGCTTCGTGCGCCAGGGCGCCAAGATGGACCCGGCCGCCAAGGCCCGCATGGCCCAGATCAACCAGGAGCTGGCCGGCCTCTACACCAAGTTCAGCCAGCACCTGCTGGCCGACGAGAACACCACCATCGAGCTGACCCAGGCCGACCTGGCCGGCCTGCCCGACAGCCTGAAGGCCGCCGCCGCCGCCTCCGCCAAGCAGCGCGGCATGGACGGCAAGTACGTGATCGTGAACACCCGCTCGTCGGTCGATCCGTACCTGACCTACGCCACCAACCGTGCCATGCGCGAGAAGGTGTGGAAGGCGTTCGTCAACCGCGGCGACAACGCCGACGCCAACGACAACAACGCCATCATCACCCAGATCCTGAAGCTGCGCGCCGAGCGCGCCAAGCTGCTGGGCTACAAGACCCACGCCCACTGGCGTCTGGAAAACTCCATGGCCAAGACGCCGGAAGCGGCGATGGAGCTGATGGAGAAGGTCTGGACCCCGGCCGTCGCGCGCGTCCACGAGGAAGTCGCCGACATGCAGGCGATCGCCGACAAGGAAGGCGCCAGCATCAAGATCGAGCCGTGGGACTACCGCTTCTACCAGGAGAAGGTCCGCAAGGCGAAGTACGACCTCGACCAGAACGAAGTGAAGCCGTACCTGAACCTGGAGAACCTGCGCGAAGGCATGTTCTGGTCGGCCGGCCAGCTGTACGGCTTCCAGTTCAAGCCGATCACCAACGTGCCGGTGGCCCACCCCGACATCCGCGTCTGGGAAGTGCTGGACGCCAAGGGCAAGCACGTCGGCCTCTGGTACTTCGATCCGTACGCCCGTCCGGGCAAGCGCTCGGGCGCGTGGATGAACGCCTATCGCAACCAGGAGCGGTTCAAGGGCGAGGTCACGACCATCGTCTCGAACAACTCGAACTTCGTGAAGGGCGCCCCCGGCGAGCCGGTCCTGATCTCCTGGGACGACGCCGAGACCCTGTTCCACGAGTTCGGCCACGCCATCCACGGCCTGAACTCGAACGTGACCTACCCGTCGCTGTCGGGCACCAACGTGTTCCGCGACTACGTGGAGTTCCCGTCGCAGCTGAACGAGCACTGGCTGTCCACGCCGGAAGTGCTGAACAAGTTCGCGGTCAACGCCAAGGGCGAGCCGATCCCGGCCGCGCTGGTCGCCAAGATCAAGGCCACCTCGACCTTCAACCAGGGCTTCGCCACGGTTGAATACCTGTCGTCGGCCCTGATCGACATGAAGCTGCACCTGGCTGGCGACGCCACCATCGACCCGGACAAGTTCGAGCGTGACGAGCTGGAGAAGCTCGGCATGCCGCACGAGCTGGTCATGCGTCACCGCACCCCGCAGTTCGGCCACGTGTTCTCGGGCGACGGCTACTCGGCCGGCTACTACAGCTACCTGTGGGCCGACACCCTGACCGCCGACGTGGCGGAAGCCTTCGAGGAGAGCCCGGGCGGCTTCTACGACAAGGCCACCGCCAAGAAGCTGCACGACGACATCATGTCGGTCGGCAACTCGATCGATCCGGCCGAGGGCTTCCGCCGGTTCCGCGGTCGGGACGTCAAGATCGACGCCCTGATGCGCGACCGCGGCTTCCCGGTGCCGGGCGAGACCAGCACCAAGGCGGGCAAGTAAGACCCGTTGTGAACCACCCTGAGGGCGGCGGAGCGATCCGCCGCCCTTTCGGCTTTCCGGTCCCGCCGGGCCGGCCAAGAAACGTCATCGAGGAAACACCATGCGTCTCCTGCTCTCCGTCTGCGCGGCCGCCCTGCTGGCCGCCGGCGCCGCGAACGCCCAGACCGCCCCCGCCGCCGCCGCGAGCGCGCCGGCCGCCAGCGCGACCGATCCCTTCCAGTGGCTGGAGGACGTCAACGGCGCCCGCTCGATGGAGTGGGTGAAGGCCCAGAACGCCAAGGCCAAGGCGACGCTGGAAGGCGACGCCCGCTTCGAGGAATTCCGCAAGGAAGGCCTGGCGATCTTCACCGCCCAGGACCGCATTCCCTATCCGTCGTTCCGCGCCGGCGCGGTCGACAACCTGTGGCAGGACGCTGAGCGTCCGCACGGCGTGTGGCGCAAGGCTTCGGTCGAGTCGTACCGCACGGCCGAGCCGGCCTGGGAGACCGTCCTGGACATCGACGCCCTGGCCAAGGCCGAGGGCCGCGACTGGTTCCTGAAGGGCTCGATCTGCCTGTCGCCCGACGAGACCCGCTGCCTGCTGCGCCTGTCGGACGGCGGCAAGGACGCGGTGACGCTCCGTGAATTCGACACCAAGACGAAGACCTTCGTCGACGGCGGCTTCACCCTGTCGGAAGGCAAGCAGTACGCCGAGTGGATCGACGCCGACACCCTGGTGGTCGGGCGCGACTGGGGCGCGGGCTCGCTGTCCGAGTCCGGCTATCCGATCGTGCTGAAGACCCTGAAGCGCGGCCAGGGCGTCGACCAGGCCAAGGAGATCTACCGCGGCGAGGCCAAGGACGTCTGGGTGCAGCCCTTCGCGCTGCGCGACGCCGACGGCAAGCTGCAGGCCCTGATGATCGACCACGGCCTGACCTTCTTCGAGAAGGAATACCTGCTGGTCACCGACAAGGGCGCGGTGAAGCTGCCGTTCCCGAAGAAGGCCAGCATCCAGAGCCTGGTGAACGGCCAGGTGGTGTTCACCGTCGAGGAGGACTGGAACGGCTTCAAGGCGGGCGACCTGCTGGCCTACGACCTGGCCGCCCTGAAGCGCGATCCGGCCAAGGCCAAGGCGACCCTGATCTACAGCCCCAAGCCGAACCAGGCCGTCGAAGGCGTGGCCTCCACGCGTGACCGGCTGGTCGTCACCGGCCTGGAGGACGTCACCGGCTTCGTCGACGTCTACGGCTACGCCAAGGGCAAGTGGACGGCCAAGCGCCTGAACATGCCGGCCAACAGCTCGATCAACATCGTCGACACGTCCAAGTCGTCGAACCGCCTGTTCCTGACCACCCAGGGCTTCCTGGACCCGACCACGCTGGTGCTGGCCGACGCCTCGACCGGCTCGGTCGAGAAGGTGAAGGCCCTGCCGGCCCGCTTCGACGCCTCGAAGGACACGGTCGAGCAGTTCTGGGCCACCTCGAACGACGGGACCAAGATCCCGTACTTCGTCGTGCACCGTAAGGATATCAAGCTGGACGGCTCGACGCCGACCCTGATGTACGGCTACGGCGGCTTCCAGCTGTCCAAGCCGCCGGTCTACCTGCCGGAGGTCGGCAAGCTGTGGCTGGAGCGCGGCGGCGCCTACGTGATCGCCAACATCCGCGGCGGCGGCGAGTTCGGCCCGGCCTGGCACGACGCCGTGCTGAAGGCCAACCGGCAGAAGGCGTTCGACGACTTCGCCTCGGTCGGCCAGGACCTGATCTCGCGCAAGATCACCTCGGCGCGGCACCTGGGCATCTACGGCCGCTCCAACGGCGGCGTGCTGACCACCGTGTCGATGACCCAGCACCCGGAGCTGTTCAACGCCGTGGTGGTGGAGAGCCCGCTGATCGACATGATGCGCTACCACAAGCTGTCGGCCGGCGCGTCGTGGGTGGGCGAGTACGGCAATCCGGACATCCCGGAAGAGGCCGCCTACATCGCCAAGTACTCCGGCTACCAGAACCTGCGGCCGGGCGTGACCTATCCGAAGGCCTACATCACCACCAACACCAAGGACGACCGCGTCCACCCGGGCCACGCCCGCAAGTACGCGGCCAAGCTCGAGGCGATGGGCGTCCCCTACATCTACTTCGAGGACGACTTCGGCGGGCACTCCTACGACGCCGACCCGACCGCCAACGCGGCGCGCTGGGCCCGTCACTACGTGTACCTGTCGCAGCAGCTGATGGACTGATCCGTCGGCGACCGACCTGGAATGCGAAGGCCCCGGAGCGAGCTGCTCCGGGGCCTTTTGCTTGACCGTCGTTCCCCGTCGCCCGAGGTTGGCCGCGGGGCTTGGGAGGACGGTCATGCGGGCGTGGATCATGGCGGCGGCGCTGGCCGCCGCGGCGGGAACGGCTCAGGCCGAGGTGGTCGACGCCCAGGCGGGCGGCTTCCAGGTGCGCGAGACGGTCGAGGTCGCGGCGAAGCCGGACGCGGTCTGGAAGGCCCTGGTCGACGTCGGCGGCTGGTGGTCGTCCGACCACACCTGGTCGGGCGATGCGAAGAACCTGTCGCTCGATCCGAAGCCCGGCGGCTGCTGGTGCGAGCGCTGGCCCGACGGCGGCGCCCAGCACATGACCGTCACCTTCGTGCAGTCGAACCGCGAGCTGCGGACGACGGGCGCGCTCGGCCCGCTGTCCATGATGGCCGTGTCCGGGGCCATGACCTTCAAGCTGCAGCCGAAGGGCGAGGGCACGACCCTGACCGTGACCTATTCGGTCGGCGGCTACGCGCCCCAGGGCCTGGCCGGCCTGGCCGCGCCGGTCGACGGCGTGCTCAAGGCCCAGGTCGAGCGGTTGGGGCGCTACGCCGCGACGGGCAAGCCCTGAGAGGGGCCCCGGACGTGCGCCCTCCCTTCGTGAGATTGACCACTCACCTTTTGGCGTCCGCCGTCGCCGCGATGGCGGCCTGCGTCGCGGGGCCTCCTGCGTTGATGCTCGCTCTGGCCTTGCGCGGGGGAAACGAAGACGGCTTCGGCTCGATCGTTGTGGCGGTGCTCGGCGCGTTCGCCTTCGTGTCTCTGCCGGTTCTGGCGCTGAGCTTTTGCGGGGTTTTCGTGCTCTTCGCAGTCGCTTTGGGCGGAGCTATGAGGATGTCGCCGCAGGCGGGGCGAACCAGAACCGGATCTGTCCTGCTGGTGTCGGTAGGAGCCGGGGCGCTGTTTTTCGCGCTCGCCTGGTGGATGAAAGACGCGCCGGACGGGAGCGCTCTGCTCTGGGCAGGGCGGGTGACGGGAAGCCGGCCGCTATCGGCCGTCCTCGGTAGCGCGAGCGACGCGGCCGTGCCGCTGGTCATGCTCGCGACCGTGGTGGCCGCCCTGGCCGGGGGCCTCGCCTACGCGTGGTTCACTCGGCGGGGCGCACGCTCCGCCCAATAGAAAAGGCCCTCCCCGTGAAGGGAGGGCCTTCCACCAACAAGCGTCAGGTGCTGGCGCTCAGCCCGCCTTGCGGGCGCTCTCGGCGCGGACGACCTGGGAGGCGGCGGCGACCACGGCGGCGATGCGCAGGCAGGCCTGGATCTGGCTCGAGGGCACGCCGTGCTTGCGCAGTTCGTTCTCGTGGGCGTCGAGGCAGGCGCCGCAGCCGTTGATGGCCGACACCGCCGTGCACCACAGCTCGAAATCGGCCTTCGGCGCGCCCGGGTTGGCGATGACGTTCATGCGCAGCTTGGCCGGCATGGTCCGGTACTCGGCGTTGTGCATCAGGTGCAGCGCCCGGTAGTAGACGTTGTTCATGCCCATGATGGCGGCGGCGGCGCGGGCCGCGTCGCGGACTTCCTCGGGCAGGTCGGCGGCCATGGCCTCGAAGGCCTGGACCACTTCCGGCACGCCGCCGGCGTGGGCCGAGGCGAGGAAGGTTCCCCACTTCTGCTGGTCGTTCAGGACCGTCTCGTTCGCCAGCGACGAAAGGTTCAGCGACAGGTCTTTGGCGTAAGACGGCAGCGTCTCGCGCAGGGCGTCGAGCGACATGGGGCGGTCCTTGAGTGTCGGAAGAAGGAAGGGGGCCCGGGCGGCGAGCCTTAAGTTGGGGGAGGAGCCGCCCGGGCGAAGCGGGCCGTTTAGGCGGCCGGCTTGAGGGTCTCGCCGCCCACCGGGCGGTTGCAGGCGCACAGTTCGTCGGTCTGCAGGCCGTCCAGCACGCGCAGGGTGTCGGCCGGGGCGCGGCCGACGTTCAGGCCGTTGACGGTGACGTGCTGCACGACGTTGTGCGGGTCGACGATGAAGGTGGCGCGCAGGGCGACGCCGGCGGTCTCGTCGAGCACGCCCAGGGCGCGGGCCAGGCGGCCGCCGTTGTCGGCGAACTGCCAGATCGGCAGCTTGTTCAGGTCGGCGTGGTCACGACGCCAGGCCAGCTTCACGAACTCGTTGTCGGTCGACCCGCCCATCACGACGGCGTCGCGGTCGGCGAATTCCTTGCCCAGGCGGGCGAATTCCGCGATCTCGGTCGGGCACACGAAGGTGAAGTCCTTCGGGTAGAAGAAGATGACCTTCCACTTGCCCGAGAAGCTTTCCGGCGTGATCGCCTCGAACGCGCTGTGGCCGTTCTCTTCGTGCGAGTTGAAGCCCGGCTTCACGCCGACAACTTCGAAATTGGGGAGTTTTTCTCCGACGCCGATCATCGCGCATCTCCTTGGAATGGTGGTGCGGCGAGGCCGCCGCTGAGGGGGTGTTTAGAGACCCTCGGATCGAAACTCCAATCGATTGTTTTTGGTTTCGGCATAAATCCAGCCTATATGTCGGCCATGCTTCCCAGCCTCCGACAGCTTCAGTACCTCAAGCTCCTGGCCGAGCACGGCTCGTTCAGCCGCGCGGCCGACGCCGCCCACGTCTCCCAGCCGGCCCTGTCGGCGGGCGTGCAGGAGCTGGAACGCATCCTCGGCGCGCCGGTGGTCGAGCGCGCCCGCGGCGGGGTGATCCTGACCGCGATCGGGGCCGAGGCGGTGCGCCGGGCCGAGGACGTGCTGGCCCGCACCGAGGACCTGGTCGAGGCCGCCCGCGGCGCCGGCAAGCCGCTGTCCGGGCGTTTTCGCTTGGGCGTGATCCCCACGGTCGCGCCCTTCCTGCTGCCCAAGGCCCTGCCCGAACTGAAGCGCCGCTGGCCGGCCCTGCGCCTCTACCTGCGCGAGGACCTGACGCCCCGGCTGATCGCGGCGCTGAAGTCCGGCGCCCTGGACGCGGCGGTCATCGCCCTGCCGTACGACACGGCGGGCCTGGACTGCGCCCGCATCGGCGACGACGAGATCATGGCCGCGGCCCCAACCGACCATCCCTGGGCCACCGGCGATCGGGTGGACCCGCAGGCGTCCGACGTCGCCGACCTGATCCTGCTGGAGGACGGCCACTGCCTGCGCGAGCACGCCCTCTCGGCCTGCGCGCTGGAGCCGCCCAAGGGCGAGGACGTGTTCGCCGCCACCTCGCTGCACACCCTGGTGCAGATGGTCGGCTCGGGCCTGGGGGTCAGCTTCCTGCCGCATATGGCGGTGAAGGCGGGCCTCGCCGACGGCGCGGCCGTGGCGGTTCGGCCGCTGCGCGGCGACGCTCCGAAACGCGAGATCGTGGTCGCCTGGCGGGCCGGCTCCAGCCGCGCGCGCGAAGCCGAACTGCTGGCCGAGGCGTTCCGCGACGTCTGACAAACGCGTTATGCCTGGGCCGTAAGGGGTGCGACGCCTTGCGCCAGAAGGCGCGACCCCCGATATTTCATGCCTAGGGCCCACGACGCGGGCCGCTTAGGGGACTTGCTTCGCGATGAGCGACTTCAACAACGGCTATTCGCGCCCGATCCCGTCGACCGGCGACATGGCCGTCGACGCGGGCCTGCGCCGCTTCATGCTGGGCGTCTACAACAAGATGGCCCTGGGTCTGGTCCTGTCCGGCGCGCTGGCCTTCGCCACCTCGTCGATCGAGCCGGTGCGCGACCTGCTGTTCCGCATCAACGGCGAGGGCCAACTGGCCGGCTACACCGGCCTGGGCACGCTCGTCGCTTTCGCGCCGGTGGCGATCATTCTGTTCTCCGGCTTCTTCCTGCGCGGCGTCAGCGAGCGCACCGCCGGCATCTACTACTGGACGATCGTCGCCCTGGTCGGCGCGTCGCTGGGCACCGTGGGCCTGCTCTACACCGGCGCCAGCGTGGCCATGATGTTCTTCATCACAGCCGCGGCGTTCGGCGGGCTGAGCCTGGCCGGCTACACCACGAAAAAGGACCTCTCCGGCATGCGGGCGTTCCTGGTCATGGGCGCCTGGGGCCTGCTGGTCGCCCTGCTGGTCAACGGCTTCATCCTGCAATCGGGCGCGATGCTGATGATCCTCAGCGCCGTCGGCGTGCTCATCTTCGCCGGCCTGATCGCCGCCGAGACCCAGCACCTGAAGATGACCTACTACCAGGTGGGCGGCGACGAGGCCTCGCTGGGCGTGGCGACCAACCTCGGCGCGCTCAACCTGTACCTGTCGTTCGTGAACCTGTTCCGCTTCCTGCTGATCCTGTTCGGCCAGCGCCGCTGATCGCAGGGGACATGAGACGTGGAGAGGCCCCGGCGGGCGACCGCCGGGGCCTTCTTCATTCCACCCTCCTGGCGGTCTCCGACCGCCGGGGCCTTCTTCATTCCACGATGCTGAACCTGCCCTTGTCGAACAGGCGCAGCACCTGGCCCAGGTCGTGGCCGCGCTTGAGTACGTGACCGCCCTGGCCGACGACGGCCCAGGCGCCTTGGCGGCGGGCCAGATCGGGGCGCTTTTCGATGCGGTAGAGGGGGGCTTCGGAGGCGCGACGGAACACCGAGAACACCGCCATGTCCTTCAGGCCGGCGATGCCGTAGTCGCGCCACTCGCCGGCGGCGACCATCCGTCCGTACAGGCGCATCAGGGCGTCGAGCTCTTTGCGCTCGAAAAACACCGGCCCCGCGACCGCCGTAGAATAGGCTTCGAAGCTCATCCCGCAACGAGCCTAAACCCGTCCTGGTTCGGGCGCCAGTCCGGGTAGGTTGAGGCGCCCGTTGCACGGCCGCAACGCTTGTGGAGCGACGTTACGAAGAAAACAGGCGGGAACACGAAAAGGCCCTAATTCGGTCCATCGCGCGCCTGTTTGCGACAGCATCTTAACAGCGTCGGCCGGTCGGGGTCACGAAGAGGTCCCGGATCCTGAACAGCCCCCCCAGCCCCCCTGGACTTTAACGGGGCTCCGGTCGGTCGACTTTCCTCCAAGCGACGAACGCCCGCGCGACCTCCTCCCCCCCCTCCGGTCCGCGGGCGTTTTCGCGTCTGGCGCTCAGCGCGAGGACGCCTCCGCTTTCAGCTGATCCGACCATAGCAGCCGCCCGTCGCTGAGCACGGCCTCGACCTGTCCCACGGCGGCGACGTCGCGGACCGGGTCGGCTTTCAGGAACACCACGTCGGCTTCCCAGCCCGGCGCGAGCCGGCCGGTGCGGTCGTCCACGCGAAGCGCGCGGGCGGCGTCGGAGGTGGCCATGCGCAGGATCGCCCAGTTCGAAATCCCGGCGTCGGCGTGCAGCTTCATTTCGCGACCGAGGCTCGCGCCCGGCACGAGGAAGGGATTGGCCATGTCGGTGCCGATGGTCAGCGGCACGCCGGCCTCGTGCATCATCCGGGTCAGCTTCAGCACCTTGGGCCAGACCGCCTTGGCGCGGCGGTAGTCGTCCGCCTTCCAGCCCAGATCGAAGCGGAAGCCGCTGCGCCAGTTCTTCAGCAGGGACGGATAGGCCAGGGCCGCGTCGGCGTCGGTCACCGCCGGATCGTCGCCCCAGAACGCCAGGTAGAAGGCGATCAGGGTGGCGTCGACCTCGACCTTCCGCTCGGCCAGCGTGTCGATCATCCGCCGGATCTCCGGCCCGTCGAGATCGACCGCCTCGTACCATTCGAAGAAGCTGTAGGACCCGTGCCGGGTGGAGGCGACATAGGCCGCGCGCCGATCGGCCGGCAGCAGGTCCGGGTTGATCGGCATGGCGTGCACCAGCGAGTCGATCCCCAGCTCCGCCGCCCGGGTCCAGCTGACGCCCTCCAGGTGGCCGATGGTGCGCACCCCGGCGGCCTTCGCCGCGGCGATCCCCTCGGCCAGGTCCTGCTCGTTCAGCGTGGTGTAGAGCTTCACATAATCGACCCCGGCCGCGGCCTCTTCGGCGGCGATGACGGCCACCGACCGGTCGGCGGTCGGAATGGCGACCAGCCCGTCCAGGGGGACGGGGCTTCGGTCGATGATCAGGCCCGCGACCAGGGCCTCGGGCCCAAGGATCCTCCCGGCCCGCTGGTCGCGCGCATAGGCGGTGGTGTTGACCGTGTCGCCGCCGGGATCGCGCACGGTGGTGACGCCGTAGGCCAGCAGCATGCGGCCGTTGTAGGCGACGATCTGCGGGTCGTAGGCCACCTTCACGCGCGGCTGGCCGTCCTGCACCGCCACGCTGAGCGGCCCCAGGGTCACGTGCGCGTGGGTGTCGAACAGGCCGGGCAGGGCGTAGCGGCCGGTGAAGTCGTGGCGCCGGTCGGCCGGGATGGCGCGCGGCGCGCGGCCGGTCCCCATCCGCACGATCTTGCCGTCGTCGACCACCAGCCAGGCGTTCGCGGTGGTGGTCTCGTGCTCGGGATCGACCAGGGTGACGCCGTAGTACAGGTGCGGCTCGGCGGCGGCCGCCCCGGCGCCGGCGCAAAGGGCCAGCGCGCTGACGGCGCCCAGGCAGACGCGGCGGATGAGGGACATGCGAAGCTCCAGCTTTGTTCGAGCTGCAAGTCCCGTGACGCTGGCCGCCGCTTACGCCCGCGGGCGAAAATTTTCTTTGTAAGAAGACGCCGACCTGCGGGACTAGGCGCGAGATGGTCTCGATCGAACAGGTGATCGCCGCCTACGGGCCGGCGCTGGTGCGTATCGCGGCCAGCTACGAGCGGGAGCGCGCGCTACGCGACGACCTCGTGCAGGAGATCACGGTGGCGATCTGGCGGGCCCTGTCCAGCCTGCAGGACCCGGCCAAGCTGAAGCCCTTCGTGTTCCGCATCGCGCACAACCGCGCGGTCAGCCATGTGGCGCGCCAGGCCGCCCGGCCCGGGCGGGCCGAGCTTTCGGAGGCGCTGCACGACGGCGAGGCCGACCCGGAGGCGCGCCTGGTGGGCAAGGAGCGGTCCGAGCGGCTGGTCGAGGCGGTGCGCCGCCTGCCGCTGGCCTACCGCCAGGTGGTCACCCTGGCGCTCGAGGACCTGAGTTACGACGACATCGCTGAGGCGCTGGGGTTGAGCGTGTCCAACGTGGGCGTGCGGCTGAACCGCGCCAAGGCGCAACTGAAGGCGATGCTGGATGGCTGACGACTTCCTGGACGAGGCGCGGCGCAACTGGCGCGCTCAGGATGCGGAGATCGAGGGGGTGACGGCCCGTCTGCGCCGCGACCTGGCGTTTCAGCGGCTGATGCAGGGCGGCGAGTTCGTCGCGGCGGTGATCGCCGTCGCGGCCGGCGTGGGCTTCGCCTGGATGGGCGTGGTGCAGGGCGACGCCCGCCTGATCGTCGCCGCGGCGGTGTTGCTGGTGCTTCTGCCCCTGCTCACCTGGGCCGCCTGGCGGGTGCGACGGCAGGAGCCGCGCTGGGCCGAGGACGAACCAGTCGGGGTGGTGGAGCACATGCTCGCGCGGGTCGAGGCGACCCGGCGGCTGATGAGCCTCGCCCTGTGGCAGGCCTGGACCCTGGTCGGCACGGTCGCGGCGATGTGGGCGGTGACCCTGTTCGGCCGAGGCGCGGTCGACGCCGGCCTCTGGATCGTAACCGCCGCGCTGCTGGCCAGCGCCGCCGCGGCGGCCGGCTGGGCGGTCTGGCGCGAGCGCGGCCTGAAGCGCGAACGCGCCAATTGCGAGCGGCTGCTGGAGGAGCTGCGGCGGGACTAGGCGTCCTGCCTTAGCGGGGCCAGCAGCTCCGGCCGGCGGTCCAGCGAGGCCGCGGCCTTCTTCAGCTCGGCGAACAGGTGGGGGCGCAGCCACGCCTTCGCCGCCTCGACAGGCTCATCCCGCACACGGAAGAACGCCGCCAGGGCGAAGGCCCATTCCCGTTCGGTCAAATAGCCCTGCCGCGACCAGCTCCAGCCCTGGCTCATGAAGTCCTGGTGCTGCTGGTAGCGGAACGCGCAGTTCGCGCCGAACAGGCCGAACCCCAGGTAGACCGTGGTCAGGTCGGTGGCGAACTCCTCGGCGTCCTTACCGCCCGGCGGCCCGTCGGGCAGGGTGGCCAGCAGGTAGTGGGCCAGTTCGTGGGCGAGGGTGGCGACCAGGGCGTGCGGATCGTCCACCGCGCCGGGATCGTAGGTGATCAGGACCTCGTTGCCCTCGGGGCCGAAGGTGCCGGCCGGCGCATGGCCCTTCAACGGGGTCAGGGTGAGGAACTCGCTCACCCGAGCCTTGGGCCGTTCCGGCTGGGCTTCGAGGCGGCAGGGCCAGTCCGCCAGGCCGGCGTGGCGCTTCACCGACGCGAACACGTGTTCGGCGCGCGCGTGGCCCGTCGCCTCCGTCGGGGGGAAGAAGGCCCGGGTCGGGACGACCAGGGGCCGCGACCTGAGATCGCTCAGGCCGCCGAGGCGCTCCAGCAGCCAGCGCCAGACGTCGAGCTGCCAGGCCTCGACCTCGGGATCGAGGTAGGATTTTTGTTTTGAGAACAGTGAGAACATGACGCCCCCGCTGGGTGAGCATGTCACCCCGGCGCCGGGTCCGTCGAGATCAGCGTTGCTTGGCGGCCAGGATGCGGCCGTCGCGTGCCTGGACCAGCACGACGGTCTTCAGGCCGGGCTCCTCGGCCTTGGGCAGGCGGAACACGGCCGGGCGGCCTTTCCAGGAGCCCAGCTTGACGAGTTCGCGCACGACGTTGCCGTGGCGGACGGTCTGGCCCTTGTTCTCGCCGCGCTTGACCGCAACTTCCTGGTCGGCGTCCTCGTAGCGTACCAGCCAGACCTGGGCCCCGCCGCGCGGCGACTTGCCGGAGCCGACCGCGACGCGGTCGGCGCTGGGGAAGGCCATGTCGGGCGGATAGGCGCGGTGGACGGCTTCCTCGTGCACCGCCGCGGCGACGTCGTCCGGCTTGCCGCCCGAGAGCTGGCGCTTGCCGTCGATCACGAACTGCGGGGTGTAGACGTCGCGCAGGCTCATCGCCGTCTGGTAGGCGCGCTGGCGCTCGGTGAACTCCGGCTTGGCGAAGGTGTCGCGCCAGCCCAGGTAGTCCCAGTAGTCGACGGCGAAGGTGAGGGCGATGACGCCGGGCTTGTCGGCCAGCTCCATCAGGACTTCGTTGGCCTGCGGACAGCCGGAACAGCCCTGGCTGGTGAACAGCTCGACCACCACGGGCTCGCGCGCGGCCGACGGCTTTGCCGCCGCGGGGCTCGCCAGCACGGCGATCAGAAACAGGGGCGCGATCCGACGCATGGTTCGCTGATTAACGAATCCGGAGCTTGAGCGCGCCTCACCAATGCGTGAGCGCGGCCGTATGCCCCGCCCCCGACTGGCGCCGGGGGCGGGGCATACGCGGAAATCAGCCCGCGCGGGCCAGGTTGCGGAGCACGTAGGGCATGACGCCGTCCGACTTGAAGTACTCCAGCTCGGTCGGGGTATCGATGCGGCAACGCACCGGGAAGCGGGCCATCTTGCCGTCCGACGGGCGGAACAGCTCGACCCACAGTTCCTGACGCGGCTTCACGTCGGTCAGGCCGCGGATGGTGACGATCTCCTCGCCGGTCAGGCCCAGCTTGGCCCAGCCGTCGACCTTGAACTGCAGCGGCAGCACGCCCATGCCGACCAGGTTCGAGCGGTGGATGCGCTCGAAGCTCTCGGCGATCACCGCGCGCACGCCCAGGAGCTTGGTGCCCTTGGCCGCCCAGTCGCGCGACGAACCGGTGCCGTACTCCTTGCCCGCGAACACGACCAGCGGACGGCCCTCGGCCTGGTAGCGCATGGCCGCGTCGTAGATCGACATCACTTCGCCGGACGGGAAGTGCTTGGTCACGCCGCCTTCGATCTCCGGGGTGATCTTGTTGCGGATGCGGATGTTGGCGAAGGTGCCGCGCACCATCACTTCGTGGTTGCCGCGACGCGCGCCGTAGGAGTTGAAGTCCGCCGGATCGACGCCGTGGGCGACCAGGTACTCGCCGGCCGGCGAGGCCTTCTTGATCGAACCCGCCGGGCTGATGTGGTCGGTGGTGATCGAGTCGCCGAACACGCCCAGGATCCGGGACTCGACGATGTCGGTCACCGGCTTGGGCTCCATGCCCATGCCCTCGAAGTACGGCGGGTGCTTCACGTAGGTCGACTTGTCGTCCCAGGTGTAGGTCTTGCCGCCGGCGACCTTGATGCCCTGCCAGGCCTTGTCGCCCTTGAAGACGTCCTTGTAGCGCTTGGCGAACATCTCGCCGGACACGGCGCCGCGCTGGATTTCGGCGATCTCCGCCGAGCTCGGCCACACGTCCTTCAGATAGACGGCCTGGCCGTCCTTGCCTTCGCCGATCGGGTCGTTCCAGACGTCGATCTTCATCGAGCCGGCCAGGGCGTAGGCGACCACCAGCGGCGGCGAGGCCAGGTAGTTGGCCCGCACGTCCGGGTTCACGCGGCCTTCGAAGTTACGGTTGCCCGACAGCACCGACACGGCGACCAGGTCGCCCTCGGCGATGGCGGCCGAGATCGGCGCCGGCAGCGGGCCCGAGTTGCCGATGCAGGTGGTGCAGCCGTAGCCGACCAGGTTGAAGCCCATGGCGTCCAGGTCGTCCTGCAGGCCGGCCTTCTCCAGGTAGTCGGTCACGACCTGCGAGCCGGGGGCCAGCGAGGTCTTCACCCACGGCTTCACCTTCATGCCGAGCGCGCGCGCCTTGCGGGCGACCAGGCCGGCGGCGATCAGCACCGACGGGTTGGAGGTGTTGGTGCAGCTGGTGATGGCGGCGATCACCACGTCGCCGTCGCTGACCGAGAAGTCGGAGTCGGCGACCTTGACGGTCTTCTCTTCAGTCTTGCCGAACACGTCCTTCATGGCCGTGGCGAACTGCGAGGCGGCCTCGACCAGCGGCACGCGGTCCTGCGGACGCTTCGGGCCGGCCAGCGACGGCTGGACGGTCGCGACGTCGAGCTCGAGGGTGTCGGAGAACACCGGCTCCGGCGTGCTCTCGTCGACCCACAGGCCGTTGGCCTTGGCGTAGGCTTCGACCAGGGCGACCCGGTCCTTGGCCCGGCCGGTGGCGGTCAGGTAGTCGATGGTGGCGCGCGACACCGGGAAGAAGCCGCAGGTGGCGCCGTACTCGGGGGCCATGTTGGCGATGGTCGCCTGGTCCTCGATGGTCAGGTGGGCCAGGGCGTCGCCGTAGAACTCGACGAACTTGCCGACCACGCCCTTCTTGCGCAGCATCTGGGTGACGGTCAGCACCAGGTCGGTGGCGGTCGCGCCTTCCGGCAGCTTGCCGCTCAGCTTGAAGCCGATCACCTCGGGGATCAGCATCGGGATCGGCTGGCCCAGCATGGCCGCTTCAGCCTCGATGCCGCCCACGCCCCAGCCCAGCACGGCCAGCCCGTTGATCATGGTGGTGTGGCTGTCGGTGCCGACCACGGTGTCCGGATAGGCGGTGACCACCTTGCCCTCTTCCGAGGTCCAGACGGTCTGGGCCAGGTTCTCCAGGTTGACCTGGTGGCAGATGCCGGTGCCCGGGGGCACCACGCGGAAGCTGTTGAAGGCCGACGAACCCCAACGGAGGAAGCGGTAGCGCTCGATGTTGCGCTCGTATTCCTTCTCGACGTTGGACTTGAACGAGGTCGGCTTGCCGAAGAAGTCGACCATCACCGAGTGGTCGATGACCAGGTCGACCGGGTTCAGCGGGTTGATCTTGTCCGGGTTGGCGCCGAGCTTGGTCATGGCGTCGCGCATGGCGCCCAGATCGACCACGGCCGGAACGCCGGTGAAGTCCTGCATCAGCACGCGGGCCGGGCGGAAGGCGATCTCGTGCTCGACCTTGCCCTTGTTTTCCAGCCAGGCGGCGATGGCCTTGACGTCGGCGCCGGTGACGGAAACGCCGTCCTCGTTACGCAGAAGGTTCTCCAGCAGCACCTTCAGCGACACCGGCAGACGGGAAATTCCCGACAGACCGGCTTCCTCGGCGGCGGCGAGGCTGTAATAGACGTACTTCTTCCTACCGACGGAAAGATCCCGACGGGTGCTGAAGCTGTCGATGGACGGCATGAACGATCCTCTTTCTTCACCAGGCCGCCCCAAGGCGGGGAGCGGGATCGCGCGCTTCCGACCGGGACGCACAGGTTCCCGGTCCGCGCCGCGTCAGTCCCGCACGGCCGCGCGTTGTTTAGACGCAGCTCAGCCCGGCGTCGAGGCGTACCGGCTTACACGCGAGTCGTTCTCATGATCGCGCGCGTGAGCGTGGAAAACCTGTCGGTCGGGCGCGGCGAACGCGTGCTGTTCCAGGGCTTGTCCTTCGCCCTGGCGGCCGGCGAGGCCGTGGCCCTGATCGGGGCCAACGGGGCGGGCAAGACCAGCCTGTTGCGCGCGGTCGCCGGCTTCGTGCGGCCGCTGGCCGGTCAGGTCCGCTTCGAAGGCGCGGACGGCGAGCGCGAGCCGGACGAGGCGCGCGCGCAGGGCCTGCATCTGCTCGGCCACCACGACGGCCTCAAGCCCGGGCGAACCGCCTGGGAGGAGCTGCGCTTCCAGTCCCTGTGGGCCGGCGGCACCGAGCAAAGCGCCCGCGCCGCCGTCGAAAAGATGCAGCTGAAGCCGCTGCTCGACCTGGAAATCCGCAAGCTCTCCGCTGGCCAACGCCGGCGCGTGTCCCTGGCCCGCCTGGCCGCGGCCCCGCGCCCGTTGTGGCTGCTCGACGAACCGCTGGCCCCGCTCGACGCCGAGCGGCGCGTGCGCATGGGCGAGCTGATGGCCGCTCACCTCACCGGCGGCGGCATGATCCTGGCCGCGGTGCACGATCCCCTGCCCGTGCCCGCGAGGGCGGTCGAGATCGGAGCGGCGGTCGCGTGAAGTCGCTCTGGACGCTGTATCGCCGCGAGCTGGATCTCGCCTGGGGCCGCGGCGGCGGGCCTCTGCTGGCCTGCGCCTTCTACGCCTGCGTGGCCACCCTGCTGCCGCTGGCGGCGGGGCCCTCGCCCGAGCGGCTGGCCGCGGTCGCGCCGGGCTCGGCCTGGCTGGCCCTGGCGCTGGCTTCGCTGCTGTCGCTCGAGCGGCTGTTCGAGCGCGACTACGAGGACGGGGCGCTGGATCTGCTGACCCTGGGCCCGGCCGCGATCGAGGCCGTCGCCTTCGTGAAGTGCCTGGCCCAGTGGACGGCCAACGGCCTGCCCCTGGCGGTGTTCGCGCCCTTGGCCGCGGTGGCGCTGGGAGCGCCGGTCGAGGTCGCGCCCCTGACCCTGGCCTGCGCCCTGATCGGCGGCCTCGGCTTCGCCTTCGTCGGCGGCACCGGCGCGGCGCTGGCGCTCGGCGCGCGGCGCGGCGGCGTGCTGGTGGCGGTGGTGGTGCTGCCGCTGTTCGCCCCGCCGGTGATCTTCGGGGCGGGGACCATCGAGGCCTTCGCCGCCGGCCTGAACTGGACGCCGGGCTTCGCCTTCCTGACGGCGTACAGCCTGGCCGCCGTGGCGCTCACACCGCTGGCCATGGGCGCGGCGGTCAGGAACGCGCTCAGCTGATCCTTCTCCCGCGAGGGGTCAGAGGAAGCTGTACGGATCCACGTCCACGGTCACCCGCACGCTGCCGGGGACCTTCACCTGGGCGAGCCACGTCCCTAGGAATGCCTGCAGATCGACGTCGCGGTCTGCGCGGACCAGCAGGCGCTTGCGCCGTCGGCCGCGCACCAGGCTGAGCGGCGCGTCGGCCGGCCCGTAGACCTCCAGCCGCTCGGCGTTCGGGATGGCCGCGGCCAGGGCGCGGGCGTAGGTCTCCAGCGCCGCGCCGTCCGGGCTGGACAGCACGATGGCGGCCAGCCGGCCGTGTGGCGGCAGGCCCGCCGCCTTGCGCTCGGCGGTCTCGGCTTCGACGAAGGCGTCGCGGTCCTGGGCCTTCAGGGACTGCATGACACCGTGGTCGGGCATGTAGGTCTGCAGCAGGGCCCGGCCCGGCTTGTCGGCGCGGCCGGCCCGTCCGGTGGCCTGGGCCAGGAGCTGGAAGGTGCGCTCGCCGGCGCGCAGGTCGCCGCCGCGTAAACCGAGGTCCGCGTCGACGACGCCCACCAGGGTCAGGTTGGGGAAGTTGTGGCCCTTGGCCGCCGCCTGGGTGGCGACCAGGATGTCGATCTCGCCCTCGGCCATGCTGCGCACCAGGGCGCGCGCGCTCTCGCCGTCCGGCACGGTGTCCGAGGAGAACACCGCCACCCGCGCCTGCGGGAACAGCTCGCGCACCTCTTCCTCGACCCGCTCCACGCCCGGCCCGACCGAGACGAGGCTGTCCTCGGCGCTGCAGTGCGGGCAGCGCTTCGGCTTGGGCATGGAGAAGCCGGTCAGGTGGCAGACCAGCCGGCCGGTGTAGCGGTGCTCGACCAGCCAGGAGTCGGTGTCCGGCGCGGTCATGCGCTCGCCGCAGGCCCGGCACAGCACCAGCGGCGCGTAGCCCCGCCGGTTCAGGAACAGCAGGGACTGTTCGCCGCGCGCGAAGGTCTCGCCGATCGCCTTGATCAGCCGCGGCGACAGCCAGCGGCCGCGCTCGGGCGGGGTCTCGCGCATGTCGACCAGATCGATGTCGGGCAGGCGCGCCGCGCCGTGGCGGCTGGCCAGCCGCAGCCAGCGGTAGCGGCCGGCCTCGGCGTTGGCGAGGGTCTCCAGCGACGGGGTGGCCGAGGCCAGCACCACGGCGGAGCCCTCGATCTTGGCCCGCGCCACCGCCAGGTCGCGGGCGTGGTAGATCAGCCCCTCTTCCTGCTTGAAGGAGCTGTCGTGCTCCTCGTCGACGACCAGCAGGCGCAGGGACTGGAACGGCAGGAACAGGGCCGAGCGGGCCCCCACGACGATGCGGCAGCGGCTGGCGGCGACCGCCTCCCACACCTTGCGGCGCTTGGGCAGGGACACGCCCGAATGCCACTCGGCCGGGGTGACGCCGAAGCGCTGCTCGAAACGGGCGATCACCGCTTGGGTGAGCGCGATCTCGGGCAGCAGCACCAGAATCTGGGCGGCCGGATCGGCGGCCAGGGCGTGGGCCACGGTCTCCAGATAGACCTCGGTCTTGCCGGCCCCGGTGACGCCGTCCAGCAGGGCGGCCTGGAAGCCGCCCGCGTCGAACGCCGCGTTCAGGGCCTTGGCCGCGGCCGCCTGGCTGGGGTTGAGCGAGGACGCCGTGTGGTTCGGATCGGGCTCGGGGAAGGCGGGCGGCTCGAGGATCTCGACCACCTGCAGCGCGCCCTCGTCGACCAACCCCTTCACCACGCCGGACGACACGCCGGCGGCGCGGGCCAGCTCGGCGGGCGAGCGGGCGAATTCGGCGGCGACCTCCAGCACGCGGCTGCGGGCCGGTGTCGCGCGGGCCGGCTGCACGCCGGTCGGGACCAGCCGCTTCTCCGGCTTGGGCGGCGGCGCGCGCAGGCCG
>NZ_JAAIVC010000259.1 GCF_010975005.1 Caulobacter sp. 17J65-9 | reverse complement strand
GCGCTGTCCTCCACCAGCGCCTTCGCGCGCCGCGGCCTGATCGACTGGCGGGCCGGCGCGCCGATGGCGCTGGCCGCCGCCGTCGCCGGCCTGGCCGGGGCGGCGTCGGTCAGCCACGTCCCGCGCGAGGCGCTCAGCTTCGCCGTGCCGATCGTGCTGATCGGCATCGCCGTCTACTTCGCCTTCGCCCGCAAGCTGGGCGACGCCGACGCACGCGCGCGCCTGGGGATCGGCGCCTTCACGCTCGCCTTCGTGCCGGTGATCGGCTTCTACGACGGCGTGTTCGGGCCCGGCGCCGGCTCGTTCTACATGATCGGCTTCATCACGCTGCTGGGCTGGGGCGTGGTGCGCGCCACCGCCCACACCAAGCTGGCCAACTGCGCCAGCAATCTGGGCGCGCTGAGCTTCTTCATCGCCTCGGGCGGCGTGGTCTGGAGCGTGGGCCTGACCATGGCGGCCGGCGCCTTCCTGGGCGCGCAGATCGGCTCGCGCCTGGCCATGAAGCACGGCGCGCGCCTGATCCGGCCGCTGCTGGTGGTGATCTGCTGCGCCATGGCGGCGAAGCTGCTGTCCGATCCGGCCAACCCGTTGCGGGTGGCTGTCGAGCACCTGATCGGCGGTTAGCCTAGCAGGCCGGCCAGGCGATCCAGGGTCCAGCCGAACTGAGCCAGCAGCTCCAGTTCGATCAGGATCCGCGCCGCCAGCCAGCCGAAGCCCAGCATGCGCGCGCGCGGCGAATACCCCCGGCGCAGCAGCACCCAGGCGAACAGCAAGGGCGCGACGAAGACGGCCAAGGCCAGACGACGCCCGACGCGGCGGACGGTCAGCTCGGCCCAATCGATGGTGACGGCGACGCTCATAGCTCGGCACTGATCCGGCGCAGCCCGGCGGCCGCTTCGGCCCCCTGCCGCAGGCGTTGATGAAGAACGGCCAGCCCCGCCGCCATGGCGGCGAGCAGACTGACCAGCGGCGCGACCACGGAAGGCCTCGAACCGAACGCCGCGAACGCCGCCACCCCCATGGCCGCGACGCACAGCATGCCGGCTTCGGCGAGCCGCAGCCTGAACTTGATAGTCATGAAAACAGCACTCCCCCACGCCAGTCTCACAGCTTCACCGTTCCGGCGCAAGCGAGCGCGACAATTGGCGCAGGGCGGGCGGAACCTCAGCCGCGCCCTGCCGTTGGCTCGAGCGGAACCGGAGGTCCCTCGATGCGCGTCCTGCTTCTCGCCCTCGTCCTGGCCGGATGCGCCGGCGGCGGCGAGACCGCGCCGCCGGGCGCCGACTTCGGTCCCGACCCGCAGCTGACCGCGCCGCACAGCCAGCTGATCCCCACCGTCAAGGTCGCGCCGGCCGTGGGCTGGCCGCAGGGCGCCGCGCCGACGCCCGCGCCGGGGTTGAAGGTGCAGGCCTACGCCAGCGGCCTGAGCCACCCGCGCCAGCTCTACCTCCTGCCAAGCGGCGACGTGCTGGTGGCCGAGACGGCCCAGCCCGCCTCGCCGGCGCCCAAGGGTCTGAAGGCGTGGTTCGAAGCGCGCTTCATGAAGACGGCGGGCGCGAACGTGCCCAGTCCCAATCGCATCATCCTGCTGCGCGACGCCGACGGCGACGGGACGGCGGAGACCCGCTCGGTCCTGCTGGAAGGCCTCAACTCGCCCTACGGCATGGCGCTGGTCGGCCAGACCCTTTACGTCGCCAACACCGACGCCCTGCTCGCCTTCCCCTACCAGCCGGGCGACACCCGCATCGCCGCCCCCGCCCGCAAGGTCGCCGACCTGTCCGCCGCCCAGCCCAACTATCACTGGACCAAGAACCTGGTCGCCGGGCCCGACGGCGCGCTCTACGTCGCCGGCGGCTCGAACAGCAATGTCGGCGAGAAGGGCATGGAGATCGAGGACGATCGCGCCCTGATCCAGAAGATCGATCCGGCCACCGGCGCGCGCGAAGTCTACGCCTCTGGCCTGCGCAATCCCGTCGGCATGGCCTGGGAACCGCAGACCGGCGCGCTCTGGGTGGCGGTGAACGAGCGCGACGAGATCGGCGACAGCGTGCCGCCCGACTATATGACCGCGGTCAAGGCAGGCGGCTTCTACGGCTGGCCCTACAGCTACTGGGGCGGCCACGTGGACAGACGGGCCAAGCCGCCGCGCCCCGACCTGGTCGCCACGGCCGTGACGCCGGACTACGCGCTGGGCGCCCACACCGCCTCGCTGGGCCTGACCTTCGCGGACGCGAACGTCGCGGGCCTGCCGCCCGCCTACACCGGCGGCGCCTTCGTGGGCCAGCACGGCTCGTGGAACCGCTCGGTCCCGGCCGGCTACAAGGTGATCTTCATTCCGTTCCGGGGCGGACGACCGGCCGGCGCACCGCAGGACGTGCTGACCGGCTTCCTCGACGCCAAGGGCCAGGCCCAGGGCCGCCCGGTCGGGGTCGCGCTGGACCGCACCGGCGCGCTGCTGGTCGCGGACGACGTCGGCAATACGGTCTGGCGGGTCAGCGCCGCGGCTCCCCCTCGCCCCTGACCACCTCGGAAGGGTCGTGCAGCGACGGCTCGTCGACGTGGCGGGTGCGCTCGATGGCGGCGACCAGGAAGGCGGTCGACCAGCCCAGCAGGAGTATGCCGTTGATGCCCTCGATGCCGCCCATCACCCGCCAGTGGCCAGGCAGCGCCGCCTCGTCGTAGCCGGCGGTCGAATAGGTGGTCAGCGAGAAGAACAGCGCGTGCTCGAAGTTCCTGGTCGCCCCGACCAGGTGAAACATCACGGCGTACATCCAGATCTCGATGGTGTGCAGCGCGACCAGGGCGAAGGCCACAGGCAGCAGCACGCGCAGCCGCTCGATCTGGCCCCGTCGGCGAAAGCGCGTCTCCATCCACCGACTCGCCTTCGCGATCCCGGCCAGGCCCAGCAGGTGGACGACGACGGTCCCGGCGACCATGGGCGCCGCCAGCGCCAGTTGAAGCGGGAGGGTGTCGGTCATCCGGCCTGCGAAACCGCCGAGGCCGAACGATGGGTCCGCCTTCAGATCAGAGCCGGGCGCTGATCGCGGCGACCAGCTCCAGCTGGCTGTTCACCCGCGCCTTCTCGAAGATCCGGCGGATGTGCGAGCGCACGGTGCCGACCGACACGCCGGTCTGCTCGGCCACCGCCTGCGGCGCCAGGCCGGCGACCAGCTTGGCGGCGACGGTCGCCTCGGTCGCGGTCAGGCCGTAGAGGGCGCGCGCGGTCTCGGCGCTGCGGGTCTCGGCGTCGCGCGGCGAGCGGGCGATCAGCAGGGCCACCGCATCGAACTTGAAAGCGTGCTCGCCGGGAATGGCGCTGACCTCGATCAGCAGGGGATCGACCCCGGCCTCGTCGCGCACGACGAAGGCGCGGGGCGGCGCGCCCGCCCCGCCCCGCGCCGCCGAAGCCGCGTCCAGGGCCTCGAGCACCCGCAGGGTGTCGGCGTCGTTGCGGGCCGACAGCCGGCCGTCGCGCAGGCGCAGCC
>NZ_JAAIVC010000258.1 GCF_010975005.1 Caulobacter sp. 17J65-9 | reverse complement strand
GCGCTCAGCGGCGGGTCGGGCGCGGGCGCGCTCGCCGCCGGCGCGGCCTTCTCGGCCGGAGCCTCGGCCGCCACCGCGCCCTGCTGACCGGACAAGCCGTCGGCTCAAAAGAAGAGGCCCGGCCGCTGCGGCGGCCGGGCCTTTCTGTTTTCAGCGTCCCGTAGGGCGGGCGGTCAGGACCAGATTTCGCCGTAGCGGGGCCGGTTGACGTCGCGGCGGTTGCGCCAGATTTCCGGAGCCTCGTACCAGGGCCGGCAGCTCAGGCTGGAGCGGTCCTGGTTGAAGCCGCCCAGGTCCAGCCGCTGGCAGCCGTCGGCGTGGGCGTAGACGGCGTTGTCGCGCGCCCGCACCCGCGCGCCGGACTCGGCGTACATGCCGGCGCGACGGACGCCGAAGAAGGTGTTGTCGCCGACCCAGGCCTCGCCGGTGTCGACATAGACGCCGACCTCGACCGCCTCGATCTCGCTGCCGACCACGCGCAGGCGCCGGCCGTTGGAGGTGACCGCCCAGTCCGCGCCGAGGATCTTGGCGCGCTCGATCATGACCTCGTCCTGGCCGAGCACCATCACGCCGCGCGAGAAGCCGTCGATCTTGCCGCCGTTGACCTGCACCAGGCGCCCGGCGCCGTCGCGCACCACCAGGCCGCCGGAGCTCTGAACGCGCTCCGAGCCGGTCCAGTCGTCCAGGCGCACGATCGACAGGTCGTCCAGCCGGCTGTCGCCCTGCGGGGCGATGCGCAGGCCGTAGCGGGCGGCGAAGATGGAGGCGTTGCGGGTTTCCAGCACGCCTTCCACGTCGACCGCCGCCTCGCGCGACAGCGCCACGACGTGGGTGTCGCGCTGCAGGGTCAGCAGGCCGCCGCCGCGCACGATGACGGCCGAGGCGTCGCCGTCGTACCGCACCAGCGTGTGGTCGAGCGTCAATTCGCGGCCCTGGGCGGCGATGCAGCCGACGCCGCCGGCGTGGTCGGTGGAGATGCGCAGGTCGCTCAGGGTGACGCCGCGCACGTCGCCGCGCACGGTCACGCACGGCCGGCCGGACAGGGCCTGCAGGTGCGTGCGCGCGCTGCCTTCGCCGACGATGGTGATCGACTTGGCGATGTCGAGCGAGTCCTCGCAGGCCCGGGTGTTGGCCACCAGGTAGAGGGTCGAGCCGGCCGGCATGCCGGCCAGCTTGCGGCTGACGTCGCCGGGCCGGGCGCGGTCGCAATAGACCTTGTTGAAGTCGCCGCGGTCGTAGTGCCGCTTCTTGCCGCCCTGGCAGCGCTTGGCCACGGCCGGATCGGTCAGCAGGCCGAAGCAGGGGCGCAGCTGGGTCTCGACCTTGGCGTCCGGGAAAGCCTGGGCGGCGGGCGCGGCGAGGGTGAGGGCCGCGGCGATCGCCAGGCCGCGGAGACGCGTGGACATCGGGTTCGTCTTCTCCATGGCGCTCACCGCTGCTGCGACCGCGAGACCTGGGCGAGGATGCCCTGGACCCGCTCGACCGTGGGCGCGAAGCCCTCCAGCGCCGAGTCGATGCGGTAGACCACCGCCTTGGCCTTGTCCTGGTCGGCCACGCCGGAGACTCCGAGCGCGAAATAGGTGGACATGGCGAACTTGGCTTCGGCCGAACCCTGCTTGTCGGCCTCCGAGAACCAGTAGAAGGCGCGGGCGTAGTCGGCCGGCACCCCCACGCCCTCGGCGTACATCACCGCCAGCACCAGCTGCGCCCGCGGCGAGCCGGAGACGGCGGCGTACTGGATGGCGCGCACCCGTTCGATCGCATCCAGCCGGCCGTCCTGCGAGCGGCCCAGCATGGCTTCCAGGGTCTCGACGTTGCCGCGCGACAGCTGGTCGGGGTTGGTCGCCACCGTCTCGGTGACGCCCAGGTACCTCAGCGCCTGGCCGACGTGCGAGAACGGCAGTTCGTTGATCCGGCGCAGGGCCTGCTCATAGGCGTCGCCGCGCGGCTCGCTCTCGTCGGAGTGCGGCACGCCGCCGGCCGGCGCGTCGGTCGGGTAGAACTCGAACGGCGGCACCCACTTCTTGGCCTTGGCCTCGACGAAGGCGCCGTAGCCGGCCCGACGCGGGTCGGAGCGCTCGAAGTCCTTCAGCAGCACGTAGGCGCCGACGTCGCCGGTCTGCACCGCCAGATAGTTGTAGAGGTAGGCGTCCACGTCGTTGCGCTGGAACAGGCCCAGCGCCGCGCGGTGGCCCTTGCTCTTGGTCTCGCCCTTGCCCCAGGCGTTCAGCGCCTGGGCGTTGTCGGCCGGTTCGCCGTAGGGGCCGTAGTCCTGGTCGTAGATGCGCGCCAGGGTGCGGTAGCCCTCAGCGCCCATGCTGGACAGGATGTAGACCACCCGGTCGCGGACCTTGGCCTGCTCGTCGCTGGACATGCGCGACAGCTGGCGGTCCAGCGCCTGGTAGGCGAAGTGGCGCTCCCAGGCGCGGCAGTCGTCGTAGCCGGCCCGGCGGAAGCCCGCGAAGCTCTTGCGCGGCGCGGCCCGGTTGATCGGCGCGTAGCCTTCGGCGTTGGCCAGGGCCACGGCGTACCAGACCGAGGACTCGATCGGGTCCTCGAGGTTCTTGTCGACCGCGCGCTCGGCCCGGTAGCGGCGGGCCAGCTCCAGCTGGGCGAAGAAGTCGTTCTGGAAGCCCGAGCGACGCAGGCGGCGGATCTCGCGCTCCTGGTCGTTGAAGCCGGGCTGGACGCCGGTGATCGGCGCGGGGCGCGGGCAGCCCAGGCGGGCCTCGCCGCCCTGCGGCTTGCGGCCGGAGAACAGGGCGTAGTCGTCGTCGCACCCGGACAGGGGCAAGGCGACCGCCGCAACCAGCGCGACAGCCGTCAGTTTCACGAAGGCCGCATGGCCGAAGTGCGTCGCACGGATCCGACGCGCTTCGGCGGCATCGTCCAACATCACACCACCCCAGCGCATGTTAACTATAATTGTTACGCTGCACTTGTGCGGGCGGCGCGATCCCGCTGTCAAGGTGAACACCTAACAGCGCTATTTGGTTTCGGCGAACTGGGGCGTGGGAGAGACAGGGCGCGCATGGCGACCAGCTACGCCGAACTGACCCGAAGCGACCCGAACCCGCTGAAGCGCTGGGTCCAGGAGCGTCGCCTTTCCGACGCCCTGCGGTTCGTTCCGGAGGGGTTCGTCGCCGGGGTGATCGTCGACTACGGCGGCGGCGACGGCGAACTGGCCCTGCGCCTGGCCCGGCGCTTCCCGCAGGCGCGGGTGACCTGCTTCGAACCGGCCCCCGACCTGCGCGCCCAGGCCCTGGCCCAGCTGGCCGGCGCGGCCAATGCGAGCGCGGCGGCCGACGAGGCCGAGCTGGAGGCCGAAGGCGCCGACCTGGTGTTTTGCACGGAGGTGTTCGAGCACCTTCCTCCGGTTGAGACCGAGCGGGCGCTGGACGAGATCGCCCGGGTGCTGAAGCCGGGCGGGCGGCTGGTGGCCGGGGTGCCGGTCGAGGTCGGCCCGCCGGCCCTGTTCAAGGGCGCCTTCCGGGCCTTGCGCCGGCCGGGCGAGCCCGACGCGCGCTGGCCGGCGATCCTGAGCGC
>NZ_JAAIVC010000257.1 GCF_010975005.1 Caulobacter sp. 17J65-9 | reverse complement strand
GGGCCGGCGCGGCGGCGGCGGCCGGCGCCGCGCTCGGCGCGACCGGCGGCGCGACCACGGCGTTCTCGTCGGTGGTCTTGGGGGCCTTGTCCGGCGCGCCCAGGTCCTTGCGGATGAAGTGCCAGCTGCGCTTGTCGGCGCAGGCGCAGGCCTTCAGGTAGCCGTCCGGATCGCGCCACAGCACCATCGGATAGGCGCCGTCGACATTGTTGCCGCGCAGATAGGTCTGCAGCTGGGTGGCGGTCGCGCCGGTGGCGTTGACCACGGCGGTGCGCGCGATGTCGCCGTCGGCCGGCTTCAGGCCCTCGGCCGTCCAGGCCCGCGAGCTGACGGTCTTCCAGCGCTGGTAGAGCGCCCAGTCCCGGTCCAGCCACAGGGCCGCGACCGTGGCGCGTTCCGACGGGGTGGATTGGACGAGGCCTTCGCGCTCTTCGCGGGCGAAGACGATCACGCGGGTGTCGACGCCGGCGGCGCGCAGCTTGGGGAATTCCTCGCGCTCGTAGGTCGAGCAGGCGTCGCAGTTGCGCCAGCCGACCACGTACAGCCACGGACCGGTGCGGTCGCCCGGCGAGACCCAGCCGCTCTCGTCCAGGATTTTCTGGATGTCGCTCTGGTTCTTGGTGATCAGCACCGGCTGGAAGCGGGCGTAGTAGTTCCAGTAGCCCCAATAGCCGCCGCCAGCCAGCGACAGGCCGAGCACGGCCGCCAGCAGGCTGTAGAGCAGAAACCGATGATGCGACGCCGCCGCCATAAGGGCCTCCCCGCGCGGATCGTTACCGCGCAGGTTAACCTTTACAGCGAAACCGGCGTTACTCGAAGGGGGCGCCTGCGAAATCAACTAGCGAGCGAGCATCCAGGCCACACCGCCGGCCAAAATCAGGCCGGCGAGGGCGAACAGCACGAAGAAGGCGGCGGGCCGCTTGGGCGCGCGCGTATGGCGCTCGCGGCCCGCCTCCGTCTCGTTCATCAGCGCATCGTCGGGATGACGAAGGAGGAGTCCTGGTGCTCCAGGGCGCTCTCCGGCCAGCGGGCGGTGACGGTCTTGGTCTTGGTCCAGAAGCGGACGCCTTCCATGCCGTGCTGGTTGATGTCGCCGAAGCCCGAACGCTTCCAGCCGCCGAAGGTGTGGTAGGCGACCGGCACCGGGATCGGCACGTTGATGCCGACCATGCCGACGTTGACGCGGGCGGCGAAGTCGCGCGCCGCGCGGCCGTTCTGGGTGAAGATGGCGACGCCGTTGCCGTACTGGTGCTGCGACGGCAGGGCCAGGGCCTCTTCGAAGGTCTCGGCGCGGAGGATCTGCAGCACCGGGCCGAAGATCTCCTCATGATAGGACTTCATGGTCGGCTTGACCTGGTCCAGCAGGGTCGGGCCGACGAAGAAGCCCTTCTCGTGGCCCTGCAGGCTGAAGCCGCGGCCGTCGACGACCAGCTCCGAACCTTCCTGGACGGCGGTGTCGATCCAGCCCAGCACGCGCTGCTTGTGGGCCTCGGTGACCACCGGGCCGTAGTGGGCCTCGGCGTCGGTGGAGACGCCGACCTTCAGGGTCGGGATCTCGGCCACCAGGCGCTCGCGCAGTTCGTCGGCGGTCTTCTTGCCGACCGGCACCACCACCGGCAGGGCCATGCAGCGCTCGCCGGCCGAGCCGTAGGCCGCGCCGGTCAGGTCCTTCACGGTCTGGCCGAGGTCGGCGTCGGGCAGGACGATGCCGTGGTTCTTGGCGCCGCCGAAGGCCTGGACGCGCTTACCGTTGGCCGTGCCGTTCGAGTAGATGTAGTGGGCGATGTCCGACGAGCCCACGAAGCTGATCGCGTGGATCTGCGGGTGCTGGATGATGGCGTCGACCGCGACCTTGTCGCCGTGCACGACGTTCAGCACGCCCTTCGGCGCGCCGGCTTCCATCATCAGCTCGGCCAGCTTCACCGGCACGGACGGATCGCGCTCGGACGGCTTCAGGATGAAGGTGTTGCCCGCCGCGATGGCGGTGCCGAACATCCACATCGGGATCATGGCCGGGAAGTTGAACGGGGTGATGCCCGACACCACGCCCAGCGGCTGGCGCATGGAATAGACGTCGATGCCCGGGCCCGCGCCCATGGTGTACTCGCCCTTCAGGGCGTGCGGGATGCCGCAGGCGAACTCGATGACTTCCAGGCCGCGCTGCACGTCGCCCTTGGAGTCGGCGATGACCTTGCCGTGCTCCGAGGACAGCATCTCGGCCAGCAGGTTCATGTCGCGCTCGACCAGGCGCTTGAACTCGAACATCACGCGGGCGCGGCGCTGCGGGTTGGTCGCGGCCCAGCCTTCGAAGGCGGCCTGCGCCGACTGCACGGCGGCGTCCAGCTCGGAGGGCGTGGCCAGGGCCACGCGGGCCTGCACTTCGCCGGTGTTGGGGTTGAACACGTCGCCGAAGCGGCCGGACTTACCCTCGACGGAAACCCCGTCGATGAAATGGCGGATGTCGCGCACGCGCGTCTCCCTCTTGGTTCTTGTTGGGCTTTCGGGCGGCGTCTTACGCCTTGCCGCAGCGTCAGGCTAGCGGTCTCGGCGCCGCTTCACGTCGCGGCGTCCTGTTCCGTCGCAAATACCGCCGGTTTGCCAGATCGCGCGGATCGGGCTTACCCTCGACCCGCCTCGGGGAGGGGGCGAAACATGAAAAACCTGATGTTCCTGATCGCGATCGTTCTGCTCGGCGTCGGCGCGGCGATGATGTTCACCGACATCCTGCCGTTCGAAGCCAAGATGCCGGCCTGGGCCGACAAGGCCTCGATGGGCGCCGGCGTGGTGCTCGGCCTGGTGGCCATGATGGGCATGAAGAAGAGCTAAGCGTGCAGGACCGGTCGGCTCCGGCCGGCCGGTCTCGTTATCCCGGCGTCAGGGTCCAGAACGCCGCGTAGAACAGGGTCCAGCCGGTCCCGTACAGGGCCAGCATCACCCGACGGTCCAGCCGATCGCGCAGCAGCGCGCCCAGGACCGCGAACCCCACGCTCATCAGCAGGAACCGCGGCAGCCGGATCGGCGTCGCCGCCGCGACCCAGGCCGTCGGCTCGACGCCCGCGCGCGGGGCCGCCGCCGCATAGAGCTTGTAGGGCCGTCCGGCGAAGGCCCCGCTCGCCGCCGCCCGGAACCAGCCCTCGCGACGCATGGCCTCCACCGCCCTGTCCGTCGCGCCGTCGGCCACCGCCGGCACCCTTTCGACCGCCCGCGCGGCCGTCTCGGGCGAACGGGCCGCCCAGCCGTACATGGCCGCGCCGCCCAGCGTCGCCCCGGCCGCGGCGAGGAGACTGCAGACCAACGCCGCCTTCAGACCGCGCCGCAGCGCCACCCAGGCCAGCAGCACGTCGGGCACCACGAAGAACAGAAAGGCTTCGGCCGCTCCCCACAGGAAGGCGGCCGCCGCGAAAGTCCTCAGCCGGGGTGCGCGCGCGTTCACGCGCCCATCAGAACTCGGTCCAGCCGTCCTCGTCCACCTGAAGGTCGAGCTTGCGGGCCGCGGCCCCGCGGAAGGCGGCGGCCACCACCGGATTGCGCGGGGGCGCCGGCCGCGCCGGCGACGGC
>NZ_JAAIVC010000256.1 GCF_010975005.1 Caulobacter sp. 17J65-9 | reverse complement strand
GCCTTGGCGAGGCTGGTCGCGGCCTTCGCCGCCACACCCTCCCCCACAGCTCTCAGGGCCAACGCCTTGCCCCCCGCCTCGCTCGGCGCCCTCTCGTCCCGTTTCCCAGCCACCCGTTTCCCCGTCCCTGGCGAAGCTGAAGCCCAGCCCGCCCGTCACGTACCACTGTTATGCGAGCGCCATCCTGCTACAACCGTGACGGGGACGGGCGCAGCCAGGGCGGGGGGGCGACATGAGACTTGAAGATATCCGGCGCGGGATGCTCATCGCGGGCGTAGTTCCCGGCAAGCTCGTATCCGTCGTCGCGGCGGAAATGAACGGCGACACGCTCGAGGTGACCTACCGGGTCGACGGCGCCCTGGGTCAGCGGCTGCTGTCGCGCGCGGACGAGGCCGGCGTGCTGCCGGCCGGCGACCCGCCCTCGACGATCGAAAAATGGCGCCGTCTTGCGGAGCCGAGGTTCGTCTTGCCCGCCCTGCTGGTGATCGCGCTGGCGTTCGGAGCGTTGTCCTTGTCAAGGCACAAGACTGCGCCTGAGCCCGCCTTCACCGACACGCCGGTGGTTATTCGAACCAACGGCGGCCTGCTGGAGGTCGTGAAGGTCAGATACCCACGCCCGGTCAATCTCACCAATATGTTCGTCGTGCTTGGGATCGACGTGCCGTTCTGCAAGGAACACGCGTCCTACACGGTCGACGCGCACATAACCTATCGCGTCCGGCTGGCGAAACACTGGAGCGCGGACTACCGAAATCAGCGCCTGTTCGTGAAGGCGCCGAAGCTCGAGCCCGCGACGCCCGTCGCCTTCGACACCAGGGGACTGAAGGGCACTCTCTCGAAATGCGCCCTGGCGCCGGGCCTCGGCACTCAGGCTGACCTGCTGCGGCGCGTCAGCTCGCTGCTGGAGGCCGACGCGAAGAATCCCAAGTACGTCGATTTCGCCCGCGATCACGGCGCCCGCGATACGGTGCGCGAGTTCGTGCAGAAGTGGCTGATCACCCAGAAGGGCTACGACATCCCGCCGAACACGCCGATCGAGGTCGAGTTCGACGGCGAGTGAAGGCGTTGGGCGGCGGGCGCCCTCACCGCCCCTGTCCCGCCGCGCAATCCCGCAGGAAAGCCTCCGCCAGGGCCCGAGGCGGCGCGGGGTAGGTCGTTCCGTAGTCGCCCTCCGGCGTCGGCGCGGTGAGAATGAGCTTGTCGCCGGTGAGCAGGTTGCGCAGTTGGTCCGGCGTCGGCGAAAGCACCAGTTCGGCCTGGAGCTCATAGCCGGTCGACTGCCAGACCGGCTCGCCGATCACGGCCAGCACGCCGTTCGACAGCCCGGCCGCCTCCGGGATCTCGTACGAGCCGACGTCCGTGACGATCCTCAGACCGTCCACATCGAGCCGGCCGTCGGCCGTGCAGGTCAGCGCCAGCCGGACGTCGGGCACCTGCGGGTAGATGCCGCCGGGCCGCGGAACGACGAGCATCGGACGGTTCACCCAGTCGACGGTCCGCGGATAATCCCACTCGACCGACCCCTCGACCTCGGTCGGACCGATGACGGCCTCAGGCGGCGGCGAACAGGCGGCCAGCGCCGCGACGGCGCAGAGCGCGAGGGCGGGGATACGCACGCGGGACTCACTCGAACGACTGATCGCTCAGTCTGCACGCCTCGCTGGCGCGCGCCAGCCGATCAGGCGTGCAGCCCCATGACGGGAAGCAGCCCCACACCCGTCGCGCACGCCAGCAGCAGCAGGCACCCGAGCGTCAGAACGCCGCCGCCCCACTGACGCCCACGCTCGAAGCAGGCCCGCGCGGCCCAGCCGAGCAGAAACGCGCCGATCAGGGGCATGGCGAGCGCCGCGAGCCAGACCGTCAGCCCGAATATCCACAGCCCCCCGCCGTCCTGCATCTCACGCCCCTGAGGCGGCTTTCGCGTCCACCGGCACGATCGGCAGGACCGGGCCGCCGTCGCACGTGCCGCCGGCCAGCACGTGGCGCCAGCCGAAGCGGCCCTTGAACTCGACCAGGCAGGCGTGGTCGCCGTCGCGCAGCGCCGTCCAGCGTTCGCCCGACACGTCCAGATCCTCGTAGAGCCGCCCCTCGGCCCGCAGGCTCAGCGCGGGATCGTCGTGGGCCTCGCCGCCATGCGCCTCGACCACCGCCGGCACGAGGCGCGGCGGCGTCTGGTCGAGCAGCATGTTCATCAGCACGCCGCCGCCCCAGGCCCAGGGGAACAGGATCATGACCAGAAACACGACGCCGATCCGCGTGCGCGCGCGCTCGTCCGCCGCCGTCGCGACCGCCAGGCCGACCAGGGTGGCGAGCGCCGCCGCCATCAGGGCCGGCCCCTGCTCGACCAGCTGCACGTCTGTCAGCGCCCGCACGGCCAGCGCGCCGGCCGGCGCCAGCAGCAGCCCCCAAAGGTGGGCGCGCATCTCAATTCGGCCGCGCTCGACCAGGATGAACAGGCCCGGCCGCCAGAACGCCAGGGCGAAGGCGAGCGCGGGCGCGGCCAGGGCGGCGTACACCGCCGCCTCGTACGGCCGCGGCCAGAACAGCAGCCATGCGCCCAGCGCGTAGCCGCCGACGTTGAGCACCTGCCCGACCCGGCGCAGCCGCTGCAGGTTCTTCAGGCGCTCAGCTTCCGTAGCGCCCAGGCGCGCGTCGCGGGCGAGCTCGGCCTGGGCGGCCTGCGCCTCGATCATGTCGAGGTAAGGCAGGGCGTTGAGCCAGTCGACGACGGCCGCGTCGCTCGTCACGTACTTCGGGACCATCAGCGAGCGCACGCCCTCGCGGGCGACCAGCACGAAGCCCGCGTCGCCGCCCTGGCGGACGCCGGTGATGTCCGAGAACCGGCGGACCGCGGTGCGGAACACCCCGACCACCTCGATGCGGTCGGCGTGCAGCCGCACCGCCGACTTGCCAGCCGACAGGAGGGCGTAGACGGCGAAGAGCGAAAGTCCGACGGCGATGACCAGGGTCAGCCACGTCGGGCTCGGCTCAGGGGCGCTCAGGTTCCATACGTGAAAGGCGATCGCGCCCGCCGCCAGCAGGATCACGCAGATCGTGCAGAACCACACCAGGCCGCCAGCCGGCCTCACGACGATCGGATACTGCACCAGACTCAAACCCCACGCCCCCAGAGCGCGCAACCTTCGCTGTAAGAGCGTCGGCGCGCAACCTGTGCCTGCCGGGCGGCGCCGGAGCTCGCCGATCAGCCTCAGGTGCAGGCGTCGGAGTAGCGGCCTTCGATTGCGGTCACAGCGTCGCCCGCATCGGTCCGCCACCGGACCTCGCGCGTGTGGGCGCACAGTCGCCCCTCTCCTCTTGCGGGAAAGAGGAGGCCCCGCGCGAAGCGTTTGAGGGTGAGGGGTCGCGCGGCGGCCGACATGGGCCGCCCATGTTAAGGCGCCGCTGGAAACCCGCGTCGATCCGCGGCCCGCCACGCGCTGGCGGCCGCCCGCCCGCGCCGCTAGCCTGTCGCGACGCGCGCCGGGGGCCGGGCGCGCCTGTCTCGGGGGCATAGCGTTGCGTATTCGGTTGTGGATCCTCGCCGGCGTGCTGGCGGCCGG
>NZ_JAAIVC010000255.1 GCF_010975005.1 Caulobacter sp. 17J65-9 | reverse complement strand
GCTCGCCGGCGAAATACTGGGCGCCCTGCAAGCCGAGATCGACGCCCGCACCGACCGGCCGTTCCCGCAGGCCGCGCTGTCGCTGTCCGGTCCGTTCGAGCAGGCCGCCGCGGCCGGCGCGAGCTACGACGCGCTCGGCGCCGACATCGCCGAGGCCATGCGCCGTTCGCGCGATCGCGACGCCGGCGCCGGCCGGGCGCTGTCAGGCCCGCACCGCACCGATCTGGAGGTCGTGCACCGCGAGCGCGGCCGGCCTGCGGCGGAATGCTCCACCGGCGAGCAGAAGGCGCTGATCCTGAACCTGGTGCTGGGTCAGGCCGCGCGACTTTCGCGTGCGAAAGCCCAGCCGAATCCTATATTATTGCTCGACGAAGTCGCGGCGCACCTGGACCGGTCCCGGCGCGCGGCGCTCTTCGACGAAATCACCGCGCTGGGTCTGCAGGCTTTCCTGACCGGGACCGACGAGGCGCTCTTCGAGGACCTGAAAGGTCGCGCATTGGGTGTCCGTGTCGACGCGGGCCGCCTCACAGTTCTGGACTGACATGACCGACGAAACCGCAGGCAACGCCGCCGCCGAGTACGGCGCGGACTCGATCAAGGTGCTGAAGGGCCTGGACGCGGTGCGCAAGCGGCCGGGCATGTACATCGGCGACACCGACGACGGCTCCGGCCTGCACCACATGGTCTACGAGGTGGTCGACAACGCCATCGACGAGGCCCTGGCCGGTCACGCGTCCCTGGTGGGCGTCACCCTGAACGCCGACGGCTCGGTCACCGTCACCGACGACGGCCGCGGCATCCCCACCGACATCCACGAGGGCGAGGGCGTCTCGGCGGCCGAGGTCATCATGACCCAGCTGCACGCCGGCGGTAAGTTCGACCAGAACTCCTACAAGGTCTCCGGCGGCCTGCACGGCGTGGGCGTGTCGGTGGTGAACGCGCTGTCCGACTACCTGCTGCTGAAAATCTGGCGCAACGGCCAGGTGCACGAGATGCGCTTCGAGCGCGGCGACGCGGTCGACCCGCTGAAGGTCACCGGCGAGGCGCCCCGGCGCGACAACGGCGAGTACCTGACCGGCACCTCGGTCACCTTCATGCCGTCGACCGACACCTTCTCGATGATCGAGTTCGACCGGAAGACGCTGGAGCACCGCCTGCGCGAGCTGGCCTTCCTGAACTCGGGCGTGAAGATCGTCTTCAAGGACCTGCGCGGGGCCGAGCCGTTCGAGGAGATCCTGCTCTACGACGGCGGCGTCGAGGCCTTCGTGCGCCACCTCGACAAGTCCAAGCACTCGCTGATGAAGGAGCCGATCGTGGTCCGCGGCAAGCGCGACCGGGTCGAGCTGGAACTGGCCCTGTGGTGGAACGACAGCTACCACGAGACCACGCTGTGCTTCACCAACAACATCCCGCAGCGTGACGGCGGCACCCACATGGCCGGCTTCCGCGCCGCCCTGACCCGGGTGATCGGCGGCTACATCGAAAGCTCCGGCCTGGCCAAGCGCGAGAAGGTCGCCGTCTCGGGCGAGGACGCCCGCGAAGGCCTGACCTGCGTGCTGTCGGTCAAGCTGCCCGACCCGAAGTTCAGCTCGCAGACCAAGGACAAGCTGGTCTCCTCCGAAGCCCGTCCGGCGGTGGAGAACCTGGTCGGCGAGGGCCTGGCCCAGTGGTTCGAGGAACACCCGAACGAGGCCAAGCACATCGTCGGCAAGATCGTCGAGGCCGCCGCCGCCCGCGAGGCCGCGCGCAAGGCCCGCGAACTGACCCGCCGCAAGTCGGCGCTGGACATCACCTCGCTGCCCGGCAAGCTCGCCGACTGCCAGGAACGCGATCCGGCCAAGTCTGAAATCTTCATCGTCGAGGGCGACTCGGCCGGCGGCTCGGCCAAGCAGGGCCGCAACCGTGAGAACCAGGCGGTGCTGCCGCTGCGCGGCAAGATCCTGAACGTGGAGCGCGCCCGCTTCGACAAGATGCTGTCGTCCGACCAGATCGGCACCCTGATCACGGCGCTGGGCGCCGGCATCGGGCGGGACGACTTCGACATCGAGAAGATGCGCTACCACAAGATCGTGGTGATGACCGACGCCGACGTCGACGGCGCCCACATCCGCACGCTCTTGCTGACCTTCTTCTACCGGCAGATGCCGCAGGTGATCGAGCGCGGCTACCTCTACATCGCCCAGCCGCCGCTCTACAAAGCCAGCAAGGGCAAGTCCTCGCGCTATCTGAAGGACGACTCCGAGATGGAGGCCTTCCTGATCGACGAGGGCTCGGACGGGGCCGAGTACGACCTCGCCTCGGGCGAGCGCCGCATCGGCCAGGACCTGATCCTGGCGGTGAAGGAAGCGCGCTTCGCCAAGGCCCTGGTCGACCGCCTGTCGGCCCGCGCCCCGGCCTTCGCCATCGAGCAGTCGGCCTTGGCCGGCCTGTTCGCCGAAGGCGGCGATCCGGCGGCCGCGGCCGCGCGCCTGAACCTCTATAACGAGGAAGGCGACGGCCCCTGGACCGGCGAGCGCGGCGAGCAGGGCGCGGTGGTGTTCTCGCGCGTGCGCCGCGGCGTCACCGAGCGAGTGGTGCTGGACGACCAGCTGATGCACTCGCAGGACGCGCGCCGTCTGGCCGAGCGCGCCGCCGGCCTGAAGGACGCCTTCGCCAAGCCGGGCGTGTTCCGCCGCAAGGACAAGTCGACCACCATCCGCGGTCCGCTGGACCTGGTCGCCGCGGTGCTGGAAGCCGGCCGCAAGGGCCTGTCGATCCAGCGCTACAAGGGCCTGGGCGAGATGAACCCGGAACAGCTGTGGGAGACCACGCTGGACGCGAACGCTCGCACCCTGCTGCAGGTGCGCGTCGACCACGCCGACGACGCCGAGGACCTGTTCTCCAAGCTGATGGGCGACGTGGTGGAGCCCCGCCGCGAGTTCATCCAGGAAAACGCGCTGGACGCCGAGGTCGACGTCTGACGATCCTCCGGCGCCGGTCGCCTCCCGCGATCGGCGCCAGGAGGACCTCATGAGCTACGTCGACGGAATGGTCGCCGCGGTGCCGACCGCGAACAAGGACGCCTACCTGGCGCACGCCCGCGCCATGGCCGCCATCTTCAAGGAGTACGGCGCGACGCGGGTGGTCGAGACCTGGGGCGACGACGTGCCCGAGGGCAAGGTCACCGACTTCCGCCGCTCCGTGCAGGCGACGCCGGACGAGACCGTGGTGTTCTCGTGGGTGACCTGGCCCGACAAGGCCGCGCGCGACGCGGGCTGGGCCAAGATGATGCAGGACACCCGCATGCAGGCTCACGACATGCCGTTCGACGGCAAGCGGATGATCTACGGCGGCTTCGAAGGCCTGCTGGACGTCTGACCGCTAGGCGGTGCCCGGCGGCACGGACGGGTTGTCGAACATGGACGGCGACGGCTGGGCCGCCGTGGCGCCGAGCGGCGTGGGGCCCAGGCCCGTGGAGTGGCGCACGGTCAGCTCGCCGACCTCCAACCGGTCGACCGACAGCTGGCGGATCTTGACCCGGTCCGCCGCCGCACGGCCGACGCGCAGCCGGCCGATGGCCAGCGCCCCGACCGCGATCGCGCCCAGGGCCAGCG
>NZ_JAAIVC010000254.1 GCF_010975005.1 Caulobacter sp. 17J65-9 | reverse complement strand
GCGCCGGGTCGAGCCCGCGCCGCGTCCGGCGGCTCCGGCCCCGGCCCCGTTCGTGGAGCTGTCCGGCACGGCCACCGTGCTGACGCTCGGCGCCCACATGTGCAAGTGGCCGATCGGCGACCCGAGCTCCAACGAGTTCAGCTTCTGCGGCCGCCGCGCCGGCGAGAGCCCGTACTGCGTCGAGCACGCCCGGGTGGCCTACCAGCCGGCCCAGAAGGGCAAGAAGGGCGGCGCCAACGAACTGGCCCGCGCGCTGCGCCGCTACATCTGATCCCAGCGATCAGGCGAGACACACGAAAGGGCGGGCCGAAAGGTCCGCCCTTTCTCGTTGCGGGCAGAGCTCTTCCTTCTCCCCTTGCGGGAGAAGGTGGCCGGCGGAGCCGGCCGGATGAGGGGTGTCTGCGCCGAGGCGTCAGGATGAAGAGCATTGTTGGGCTGATCGCGGCCGGCGTTTGCGCCGTCACCCCTCATCCGACGCGCTCCGCGCGCCACCTTCTCCCGCAAGGGGAGAAGGGAGGCTGTAATCAAGGCTTCGCCTGCGGTTCGTCGACGCCGGGCGCAGTGCTGGCCGGGCGCTGGCCGGCGGTGGCCAGGGCCTTCACGGCGAAGGCGGCGGCGGCCAGGGCCAGCAGGATGGCGGCGTTGAGCAGGTAGGGGCTGGGCGCGCGCCACTCGTAGAGCGCCACGCCCACGACCGGGGCGACCAGCCAGCAGGCCCCGTTGACCGCGGCGACCGCGCCGGCGACCGCGCCCTGCTCGGTCGGGCCGACCGCCAGCGAGGCGCCGGCGGTGAAGCCCGGGCGGGTGAAGCCGTAGCCCAGGCTCAGCAGGGCGAAGCCGATCACCACCCCGTAGTAGTCGTGGGCGAAGCCGGCGGCCAGGTTGCCCAGCAGGGCCAGCGCCGCGCCCCAGCGCAGCAGGGCGCGCGGCGACAGGTGCAGCAGGCGGATCAGCCCCCACTGGGCGGCCAGGGTCGCCGCGGCGCCGCCGAACATGGCCAGGCCGATGAAGGACTGGGCTTCGGCCGGGCTCATGTGCAGCCGGTCGATGACGTGGAAGCCCAGCACCTGGCCGTTCACCGCCTGGGCGCTGCCGGCGGCCAGGCCCCACATCAGGAAGGGCGCGACGCGCGGGTCGCGCCACAGGCCGAGCTTCGGCGCGGTGGCGTGGGTCGGCCTTTCGCCCTGCGGGGTGGCGATGTAGTCGCCGGCCGGCAGCCAGCGCCAGGCGGCCCACAGCACGCAGACGCCGATCACCGCGAAGCAGAACATCGGCCCGGCCAGGCCGACGCCCGGCAGGACGAAGAAGGGCGCCAGCGCAGGTCCCGTGATGGTGCCCAGCCCGAAGGCCGAGGCCACCAGGGCCAGCGCGTCGGTGCGCTCCTCCGGGGCGGTGCGGTCGGCGACATAGGCCTGGGCCGAGGTGCTGGCGGCGGAGCCCAGCAGTCCGTAGAGCGAGCGGGCCACCGCCATGCCGGCGAACACCGCGACCGGGACGGCCAACTGGTGCAGGCCGGCCAGCACCACCAGGCCGAACAGCAGCATGGAGACGGTGTAGCCGCCCAGGCCGAGCAGGATCATCGGCCGGCGTCCGACCCGGTCGGATTTTCGCGCCCACAGCGGCGCCGAGAAGGTCCAGAACAGGGCCGAGAGCGAGAACACCGCCGCGATCAGGGTGTCGGAGACGCCGATCTCGCGGCCGATGGCCGGCAGCACCGAGACCAGGGCGTTGCCGCCGGCGGCGGTGGACATCAGCGCCGCGAAGACGACGGCGAAGGCGCGGCGGCGGGCGAGATCGGGCGCGGACACGAGCTGAGCCTTACGCCCGTGTGAGGGGCGGCGCAAACCGGCGATCAGGCGGCCAGCTGCAGCAGGACGTCGAGGTCGACGCCGTTCAGACCGAGCCAGCCCGCGGCGGCGGCGAAAGTCCGAAAGGCGCGGGTCTCGGCGATGCGCCCCTCGCCGGCCGTCGCGAACGCGGTCCACAGCTTCATCAACGGCTCGCTGGCGAGGGCCGGGCTGACCAGGGCGATGCGTCGGTCGGGGCGGGCGTCGCGCATCCGCTCCGGCCCACGAAGCGCGTGGCGCAGCCGCGCCATGGCCGACAGCGGCAAGCCTTCGACCGACGCGTCCCCGCGGAAATACGCCAGGGTGTGCCGGTCCGGGGTGATGACCGAAGCCTCCGCCGCACGCGCCACCGCGTCGAGGTCCTCGCCGGTCAGTCGACCGGCGACCACGATCAGGTTCACCTCTGGACGGGTCAGGCGGCGCGCCGTTACGGACATGGCGGCCTGATAAGCGGCTCGCACGGCGACGCCAAGTCCCCGCGTTCTCCGCAACCGCGCTTTAATGATTAACGTTCAGGTTGGCCCCGAAACCTAAGCTCGGGCCGTTCCCATGTTCCAGATCATCGGCATCGTCGTGCTGTTCGCGATGGTGTTCGGCAGCTACATCATCTCCGGCGGCAACATGGCCGTGATCATGCACGCCCTGCCGCATGAGATGATGGCCATCGGCGGCGCCGGCGTGGCCTCGTTCCTGATCTCGAACAAGACCTCGACCCTGAAGGCCACCATGGGCGGCTTCGGCAAGGTGTTCGCCGGCCCGAAGTGGAAGGGGACGGACTACCGCGACCTGCTCTCGCTGATGTTCGTGCTGACCAAGACGATGAAGGCCAAGGGCGTCATCGCGCTGGAGAGCCACATCGAGAACCCGCACGAGAGCGCCATCTTCACCCGCTTCCCGAAGGTGATGAAGGACCACTTCGCGCTCGACTTCATCTGCGACACCATCCGCATGATGACCATGAACCTGGAGGATCCCCACCAGGTCGAGGACGCGATGGAGAAGCAACTCGAGAAGCACCATCACGAGGCCCTGGCCCCGGCCCACGCCCTGCAGAACCTGGCCGACGCCCTGCCGGCGCTGGGCATCGTCGCCGCCGTGCTGGGCGTGGTGAAGACCATGGGCTCGATCACCGAGCCGCCGGAAGTGCTGGGCGGCATGATCGGCGGCGCCCTGGTCGGCACCTTCCTGGGCGTGTTCCTGGCCTACGGCCTGGTCGGCCCGATGGCCACGCGCCTGAAGGAGGTCGTCGACGAGGAGGGCTCGGTCTACAAGATCATCCAGGCGGTGCTGGTCGCCCACCTGCACGGCAACGCCGCCCAGATCTCGGTCGAGATCGGCCGCGGCCACGTGCCGAGCCCGGCCCAGCCCAGCTTCCTGGAGCTGGAAGAGGCGCTGAACGCCCAGCCGCAGGACGTGGCCCAGGCGGCGTAAGGGCAACAACCTGCGCCGCAATCACGCATCCGTGAAATCGCCTCTTGCGAGTGTGATGGAACTCGCGATATTCCGTAGCTGGAGCACGGGATTCCCATCCTGGCGCTCTTAACCTTCTGAAGGGACCTGGGAACATGATCCGTAAGCTCGTCGTCGCCACCGTCGCCATCGCCGCTCTGTCGGTCGCCGCTTGCCAAAAGAAAGAAGAAGCTCCGGCCGCCGCCGAGCCGACCGCCGAAGCCACCGCTGAAGCCCCGGCCGCCGACGCCGCCGCTGCTCCGGCCGCTGACGCCGCTGCTCCGGCCGCCGACGCCGCTGCCGCTC
>NZ_JAAIVC010000253.1 GCF_010975005.1 Caulobacter sp. 17J65-9 | reverse complement strand
GCCGCCGCCCGGCCGGCCGCCAGCCCGGCCGCCCCGGCCCCGATCACCGCCACCTCGACCGCCTGGCGCCACATCAAACGTCAACGACCACGGCGCGGGCGGAGTTCGCGTCTCATCCCTTCAGCACCGGCGCCGGCGCCTCGCCGGACATGAACCGCGCGCACGCCTCGCGCTGGAGCGCGCTCAGCCCCTCGGCCAGCACCAGCCGCTGGACCGGCATGGGCGCGCCCAGCGGGCGATAGCGCAGGTCGCGCTGCGGCGCGCCGGCCGCGGGCGAGCGAACGGTCAGCTCGATGTCCCTGGTGGTGTCGCCGCCAAAGATGCTCCAGCCCAGCAGCAGGTCGCCCTCGCGCAGGCCCGCGGCGAAGGCCGGCCCCGACGGCGTCACCGCGCGCGCCGCCGGCTTGGGATCGCGCAGCACGCTGGTGTCGAAGCCGGCGTCGAACCCGGCCTGGCTGACGGTCTCCACCCGCGCGCATGGGGCGAAGAGGTCGGCCGGCAGGCTGACCATCTCGCCCCGGTCGACATAGCGGGCCAGGTCGTCGCCCAGCTCGAGCCCCACGCCCGGGGCCAGCCGCGCCAGCCGGACCGGCGCCTCGTCGCCCGCGACGGCCGGGCCCTTCATGGCCAGCATCAGGTCGTCCAGGTCGCGCGCGCCGCCGCTGGCCGCGCGCAGCCGCCCGTCCCACAGGGCCGCGATCACCATGCCGCGCTGGTAGGGCATGTCCTTGACCCGCGGGTCGGTCCAGAAGCCCTCGGCCACCTGGGCGTTCGAGAAGGTCCGCCCGGGTGAGGTCCAGTAGCCCTGGAGCCGCTGGTTGAAGTCGCCGACATACTGGTCGAGCGTCCACACGCCCGAGCGCAGCAGCACGCGCCCGGTGTAGAAGTTGGTGAAGCCCTCGCTCAGCCAGTAGCCCAGCGCCTCGTCCTTGTCGGACAGGCCGCCGATGGCGCGCGGCAGCCAGGCGTGCAGGTGCTCGTGCGCCAGCAGCCACGGCAGCTCGGCGTCCGGCGTGTTGGTCGAGGCGTACAGCGAAAACGCGTCGCCCAGGCCCGTGCCGCCCAGCGAGCGGCCGTCGGCGCGCGCCGCCAGCGGGGTGACCGCGATCAGGAAGGGCGAGGCGCCGTCGTTCCAGAGGGTCGAACTGGCCGCGGCGATGCGGCCCATCTTGTCGTCGAAGGCTTTCCAGTCGAGCCCCCAGTCGCCCAGCACCGCCACCCGCACGGGCGCCGCGCTCCCGCCCAGGGACCGGACGTTCAGGTTCGCCCCGCCGACCAGCACGCTCTCGCCGACGTCGTCCACCTTGAGGCCTTCGCGCTCCAGGTCCGAGGCCAGCCGCCAGCCGAACGGGAAGACGCCCCAGGCGAAGCTGGCCGGCCGCGCGCCGCCGCCGTCGCCGTCACCTTCCGGGGCCGCGAACACCGTGGTCCCGATCGCCGAGAACCAGTAGCCGGCCACGATCGGCCGGTAGGGATTGCCGCCGGACTGGCCGGTCGACGGCGCGCCGTCATAGCCCGAACGGACCCGGTAGCGCACCGTCAGCTCGCGCCCGGGCCGGTGGCGCAGGACCAGCCTGGCCGGCTCAGGCCGTTCCAGCTTCGCGCCGTCGACCGTGACGTCCTCGACCAGGCGGTACAGCTCCTTTTCGCCGGCCCAGTCGTCGGGCAGGTTCACGACCGTCTCGCCGTCGCGGTCCCCGGCGAAGCGGATCTCCACGGCTAGGGCCGTCAGCCGCTCGTCGGTGAACACCGGCGACAGCCGATAGCGCACCGGCCCGTCCGCCGGCGCCGCGGACGCCGCCGAAGCCGTCAGCGACAGCGCCGCCGCCAGGAAGATCGCCCGCATCCCGCCCCTCCTTCGTGCACCGCCAAGGTTTCAGCGACGAAACAGAGGCGACATCCCCACGTAACAGCGTACGGCCACGCTTGCGACATGATCATCACCCGTCGCTTCGCGCTCACGGGCCTGGGCCTGTCCGCCCTGGCCGTCGCCCTCCCCGCCAACGCTGAGGATCCGGCCGCAGCCGCCGAACAGGCGCTCGACGCGCTCGCCGCCGAGGGGCGGCTGTCCGGCGCGGCTCTGGCCGCGGTCGGGGGCCGCCCCGTTCTGCGCAAGGCCTGGGGGCTGGCCGACCGCGAGCGCCAGATCGCCAACCGGCCCGACACCCGCTTCAACCTGGCCTCGGCCGGCAAGCTGTTCACCACGGTCGCGATCGGCCAGCTGCTGCAGGAGGGCCGGCTTTCGCTGGACGACCGCCTGTCGGACCACCTGCCCGCCTTCCCGGCCGCCGTCGCCTCGCGGATCACGCTGGGCCAGCTGCTGACGCACACCTCGGGCCTGGGCAGCTATTTCGGCTCGCCCGGTTGGGCGCAGGTGCGGGCGTCGATCCGCTCGGTCGCCGACTATGTCGACCTGGTCCGAGAGGAACAGCCGCAGTTCGAGCCGGGCGCCCGCTACGCCTACAGCAACTCCGGCTTCGCGCTGCTGGGGGCGGTGATCGAGCGGCTGGACCGGCGCGACTACTACGAGAGCGTGCGCCGACGCGTCTTCCGGCCGGCCGGCATGACGCGCACGGGCTATCCCGCGCTCGGCGAGACCGCCGCCGACCTCGCTATCGGCTACACCAACGGCTGTTTCGCCCAGCCGAACTGCACGCCTGGCGAATGGACCGACGCCCGCAGCCAATGGCCCGGCCGCGGCGGCCCGGCCGGCGGCGGCGCATCCACGGTCGACGACCTGTTCCGCTTCGCCGTCGCGCTGACGGACGGGCGCCTCCTGAAGCCCGCGACCCTGGCCGGCCTCAAGGCGGAGCGCGGGCGCATGGACCGGCCCGGCGGCCCGATCGACGCCTATGCCTCAGGCTTCGGCCGGCTCACGGTCAACGGCCGCCCGAGCTTCGGCCACAACGGCGGCACCATCGGCGCGGCCGCTCAGCTGGACGTGTTCGAGGACGCGCCGCTGGTCCTGGTCGTGCTGGTCAACCAGGACGGCGCCCAACGGCCCGCCTCGGCGCGCCTGCGCAAGGCGTTCGCGGGCTGAACCGCTAGCCCAGATCCTCGCAGTTCATCGGCTCGGTGCGTTCACCGACAATCTCGTGCATGCAGCGCGCGGGCCGGTAGGCCTTGCCGTCGTAGGCGTGGCGCACGATCCAGCAGTCGCCCACGGTGCAGCCGGTGGTCTCGATATCGTTCAGGCCGTGGCTCACCGTCGGATAGACGGCGAAACCGTCGCCGCCGTTCTCGAACACCACCCGCATCGCGCCGCCGGCGCGCCGCTCGACCAGGAAGTAGCGGAACAGGTGGGCGCCGTAGAGGGCGTCGCAGCGGGGCGCCAGCGCCGGGCGCACAAACCAAAGCTCCCGGCCGGGCGCGGGCTTCACCCGCACCGCGCTCAACAACGCGGCGTAGTCGCCCGCCTTCAGGCCGTGGAAGGCGACGCACTCGTCCAGCATCTCGACATCCGACGCGTCGAGCCGCCGGATCACCGTGCGCACCAGCGCCTTCGATGGGCGCGCCTCGCCGGGGGTCTCGGTCTCAGTGCCGGTGGAGAACAACGGCGTCTCGGCCGGAGCGGCCGGCGCCGCGGGCTCGGGCGCCGGGTCGATGACCGCAGGCGTCGAGGCGGCCGCCTCGCCCACGGCC
>NZ_JAAIVC010000252.1 GCF_010975005.1 Caulobacter sp. 17J65-9 | reverse complement strand
GCGCGGTCGGGGCGTGGTGCAGGGAGCGCAGCCAGGCGGCGTCGGCGTCGACGACGCGGCTCTGGATGGCCAGGGCGCCCTGGCCCGGGGCCGGCGGGGCGGCGACCGGATCGCGCAGGTCGCGCACCACGTCGGCCATGCCCAGGCGGTTCAGGCCGGCCTTGGCCAGCAGGATGGCGTCGCACTCGCCTTCGGCCAGCTTGCGCAGGCGGGTGTCGACATTGCCGCGCAGCATCAGGATCTCGAGGTCGGGCCGGTCGGCCAGGGTCTGCGCTTGCCGGCGAAGGCTGGCGGTGCCCAGGCGCGCGCCCTGCGGCAATTCGGCCAGCGAGCCCCACTTCAGGCTGACGAAGGCGTCGCGCGGGTCTTCGCGCTCGGGAATGGCGGCGATGGTCAGGCCGGCCGGCTGCTCGGCCGGCACGTCCTTCATCGAATGGATCGCCACGTCGATCTCGCCGGCCAGCAGGGCCTCCTCGATCTCCTTGACGAACAGCGCCTTGCCGCCGGCCTCCAGCAGGCGGCGGTCCTGGATGCGGTCGCCGGTGGTGGTGATCAGCACCAGCGGCGCGACACGGTCGGCGTCGGCCGGATCGGCGCCCAGGGCGGCGACGATGCGCGCCTGCATGTGGCGCGTCTGGGTCTGGGCGAGCTTGGAGGCGCGAGTGCCGATGCGGACGGGCGGTTGCATGGTGGCCATGCGGCGGCTACCTCGGACAGGTACACGAGCGCGGCAGCCAAAACCGTTCGCGCTCTCAGGCTTTAGGTCCCGGCCGGACTACAGGAGCGCGGTCCCGCCCGCAATCATGGCGTCATCCCTCACCGTCCTCGGCATTGAAACCAGCTGCGACGAAACCGCCGCGGCCGTGGTGCGCCGCGCGCCCGACGGCGCGGTCGAGGTGCTGTCCTCCGTCGTCGCCAGCCAGATCCAGGAACACGCCCCCTACGGCGGCGTGGTGCCGGAGATCGCCGCGCGCAGCCACGTCGAGGGCATCGACGGCATCGTGCGCGAAGCCATGCGCGAGGCCGGCGTCGGCTTCGACGGCCTGGACGGCGTGGCCGCGACGGCCGGCCCCGGCCTGGTCGGCGGCGTGATGGTCGGCCTGTCGTTCGGCAAGGCGGTGGCGCTGGCGGCGGGCAAGCCGCTCATCGCCGTCAACCACCTGGAGGGTCACGCCGTGTCGGCGCGGCTGGGCGCCAAGGCGGACTATCCCTTTCTGCTGCTGCTGGTTTCCGGCGGCCACTGCCAGCTGCTCTCGGTCGAAGGCGTGGGCCTGTGCAAGCGCTACGGCTCGACCATCGACGACGCGGCCGGCGAGGCGTTCGACAAGATCGCCAAGGCGCTGGGCCTGCCCTATCCGGGCGGGCCGCACCTGGAGAAGCTGGCCGAGAGCGGGGATCCGAGCCGCTTCCCGCTGCCGCGCGCGCTGCTGGGCCACCAGGGCTGCGACTTCTCGTTCTCGGGCCTGAAGACGGCGGCCGCGCGCGTCGCCCAGGCCGAGGTGAAGACCGACCAGGACCGCGCCGACCTGTGCGCCTCGGTGCAGGCGGCGATCGCCCGTCAGCTGGCCGAGCGCTCAGACCGGGCCATGGCCCGCTACGCCGCCCACCACCCGCACCGCCTGTTCGTGGTGGCCGGCGGGGTCGCGGCCAACCGGACCGTCCGGCGGGTGCTGGAGGAGACGGCCGCGGCCCGCGGCTTCGCCTTCGTGGCCCCGCCGCTGAAGTACTGCACCGACAACGCCGCCATGATCGCCCTTGCGGGCGCGGAGCGGCTGGCGGAGGGCCTGGTCTCGGGGCTCGACGTCGCGGCGCGACCGCGCTGGCCGCTGGACGAAGCGGCGGCGCTGGCCGATCCGACCCATAAACCGGGACGCAAGGGGGCGAAGGCGTGAACGGATTTACGAGCGTGGGCGTGATCGGCGCGGGCGCGTGGGGCACGGCCCTGGCGCAGGCGACGGTCCGGGCCGGTCTGAAAACCACCCTGTGGGCGCGCGAGCCCGAGGTGCTCGAGGCGGTGCGCGCCAGCGGCGAGAACACGCCCTTCCTGCCCGGCGTGAAGCTGGATCCCGCGATCACCGTGACCGGCGACATGGCGGACCTTTCCGCCTGCGATCTGATCCTGGCGGTGCCGCCGGCCCAGCACATGCGCTCGACGCTCGCCGCCTTCGCGCCGCACGTGCGCGACGGCCTGCCGATCGTGCTGTGCGCCAAGGGCGTGGAGCGCGGCACGCTGAAGCTGATGACCGACGTGCTGGCCGAGACCCTGCCCCAGGCGCGCCCGGCGGTGCTGTCCGGTCCGAGCTTCGCGGCCGAGGTGGCGCGCGGCATGCCGTGCGCCGTGACCCTGGCCTGCGCTGATCCGGAGCTCGGCCAGGAGCTGGTGCAGGCGATCGCCTCGCCGAGCTTCCGCCCCTATTGGGTGGACGACATGATCGGGGCCGAGGCCGGGGGCGCGCTGAAGAACGTGCTGGCCGTGGGCGCCGGCATCGTCGAGGGCCGGGGCCTGGGCCGCAGCGCCCACGCCGCCCTGATCACCCGCGGCTTCGCCGAAATGACCCGCTACGCCGTCGCGCTGGGCGCCAAGCCCGACACGGTGGCCGGCTTGTGCGGCCTGGGCGACCTGGTGCTGACCTGCTCGTCTCCGCAGTCGCGCAACATGAGCGTGGGCCTTGCTTTGGGTCAGGGCCTGACCCTGGCCGAGGCCCTGACCGGCAAGCGCTCGGTGGCCGAGGGCGTGGAGTCCGCCCCGGCGGTGCGCCAGCTGGCCGCGCGCCTGGGCGTCGAGACCCCGATCTGCGAGGCGGTCGCCGCCGTGCTGGCCGGCGAGATCGACGTCGAGGCGGCCATCGAGGGCCTGATGACCCGCCCGCTGAAGGCGGAGCGTTGAGACGATCCGGACTGGTGCAGTGAGCGTGGACGGTTCAGGCGAAATCGAGGAAGGCGCGGAGCGCAAGCGGGTATGGGAGACCCCCGCCGGCGTGCCGCTGTGCACGCTGGACAGCCTGGCCGACCCGGGCGCGCGCAACTTCGTGCTGCAGATCCGCGACGCCTATTTCCACGGCTTCGTGGTGCGCAAGGGCGAGCAGGTCTACGGCTATGTCGACCGCTGCCCGCACGCCGGCCTGCCGCTGGCCCAGGAGCTGGACAAGTACCTGACCAGCCGCGGCGACCTGATCATGTGCTCCTGGCACGGCGCCCTGTTCGAGATCGAGGACGGCCTGTGCGTCGGCGGCCCCTGCGGCGGCCAGAGGCTGCGCCCCTGGCCGGTCAAGGTTGATCAATCTGGCGTGGTCAGGACGGCCTGAGGCGCCCGTCTTGACCGGCGATCTCAATTGATCAAGCCTGCCGGGATACGGGCGGGGGCGCATCATGAAGGTTTGGGTTGCGGCGATGGTCGTCGCCATTACGGCGGCGGCGAGCTCGGCCGAGGCGGCCGACCTAGCCACGGTCATGGGCCAGCCTGTGACGGTCGCGCAGTACTCGGGCGGCGGGTTCGGCGAGGTCGCGGTGAACAAGGCGGTCTACGCCTTGCAGCTCGACATTGCTGGCAAGCTGGCGGCGGTCCTGGCTCCCGAGTGCGTCCTGGAGGCGACTGAGGCCGATCTGGACGCCTACTTCGCCCAATCCCGGTCGGCGGCCGCAGCGGCCGTCGCC
>NZ_JAAIVC010000251.1 GCF_010975005.1 Caulobacter sp. 17J65-9 | reverse complement strand
GGCTGGACCCGGTGCGCCGCGCCCGCGCCGGGGCCAGCGACCAGGCCTTCTACGAGGCCGCCTACCGCGAGCTGCGCGCCCAGGCCGGCGTGCCGCCGAACCCCGACCTGCGCCGCCTGCCCCGCCCCGAATACTGCCGCGCACAGATCGCCGCCTTCGCCGCCCTGGAGCGCCTGCGCCCCGACGCCGCCGCGCGGATGGCCGCCCACATGGTCGACGCAGCGGCGGACCTGCCGGGGGACTGAGGGGCTCTAGCCCCCGTTCGGGTTGCGCAGGCGCTCGACGCCTGCCATCGTCTCGGCCTGGGCGCCTGCGACCAACGCCTCTTCCTCGGCGGCCAGCCGGCGGATCTTCTGCACGTGCGCGTCGTAAGCCTTGAGATCGTCGTCACGCGCGAAGAGGAGCTGCCCGTCCCGGACCACCCAGCGTCCGCGCGCGCCCTGCAGGACGTCCAGACCGCCCTCGACCTCGTCGAGGATCTTCGCTTCCAGGCCCCAGATCCGCTCCACCTTCGCCAGCGCCCTGGCCTGGCCCTTGTCGACGCCGGCCAAGGCCTCGCGCTTTGTGGTCGGGCTCAGCCGCGGCGACGCCTGAACCGCCGCGCGCAGTTCGGCCAGCCGCACAGCCGGCAGAACGCGGTACTTCTCCGTGATCGCCCGCGCCTTCGCCAGACGCGCCCGCGCCCCGCTCAGACCCGCTTCACCCGCGAAGGTCGACGCGTCGAGCAGCCGGTCCCCGCCCGCCGCCACGAACTCGGCCTGGGAGGCCTGCTGATCGGCGACGAGGGCGTTCATGTGGACCTTCATCAGGCGACCCAGCTCGCCAGCCTCTCCGGACACGCTCGGCCCGACCTCGACCTGGCGGCCCTGGTAGGCCTCGCTCAGAGCCGTCGTCAGCTCCGAGGCCAATACCTGCCTCTCGGCCTTGTCCTGCTCGCGGTCGCGGAAGGCCGACCCGCTCTCGAGCAGGATCGAGCCGACGACCAGCGCCAGGCCCACGGCCACGACCGTCCCCATCCCCCGCTTCGGACGGCGGTCCACCCGCTTGGCCAGCGTCGATTCCATCATGTCACGCCCCCCGCCGACGCCCCCGCGCCGAGTCACCCCAAGGTTGATATCGGCGGTCGCGCAAACTCAGGTCAAGGCGGCGGGGCGCCTTGTCGCTGCTCCTTCTCCCCCTGAGGGAGAAGGACGGAGCCCGCGCCCCGGAGCGCTAGCGGAGGGCTGCGCGGGAGGATGAGGGGTCGCGCCGACCGGGTCACCAGCGAGCGAAATAGCCCCAGACCACGTGCGTAAACCGAGCGTGCTCAAGGTCCGGGGGCGCAGTCACGTCCTGCGCCGGAATGGCGAACCAATAGCGAAGGTCGGACTCGCCGGGGCGTCCACAGGACATGACCGACGTGTCGGGGACGAACGGCTCCTGTTCCGTCCTGCAGTCGGCCGGGGCAAACCCGCTGTCGCGCCACGCCGCCCCGTCCGGCAGGTTGACCGGCCCGCGCGCACGCGCGCCGTCGATCGTCGCTCCGCCGACGCACCCGCCGGGCGCCTCTCCCAGCACCAAGTCCACGCCGGGCGCGCGCACCCGGATTCTCGGCTCACGCCGGGCCGGCCGGGAGTCGGTGTACATGCTCCAGTCTTCGCGGGTGATCTCGGCCGACGGGAAGGCTCGCTTCACGGCCGCGATGCTGAACCGGGTCCGATGGGTGACCCCGCCGATGTAGTCATGGCCATAGACGAACTCAGCCGCCGGGTCGGTCGGCGCCAGGCCCACGTCCCAGACCATGCACGGGCGCACCGGCGCCCCGCCCGACGCGGCGCTCCTGGGACGATCACAGCCGCCCACTCCCGCGGCGAGCGCCGCCGTCAACGCCAAGCCCCGACCGAACACGCGCTTGCTCCGACTCCACGAGCGCATGACCCTGCCGCCGTCGGGTTAAGGCGCCCCTGCCGAAAGCTCGCGAGACCCCTCATCCTCCCGCGCAGGCCTGCGGGCTGAAGCCCTCCGGCGCGCGGGCTCCGTCCTTCTCCCTCAAGGGGAGAAGGATCACGGACGCCCTTGATCTCCCCGCCCCGCCCGGCCACGCTCGGCGCATGTACGACGTCGATGCGATCGTGGTGGGGGCAGGCGCGGTCGGCCTGGCCTGCGCCTACGCCCTCTCCCGCCGCGGCAATTCCGTCATCGTGCTGGAGAAGGAGCGGCTGATCGGCTCGGGCGTGTCCTCGCGCAATTCCGAGGTGATCCACGCCGGGCTGTACTATCCGACCGGCTCGCTGAAGGCCCGCCTGTGCGTCGAGGGCCGGCGCGCGCTCTACGGATTTCTCGAACAGCACGGCGTTCCGTACGAGCGCTGCGGCAAGCTGGTGGTGGCCACCGACGCGGCCGAGGTCGCGCGCCTGGACGCCATCGAGGCCCAGGCGGGGCTGAACGGCGTCGAGGGGATCCGCCGCCTGACCGGCGAACAGGCCCGCGCGCTGGAGCCCCAGGTCAACGCGGTCGCCGCCCTGCTCTCGGAAGAGACCGGCATCTTCGACAGCCACGGCTACATGCTGGCCCTGCAGGGCGAGATCGAGGCGGCCGGCGGGGCTGTCGCCTTCGCCGCGCCGTTCGAGCACGCCGCGCCCCTGCCGGACGGCGGCTTTCGCGTGCGCGCCGGCGGGGCCGAGCCGGCCGAGCTGAGCTGCCGCTGGCTGGTGCTGGCCCCGGGCCTGGACGCGCAGGGCTGCGCCGCCCACGTCGAGGGCTTTCCGGCCAGCCGCATCCCGCCCGCCCACTACGGCAAGGGCACCTATTTCGCGCTCAGCGGCCCCGCGCCGTTCCAGCGCCTGGTCTATCCGCCGCCGATCCCCGGCGCGCTCGGCGTGCACTACAAGCGCGACCTGGGCGGCCGCGCCCACTTCGGGCCGGACCTCGAATACGTCGACCACCCCGACTACGACGTCGATCCGGCCCGGGCCGAGGGCTTCTACGCCTATGTGCGCCGCTTCTGGCCGGCCCTGCCGGACGGCGCCCTGACCCCCGACTACGCCGGCGTGCGCCCCAAGATCCACGGCCCGGGCGAGCCCCAGCCCGACTTCGACCTGGACACCTCCATGCCCGGCCTGGTCGCCCTGTTCGGCATCGAGAGCCCCGGCCTGACCGCGTCGCTGGCGATCGGGGAAGAGGTGGCGGGGCGGTTGGGGCTTTAAACCCCTCTCCCCTTGCGGGAGAGGGAGGGGCCCGGCGCGAAGCGACGGGAGGGTGAGGGGTCGCGCCGCCCTCGCCCGTCCTGGCGCACAGCTCGCGCCTGAAAGCTCGCGAAACCCCTCATCCTCCCACCGGCCTTCGGCCGGCGGGCCCCTCCTTCTCCCGCAAGGGGAGAAGGATCGCGGAACGGAACCCGGCCCCGCCTCGCGCCCTTTACCGGGGCGCGTAGCCCAGGAGAGTTCCCATGACCCGCACCGTCACCCGCCTGTTCGACGACTACAAGGACGCCCTCGCCGCCGTGCGGGCTCTGGAAAAGGCCGACTTCGACCCGAACATGATCGCCCTGGTGGCCAACAACGTCGAAGGCCGCCACGCCGAGAAGAAGTCGTTCTCGCCGCTGGACCGCGAGGCGCGCGGGCGCGAGGGCAAGCACGCCGACGCCGCCGACGACGCGGTGATGGGCGCCGGCGCGGGCGCCGTGCTGGGCGGCGG
>NZ_JAAIVC010000250.1 GCF_010975005.1 Caulobacter sp. 17J65-9 | reverse complement strand
GTGCTCGGCCCGCCCGATCACCGACGCCGTGGCGGCCGCCGCGCCCGCCGCCGCCCGGGCGCTCGCCGCCGTCGAGGCGCCCCTGCTGGCCCTGGCCCGCGCGCTCGAAGACCTCCTCGATGACGAGGCGGCCGAACTGGAGGGCGCCGACCGCGCACGTATTGAAGGGTCTTTGCGGGGGCTCGATAGACGCGCGCGCATGACGCTTCCGGCCTGGCGCTCCATGCTGAAGGGGCTGGAGGAGGAGGGCGTCGAGGACGACCCCGACTTCGTCGACTGGTTCTCCGCCGAATACGCCTTCGGCCGGGTGATCGACGCGGGCCTCCGCCGCCACTGGGTCGATCCGACCGTGCCGCTGGAGGCGGCGGTGATCGCGCCGGCCCACGGCGTGATGATCACCTCGGCCACCCTGTCCGACCCGGCCCTGGACGACCCGTTCGAGCTGGCCCGCATGCGCACCGGCTCGGCCCGCCTGCCCGAGCCCGCGCGCGAGCTGAAGGTCGCTTCGCCCTTCGACTACGCCTCCCAGGCCAAGGTGTTCGTGGTCAACGACATCGGCCGCGACGACCCCCGCCAGATGGCCGCGGCCATGCGCGAGCTGTTCATCGCCGCCGGGGGCGGGGCGGTGGGCCTGTTCACCGCCATCCGGCGGCTTCGTTCCGTGTACGAACTGTTGGGGCCTGCGTTGGCCAAGGCCGGCCTGCCGCTCTACGCCCAGCACGTCGATCCGCTGGAGGTCGGCGCGCTGGTCGACATTTTCCGGGCCGAGGAGCACTCGTGCCTGCTCGGCACCGACGCCGTGCGCGACGGGGTGGACGTGCCGGGGCGCAGCCTGCGCCTGCTGGCCTTCGACCGCGTGCCCTGGCCCCGGCCCGACCTGCTGCACAAGGCGCGCCGCCAGCGCTTCGGCGGCAAGGCCTACGACGACGCCATCGCGCGCGCGCGCATCGCCCAGGCCTTCGGCCGGCTGATCCGCCGCGGCGACGACAAGGGCGTGTTCGTCATGCTCGACGCCGCCGCGCCGACGCGGCTGTTCGCCAGCCTGCCCGAGGGGATCACCGTCGAGCGCGTCGGCCTGGTCGAGGCGGTGGAAGGGGCGAAGGCGTTTCTCTCGATCTAACCTTCTCCCCTTGAGGGAGAAGGAGGGACCCACGCGCCGGAAGGCGGAGCCTGGAGGCCTGCGTGGGAGGATGAGGGGATTCTCCGCAGGCGGCCGCGCGACCCCTCACCCTCCCGCGCAGACCTCCGCTTGCGCTCCGGTGCGCGGGCTCCGTCCCTCTCCCGCAAGGGGAGAGGGTTCAGGTGAGCAACCCCTCCAGCACCTTTCGCATGTCCGCCGGCACCGGCGTCGGCCGCCGGGTCTCGCGATCCACGTACACGTGCACGAAGTGGCCCTCCGCCGCGGGCTCGGGGTCGCCCGCCCGGAACAGGCCGACCTCGTAGCGCACGCTGCTGGTGCCGATCTTCGCCACCCGCAGGCCGGCCTCGACCCGGTCGGGGAAGCTGAGCGACTTCGAAAACCGACAGCCGGTCTCGACCACCAGGCCGATCACCGGGCTGACGGCGGGCTCCAGCACGCCCTGCTCGATCAGCCAGCGGTTCACCGCCGTGTCGAAGAAGCTGTAGTAGACCACGTTGTTCACGTGGCCGTAGACGTCGTTGTCCATCCAGCGGGTGTCGATGGTCAGGTACTGCCGGTAACCGGCCCGCGCGTCGCTCACAGCACCGCCCCATAGATCGCCAGCGCGTCGGCGTAGACCACCTCGCGCGGATTGTTCACCAGCAGGCGCTGCACGTTCATGGCGTCCATGGCCAGGTCCGGCAGGTCGGCCTCGGTCACGCCCACTTCGCGCAGCCGCTGGGCCATCGGCATGTCGGCGACCAGCCTGCTCATCACGTCGATGAAGTCCCGCGCCGCCAGGTTGCTGGTGCGCTTCGGCGCGGCCGGGGCGACCGCCTCGTGGAGCTCGGCGTAGAGCGTCTCGGCGGCCGGCAGGTTGAATTCCAGCACCGGGGCCAGCACCAGCGCGTTGGACAGGCCGTGCGGCACGTGGAACCTGCCGCCCAGCGGATAGGCCAGGGCGTGCACCGCGCCCACCGGCGCGTTGGCGAAGGCCATGCCGGCCAGCAGCGAGCCCTGCAGCATGGCGCGCCGCGCCGCCAGGTCGGAGCCGTCCTTCACCACGGCGCGCATGTTCTCCGACAGCAGCCGCAGCGCCCGCAGCGCCAGGCTGTCCGACACCGGGTTCTTCTTGTGCCGGCTCGTGTAGGCCTCGATGGCGTGGACCATGGCGTCGATGCCGGTCGCCGCCGTCACCGCCGCCGGCAGGCCCAGCGTCAGGGTCGCGTCCAGCACCGCCAGGTCGGGGTAGAGCAGGGGCGAGACCACGCCCTTCTTCTCGTCGGCCGGTGTCGTGACGATGGCGATGGGCGTCACTTCCGAGCCGGTGCCGGCCGTCGTCGGGACCTGGATCAGCGGCAGGCGCGGGCCTTTGGCCAGGCCGACGCCGTAGATCTCCGGCAGGCTCTGCTCGGCCCGGGCCAGCAGGGCCACCAGCTTGGCGGTGTCCATCGAGCTGCCGCCGCCCAGGCCGATCACTGCTTCCGCCCCGGCCGCGCGGGCGGCGCCGACCGCCGTCTCGACCGCGGCTTCCGGCGGGTCGGCCAGCACGTCGGAGAACAGCACCGCCTCGACCCCGGCCGCCTCCAGGCCTTCGAGGGCGGGGCGCACCACGCCGGCCTCGACCAGGCCACGGTCGGTGACCACCAGCACGCGGCGGGCTCCCAGCTCGCGAACGAACTGGCCCAGCCGCGCCGCCGCGCCGTCCTCGCAGACGATCCGGGGCGTGGTTTCGAATACGAAATTGGACATTCCTGGCCGCTCTCCCCCCGTCGCGCGTTCCATTTAGCTGCGAATCCGACCCGCGGTCTCTATATCGACGCCAGCTTCAGCGAGCCCACCGCCATGTCCGTCGAACGCAAATCCAGCAAGCTCGGCCTGATCCTGCCCTTCGCCATCGTTGGCGTGCTGCTGGCGGCGTGGTCCGTCTGGTGGTTCGTGGTCGCCCACAAGCTCGAGACCGGCATGGACGCCGAGGTCGCGAACCTGCGCCGGGGCGGCTACCAGGTCAGCTGGACCGACCGCCGCGTCGACGGCTGGCCGTTCCGCACCTTCGTGCAGATGCAGAACGTCAAGATCGCCGCCCCGTCCGGGCACGCGATCGCCATGCCGCGCCTGCACGCCGAGGCCAACACCTATGCGCTGCGGACCTGGGTGTTCGCCGCGCCCGACGGCCTGACCCTGACCCGCGGCGCCAAGGGCGACGTGCGCGTCACCGGCCAGGCGATCCGGGGCAGCGTCACCATTCCGCGCAGCGCGCCCTCGCCGCATCTGGCCCTGGAACTGCTGCAGCCGGTGTTCACCCCCGCGGCCGGGGCCGAACGCTTCCCGCTGGCGGGGGCCGGCAAGGTCGCGTTCGAGCTGCGCCCCCGCAAGGGCTCGCAGACCGACGCCGAGGCCCGCTTCGAGATCGTCGACGGCCGCGCCAGCGCCGGCGGCACCTTCGGCGACATCCTGGGCGAGCGGCCGTTCTCGACCGTCTGGGAGAGCCAGATCACCAACGCCGAGCGCTTCTCGGGCGACAACTGGGGCCAGTCCGTGCGCGCCTGGAGCGTGGTGGGCGGGGGCCTGACCAACCTGAAGGGCGAGCTGACCGCCGGGACCTCGAAGGCGAACTGGTCACCG
>NZ_JAAIVC010000024.1 GCF_010975005.1 Caulobacter sp. 17J65-9 | reverse complement strand
CTCCGTCCCGACCGGGACGCCGCCGCCCGCGCCGGTGGCGGTCCAGCCGGCGGCGCCTGCGACCGCAACGCCGGTCACGGCCACGCCCGCCGGGCCCGTCGCGCCCGGCGGCTCCAACTGCCGCTCGGGCGAGCTGACCCTGAAGCGGATCGCCACCGACGCCGGCGCCGGCAACCGGGTGGCGACCTTCGCGCTGACCAGCGTCGCGCCCAAGCCCTGCACCCTGGCCGGCTATCCGACCCTGACCCTGTTCGACGCCAGCGGACGCACCCTGCCCATCCGCGTGGTGCAGACTGAGCAGAACTATTTCGAGAGCGGCGGCCCCGCCGCCCCGGTCACCGTCGCGCCGAACGGCCGGGCGGTGTTCTACCTGGCATGGAACGTCGTGCCCTCGACCGAGGCGCCGTGCATGACCGCCACCCGCGCCCAGGTCACCCCGCCCGGCGGGGACCAGGCGCTGGAGGTCGAGGAGCGCATCGAGGCCTGCGGCGGCCAGGTCCGCGTCTCGCCCATCCGGGCCGAGCTGGCGCCGGCGAAGGCAGTCAGGCCGCCCGCCTGATCCAGGTCACTTGCGGTCCTTCGCCAGGTTCGCTTTTAGGGCCGCGCTTTCCTTCTTGAGCGGCTTGGAGACCGGGCAGACTTCCTGGACGAAGTCGTTGAGCGTGTTGACCAGGTTCTCCTGAACCAGCCGGTAGTAGACGTACTGCCCGCGCTTATCGCTCTCCACCAGCCCCGCGCTCTCCAGCACGCTCAGGTGCTGGGACACCGCCGGCTTGGAGATCTCAAACCGCGCCGCGATCTCGCCGGCAGTCAGCTCGGTGTGCGCCAGATAGGCCAGGATCTTGCGCCGGACGACCGAGGACAGGGCTTCGAAGATACGCTGCACGGGGATCTCCCAAGGCCGACAAGGGATTCGGCCCGTCACTATTTAAGGAATTTCCTAAGGGCTTGCCACCTTCGATATTTAAGCAATAAGCTAATTGCGTAATCACTCAGCGGCAGGGAGGCCGCGGGAGGAAAGCGCATGACCACCACGGTCCGCCACGTCGAGGATCCCAACGCCGTCAATTCCCTGCGGCTCGGCCCGGACGCCTGCCCGGTCGAGGGCGAGGTGCGCTGGGATCCGGAGCACTCGCTGTGGAACGGAGCCATGCTGCTGGGGACGCTGCTCCTGGGCCCCGCCTTCTTCACCTGGAGCGCGTTCGCGGTCTTCCTGGTGCTGACCGGCGCCCTGCTGCTGCTCGGCCACTCGGTCGGCTTCCACCGGCGGATGATCCACCGCAGCTTCCAGTGCCCGAAATGGCTGGAGCACCTGCTGGCCTGGTGCGGCACGGCGGTCGGCATGAGCGGGCCGCTGTGGATGGTGCGCGTGCACGACACCCGCGACTGGGCCCAGCGGCGTCCCGACTGCCACCCGGCGCTGGCCCATCGCAGCGGCATGCTGCGCGACTGGTGGTGGAGCACGCACTGCCGGCTGGTGCTGGCCAGCCCGCCAATCTTCGACCCCGGCCCCGAGCTGGCCGGCGACGCGTGCTACCGGTTCCTGGAGCGCAGCTGGATGCTGCAACAGGTCCCGATCGCGGTCGTGCTCTATCTGCTGGGCGGCTGGCCGTGGGTGGTGTGGGGCGTGTGCGCCCGCGTCGCCGCCTCGGTGAACGGCCACTGGCTGGTCGGCTGGTTCGCCCACCGCCAGGGCCCGCAGACCTGGATCGTCGAGGGCTCGGGCGTGCAAGCCCACGACGTGCCCTGGGCGGCGATCCCGACCATGGGCGAGGCCTGGCACAACAACCACCACGCCTACCCCGGCTCCGCCCGCATCGGCCTCTACCCCGGCCAGGCCGACTGGGGCTTCCGCTTCATCCAGTTGCTGGAGCGCCTGAGCCTGGCCTGGGACGTGCGCACCCCAGAGACCATGCCGGAGCGGGCGAGCCTGCGGGCGGCGAACCAGGAAATTCACGCATGAGCCGCGCGACCTACACAACGACCCCACTTCGAGCGGTGCTCGGCCTGCTCGTAGGGGCAGCGGCCGCCGGCGCGCTGTGGTGTCCCCTCGCCCTGCCCGTCACCTCCAGCGTCATCTGGCGTACGCCAGACGTTTGGACCTTTGTCAGATTGGCGGCCCAAGGCTGGGTGTCCGTCACCCCGATCTATCTTGCCGGCCTATTCGCGCTTGGTGCGCCCGGCTGGGCGGTGATGCACAACTCAGGACTTCGCCGACCGACCGACGCCATGTCCCTCGGCGCCGGTTTGAACCTGGCGCCGATCGCGCTGCTCTTGGCGCTATTTTTGGCCGCTCCGCCACATCACGCGCCGGTAGCACTGTTTGCTTTGACCGGCGCCGCCGCCCTAGCGGGCGCCGTCGTCGGCTGGGTGATCTGGCGGGTCGCCTACCGGCGCGTGGCATTGACTTGAAGCCTTCAGGCCCGCTCAGGGAGGGACCGGTCGAGCTCATCAAAGGTCGCCTCATCCACTTCTCGATAGGACCGCAGCACGCCGTCTTCCAAGGTAAGGACGAAGTAGCGCCAAGGCTCCTGCTCTGTCCCCCACCCGGCCATGCCGGTGGCCAGAACTGTGCCGCTCAAGTCGTCAAAGCCCGGGAGGATCGCTTGGCCGAGACGATAACAATGCTGCCGTCGTTCGCCGGCCTTAAACTGGATCGCGAGTTCGTGGCCGTTCTCGTCAACGATCAGTTCGTTAAACGCACCCACGGAGCCACGGCCTAAGCCGCCTCGCCCTTGTTCAGCACGTCGCCGACGGTGGGGCGGTCCGGCTCGACCTTCATCTCCAGGTCGCGCGGCTTCACCTCTTCGCCGCAGCAGGCGCAGGCCAGGGTCGGCTTCAGCTCGTGGCCGCAGGGCTTGTGCACGAAGCTGACGCCCGCGCCCTCGTCGCCGTACAGGTGCGACGCGCCCCAGTCGTGCAGGGTCAGCAGCACCTTGTAGAGGTCCTTGCCCTTGGCGGTCAGGACGTACTCGTGGCGCAGCGGCCGCTCGGAATAGACCCGGGGCTCGAGCACGCCGTGCTGGACCAGGCTCTTCAGACGCGAGGCCAGCACGTTGCGCGCGACGCCCAGCCGCTCCTGCCACTGTTCGAACCGGCGGACGCCCCGGAAGGCGTCGCGGATCACCAGCAGAGTCCACGGGTCGCCGATCACCTCGAGGGTGGCGGCGATGCTGCAGCTTTGACGCGAATAATCGGCGGTGCGGCCCATGCCCGAAAGATGCCCTTGCGTCAGCCCGAAAACAAGGGGCGTTGCTTTTGACGACGGACCGCCCGCTGCGATTCAGGCCTCCGGCGCCTTCGGCAGTTTCCGCACCGAAGTGATCCGCTCGAGCATCTGGTAGACCTTGATGTCGGCGACTTCACCGGTCAGCGCCAGGCAATGGCCGCGATAGGCGCGGTCGCTGCAGAACTCCCAGGTTTCGCCGGCCGGGACCCGCACCGAACGCGTCCGGTTGTTGAATTCCATCGCGCCGAGGTTGGGCGTGTCGCCGGTCAGCTTCAGCTGCCGGCCGCTCCATTCCTTGCCGCTGTAGATGATCAGCGCCGTCGCGGCGTTCGGGGCGGGGGCGACCATCGGGGTCGTCGTCGTCGCGTCGGTCGTCGTGCCAGTCGTCGCCCCAATCGTCGCCGCGGCCGCCGGCGGCGTCGGGGTCTCGGTCGCGGGGTCGGTCGCCGGCGTCGACGTGGGGAGCGGCGCGGTGTTCTTCTTGACGAACGGCCGCTTCACCGTGGTGGACACCTTGGTCCAGGCGCTGGAGACCATTTTCGGCACGTTCGGGAACGAGGCCGCCTGGGCGGCGGGGGCGGACAGGCCGAGAGCGGCCGCGGCCACGAAACAGAGAACGGAACGCATCGACGATCTCCTTCTTCACGCGCTGAGAGGAGCCGGCCCCCCGACGGGGCGAGCTTTGCCGTACGCCCCCATCAACCTTGGCCATTGGGCTTTTGATCCCGACCGCGGAAACTTTTTGTCAGTTGCGTTTAAGGACGCACATTACTAGGTTTCCAATCGCAACGGAGGTGAGCCGATGTATGAGGCGCTCGACACGGCCGAGTTCGATGCGGCGATCCGCCTGCGCACCGACCAACTGGGCGGGAGCCTGAGCGCGCTCCCGCCCCTTCGTCTTTCCAACGCCCGCATGGAGGCCTCGCCGGGGCGCGGCGGCCCTAACGGCGGCTATCTGGCCGCCCTGGCGATCCGCGCCGCCGAGCAGGCGCTGACCCCGGGCGCGCCGGTGCGCACCGTGTCGGTCCAGTACCTGGCCAAGCCGGATTTCGCGCCGCTGACGCTTGAGGCCTCGCGCCTGCGCGGCGCGCGCACCACCACCTTCGCCCAGGTCGTGGCGCACCAGGCGGGCGACACGCGCTTCACCGCCGGCCTCACCTTCGGCCAGGACGCGACCAGCCCCGCGCACCGACCGCTAAGCCGGCCTGCCGGCGTCGCCCAACCGGAAGGCCTGGCCCCGCTGGACCTGCCGCCGGCCATCGTCCCGCACTTCACCCAGCTGGCCGACTATCGCCCGGCCGGCGCCGGCTTTCCGTTCGCCAACGGCGAGGAGGCGGTGATCCGCATCTGGATGCGGCTGAACGACGGCCTGCCGCTGGACGCGGCGCGCCTGGCCTTCCTGTTCGACGCGGTGTTCCCGTCCTTCTACGCCGTGACCGATCGTCCCTGGCCGGCGGCCACCGTCGACCTTAGATACGACTTCGCGCGCGCCCTCACGCCGGACGTCGCGCCCGACGGCTGGGCCCTGTTCGAGTTCAGGACCCGCGACTGGGCGAACGGCTGGGCGGTGGAGGACGGAACGGCCTGGAACCGCGCGGGCGAACTGCTCGGCGTGGCCCGCCAGCTGAGAAAGGTGCTTGCGCGAGGCGCCTCGGCGGCGGTTTAACTCGCCCCAACAACACAGTCATCGAGGATTCCCATGCCCGCCAACGGCTCCGATCCCGTCGTCATCGCCTCCTACGCCCGCACGCCGATGGGCGGCTTCCAGGGCGCGCTCTCGGGCGTGAAGTCCACCCAGCTCGGCGCCGTCGCCGTGAAGGCCGCGCTGGAGCGCGCCGGCCTGCCCGCCGACAAGGTCGAGCAGATCTTCATGGGCTGCGTGCTGCCCGCCGGCCTCGGCCAGGCGCCGGCCCGCCAGGCGGCGCTGGGCGCGGGCCTGTCGCTGAACACCGAGGCCACCACCGTCAACAAGATGTGCGGCTCGGGCATGCAGGCGGCGATCATGGCGCACGACGCGCTCGCCGCCGGCAGCGCCGACGTGATCGTGGCGGGCGGCATGGAGTCCATGACCAACGCCCCGTACCTGATGGGCAAGCACCGCGGCGGGGCCCGCATCGGTCACGACACCATCTCGGACTCCATGTACCTGGACGGCCTGGAAGACGCCTACACGCCGGGCAAGCTGATGGGCGCCTTCGCCGAGGACACCGCCCGCGAGTACCAGTTCACCCGCGAGGACATGGACGCCTACGCCATCGAGAGCCTCTCGCGCGCCAAGGCGGCGGTGGAGAGCGGCGCCTTCGAGCGTGAGATCGTCCCGGTGGAAGTCACCACCCGCAAGGGCGTCGAGGTGGTCTCGAAGGACGAGCAGCCGCTGAAGGCCGACCCGGCCAAGATCCCGACCCTGAAGCCGGCCTTCGCCAAGGACGGCGGCATCACCGCCGCCAACGCCTCGTCGATCTCCGACGGCGCCGCCGCCCTGGTGATGACCCGCCAGTCGGTCGCCGAGAAGCTGGGCCTGCCGATCGTCGCCAAGGTGGTCTCGCACGCCGCCCACGCCCACGAGCCGGGCAAGTTCACCACCGCCCCAGTGCCGGCGATGGAGAAGGCGCTGAAGAAGGCCGGCTGGAGCGTCGACGACGTCGACCTGTTCGAAGTCAACGAAGCCTTCGCCGTGGTGCCGATGATCGCCATGCGCGACATGAACATCCCGCACGACAAGCTGAACATCCACGGCGGCGCCTGCGCGCTGGGCCACCCGATCGGCGCGTCGGGCGCGCGCGTGATCGCCACCCTGATCTCCGCCCTGGAGAAGACCGGCGGCAAGAAGGGCCTGGCCTCGCTGTGCATCGGCGGCGGCGAAGCGACCGCCATGGCGATCGAGCTGGTCTGATCCCGGTCCGCTGAACGAGCGTGAAGGGCGCGGGCCTCGGTCCGCGCCCTTTTTCGTGCCTGCGACCCCGATTTGGGAGCGGCCCGCCGCCCGCCTAAGCTCCCCGTCTCAGTCGGGGAGTACCGCCATGCTTGATCGCCGCACCGTGCTGGGCCTGGGCGCCGCGCTCGCCGCCAGCCCCGCCGCAGCCGCCACCGGCCCGACCTACTCCGACGACCCGACCGAGATCGTGCGGCTGTGGCCCGGGGCCGCGCCCGGCGGCGAACGCGCTGCCGTGAAGCTGGAGATCGTCGAGCGCAGCCCCGACCCGGCCCAGTATCGCGACCGCTTCGCCACCGGCGTCACCGAGTCGCTGATGACCGTGTTCCGGCCGGCCCGTCCTTCAGGCGCGGCGGTGCTGATCATCCCCGGCGGCGGCTACAAGCGCGTGGTCATCGACAAGGAGGGCTTCGAGGCCGCCCGGCGGCTGGCGGCGGCCGGCGTCACGGCCTTCGTGCTGCGCTACCGCCTGCCGGCCGACGGCTGGGCCGCGGGCCCGGACGCGCCCCTGCAGGACGCCCAGCGGGCGCTACGGATCATCCGCGCCGACGCCGCGCGCTATGGCGTCGATCCGGGGCGCATCGCGGTGCTGGGTTTCTCCGCCGGCGGACACCTGGCCGCTTCGCTGGCCACCCGGCACGGACAGCCGGTCTACGCCCCGGTCGACGGCCGCGACGCGGTCAGCGCCCGGCCGGACGTCGCGGGCCTGATGTATCCGGTGATCACCATGGCCGCGCCGCACGCCCATCCCGGCTCGCGCGACTTCCTGCTGGGGGCCTCGCCGAGCGACGAGCGGATCGGCGCTTATTCGCGCGAACGCAGCGTCGGGCCCGACACCCCGCCGACCTTCCTGGTGCACGCCGCCGACGACAGCGCCGTGCCGGTCGAAAACAGCCTGATGATGTTCTCCGCCCTGCGCGCGGCGAAGATCCCGGCCGAGCTGCACGTGTTCGAGGAGGGCGAGCACGGCTTCGGCCTGCGCCTGATCCAGGGCAAGCCCGCGGCCATATGGCCCGACCTGTTCCTGGCCTGGGGCGCGCGGCACGGGGTGTTCAAGGCGGCCTGACGGACTACCTTGCAGACCATGGCTTCGTACGAGATCGAATTCGACGCCCGCGAGGTGCGGCTGCTGCGCAAGGAGCTGCTGCGCCGGCCTGGGGTCACGCGCGTGGCCTGGAGCGAGGTGGATCAGGTCGAGGCCCGGCGCGCCACGGCGGCCACGCCGGTCGAGCTGGTGTTCTACCGGGCGGACGGCCCGGCCCTGACCGTCGCGGCCGGCCAGCGCGGCTTCGACGCCCTGCGCGCGGCCCTGCCCGCGCATCTGCGCCACGCCGACGAGGCCTGGTGGCCGGCGCTCAACGCCGCGCCCCTGCAGGAGCGGCGCTACCTGGTCTGGGACCGGACCTAAGCGTCCGCGGGGGGCGGCGCCTCTTCAGGATCGACGACGTCGTCGGCCGGCCCGGCCAGCAGCCAGGCCGCCTCGCGGTCGCGCGCTTCCGGCTCCATCAGACGCGCCAGCGTCTCGACGCCAAGGGTGAGGAGGATCATGGCGAGACTCCCAAACTGATGCGATTGAGAATGACTCGCACCCAGATCGGAAGGCAATACGGTATTTCCCGCAGGGGCGCCGAGCCGCAGCGGGCGGGGGCTCAGCCCGCCGCCTGCGCCACCGCCTGGACCGTTTCCGGGACCGCTTCCTGGACCTCCTCCTCAGCCGCCTCCGACGCCTGCTGCACCGGCGGCTCTTCCTCGGGCAGGGGGATGAACTCCTTGTCGTCCTGCGGCGGCAGGGCGAAGCGGCCTTCCTTCCAGTCGGCCTTGGCCTGCTCCATCCGCTCCTTCGAGGAGGAGACGAAGTTCCACCAGATCAGCCGCTCGCCCACCGGCTCGCCGCCCAGGAGCATGACCGTGGCCGGGGTCAGGGCGGTGACCACCGCGTCGGCGTTCTTCTCGAACACGATCATCTGGCCGGCGTCGAAGCGGCGCCCGTCGATCTCGATCGCGCCCTTCACGACGTAGGCGGCGCGTTCCGAATGCCCCTTGGGCGGTGCCGACTTCACGCCGGCGGCCATCTCCCAGTGCACGTAGAACAGCGGCGAGTGGGTCTTCACCTTCGACTTGGCGCCGTAGGCCTCGCCGGCGATCAGCCGGGCGTAGAGACCCTCGCCGTGGTACTCCATCAGGTCGGCGCCGGTGTAGTGGTCGAAGGCCGGCTCGTCCTCCTCGTGCTCGGTCGGCAGGGCCAGCCAGGCCTGCATGCCGTGCAGGCGCGCGCCGATCTCGCGGCGGTACGGGTCGGTGCGCTCGGAGTGGCTGATGCCCTTGCCGGCGGTCATCCAGTTCACCTCGCCGGGCTGGATGCTCAGGTGCGAGCCCAGGCTGTCGCGGTGCACCAGTTCGCCTTCGAACAGGTAGGTCACGGTCGACAGGCCGATGTGCGGGTGCGGCCGCACGTCGACGCCGTGGCCCGGCTCGAAGTCGGCGGGGCCCATGTGATCCAGGAAGATGAAGGGCCCGACCATGCGCCGCTCGGCGAACGGCAGCACCCGTCCGACCTCGAAGCCGCCCAGGTCCTTCTTCCGCGCATCGACAACAAGTTCGATCATCGCCCTACCCCTGACTTCCCCCGAAAGGCGAGGGTTATCGAACAGCGTTGTCTTGTCGAGCGTGGCCGGAGCGGAAAGCCCGCGCCTGTGGCGTCGAAACCGCGGTTACTCGGGGTGCTCGACGTGCGGGCTGATCAGGCCCAGCGGCACGGCCGTGGTGTTCTTTACCCCGCGCACCACGATGTGGCTCTCCACGTCGGAGACCAGGCCCAGCGACAGCAGCCGCTCGCGCAGGAACTCGTCGAAGGTGTGGATATCCTTGGTGATCACCCGCAGGACATAGTCCTCGCGCCCGGTGATGGTGGCGCACTGCACCACCTCCGGCCAGCGGGCCACGGCGTCCTCGAAGGCGTCGAGGTTTTCCTTGGTCGGCAGGGTGAGCTTGACGATGGCGTAGACCTCGAAGCCCAGGCCCAGTTTTTCGGAGTCGAGCAGGGTCACGCGCTTGCGGATGACCCCGGCGTCCTCCAACCGCTTGATCCGCCGCCAGCACGGCGAGGGCGACAGGCCCACCTGCTCGGCGATCTCGGCCACGGACAGGCTCGCGTCGTGCTGGACCAGGTCCAGGATTCGGGCGTCTACGGGGTCGAGGGCCTCGGCCAAGGCGTGCTCCTGAATCGGGCGCGAACGAAATGGATTGCCGCCCTTAGACACGAAAGCGCCGATTCTTGGCAATAGTTTCGCTAAACGCCATTCACAAGCGCGGCCGTTTTATCAACCGGCGGGCGACAGCTTCAGGATCTTCCCGTCGGTTTCGTCGGTGACCAGCCAGACGGCGCCGTCCGGCCCCTGGCGCACGTCGCGCACCCGCTCGCCGATCGGCAGCCGCTCCTCGGCCGCGACGCGGTCGTCGGGGCCCAGCACCAGGCGCACCACCCCCTTCTGGACCAGGCCGCCGATCAGGATCGAGCCCTTCCAGGCCGGGAAGGCGTCGCCGGTGTAGAAGGTCATGCCCGACGGCGCGATCACCGGGTCCCAGTAGTAGACCGGCTGCTCCATGCCGGCCTTGGCGGTGAGGCCCTCGCCGATCGGCGCGCCCGAATAGTCGATGCCGTAGGTGATCACCGGCCAGCCGTAGTTCTTGCCGGCTTCCGGCCGGTTCAGCTCGTCGCCGCCCTTGGGCCCGTGCTCGACGGTCCACAGCCGCCCCTTGAGGTCGAGCGCCGCAGCCTGGACGTTGCGGTGACCGTAGGACCAGATCTCGGGCCGGTCGCCAGCCTGGCTGACGAACGGGTTGTCCTTGGGGATCGAGCCGTCCGGATTGATCCGCACCACCTTGCCGAAGTCGGTCGACAGGTCCTGCGCCTTCACCCGCGAGGCCGGCAGCGAGCGCTCGCCCAAGGTCACGAACAGGGTCCCGTCTGGGGCGAACACCAGGCGCGAACCGAAGTGCTTGGTGCTGTCGAAGGTCGGCTGCTGGCGGAAGATCACCTGCACGTTCTCGACCCGCGGCTCGGGGCCGTCCGCGACCAGCCGCCCGCGCGCCACCGCCGTGCCGTTGCCGCCCGGTCGCGGCTCGGCGTAGCTCCAGTAGATCAGCCCGTCGGTGGCGAAGCTGGGGCTCAGCTCCACGTCCAGCAGGCCGCCCTGATCGCGGGCGTCGACCTTCGGCAGGCCGGCGACCGGCGCGGACACCTCTCCGGCCGGTGAGACGATGCGCAGCCGCCCCGGCCGCTCGGTGACCAGCAGACGTCCGTCGGGCAGGAAGGCCAGCGCCCAGGGGTGCGACAGGCCGCTGACGACGGTGCGGATCGAGAAACGCTCGGTCGAGGCCGGCTGCGGCGCGCGCGTCTGGTTCGGGAAGGCCGGCGTCTGGCCCTCGCCGTTCGGCGCGCGCGTCTCGGCCGGCGGACGCGCGCCGGCCAGCGACGCGGCCTGATGGCGGCCGTTCGCGTCCTTGCAGGCGGCCAGCAGCGCCAGCACCGCGAAGGTCATGACAAACGGTCGAGCCGGTCTGCGCCCACGCATGCTCATCGACGGCCTCCGTCAGGTTTCCGCCCTGACGATCCGGAAATCACGGCTCGCCGACAAGTTCCTTCAGCGCGGCTTGCGGCTCGACCCCGCCGACGTGGATCAGCCACCAGACCGCGAAGAACAGCAGCGGCCAGCGCGCCTCGACGTGGTCGGAGCGAGCGAACACCGCGCGCACCGCCTCGACGTCGCACGCCTCGGCCACGCCCTGCACGGCCGCGATCCTGGGGCCCAGGTCGGCGGCGCGCGGAGCGATCCAGGCCCCGACCGGCACGGTGAAGCCCATCTTGCGCGCGAACGGGTCGGCGGCCGGGCAGTGCCGCTCCAGCCACTTGCGCAGCAGCCATTTGCCGAGCCGCCCCTGCACCTTCAGCCGGTCGGGCAGGTGGAAGGCGAAGGCGGCGACCTTGTTGTCGAGGAAGGGCGTGCGCCCCTCCAGGCCGTGGGCCATCAGGCAGCGGTCCAGCTTGAGCAGCAGGTCGGCGTGCAGCCAGGTCTTGATGTCGGCGATCTGGGCCGCCTGCAGCGGGGTCGAGCCGAACGACTTGGACCAGTCCAGCGCGATCTCGCGCCAGCGCTCCAGCGCCCCTTCGCCGCCGTCGCGCAGGAAGGGCGCGTCGACCTGCGGCTCGGCCGGCCGCCCGCCCAGCCAGCGCGCCCGCAGCGAGCGGCGATAGCGCCCGTAGCCGGCGAACAGCTCGTCGCCGCCCTCGCCGGTCAGCACCACGGTCAGCGTGCCCTTGGCGGCCTCCGCCAGCTTGTAGGTCGGCAGGGCGGCGTAGTCGGTGGTCGGCTCGTCCAGCGCCCAGGCGACCTTGGGCAGCAGCCGCCAGAAGTCTTCCTCGCCGAAGCTGGTCTCGCGCCAGTCCAGGTTCAGGGCGCGGGCCACGGCTTCGGCCCGGGCGCGCTCGTCGCGCGCGCCCTCCGCCTCGAAGCCGCAGGTGAAGGCGGTGACCGGCCGCTCGTTCAGCCGGCTCATCATCGTGGCGATCACCGCGGAGTCGATGCCGCCCGACAGGAACAGGCCGTAGGGCACGTCGGAGCGCTGGTGGACGCGCACGCTGTCCTCCAGCACGGCGTCCAGTTGCTCCAGCGCGTCGTCGAGGCTGTTGAACTTGATCGGCTCGGCCGCCAGCCAGACCTGGTCGACGTCGCCGGGCTCGGCCCAGTCGCGGCCCGGGCGAATCTCCAGCGAGCGGCCCGGCGACATGCGGCTGACGCCCTTGAAGATGGTGTCTTCGCCCAGCGTGTAGTTCAGCGCCAGCAGCTCCTCGACCCGGTCCTGGACCAGAGTGCGGCCCGTCTTGGGCAGCAGGGCGCGCGGCTCGGAGGCGAAGCGCAGGGTCGGCCCGTCCCAGGTGTAATAGAGCGGCTTGATGCCGAAGCCGTCGCGCACCAGCCAGCTGACCCCGTCGGCGCCGACCAGGCACAGCGCGAACATGCCGCGCAGCCGCTCAAAGGCGCTGGAGCCCTCGCGCGAATAGATGTGCAGCAGGGGTTCGAAGTCCGAGCCGGTCTGCAGGGCCGCGTCGAGGTCGTACTCCGCCGTCAGCTCGACGTAGTTGTAGATCTCGCCGTTGCCGATCAGGGTCGAGCCGGCCAGGTGCAGCGGCTGCCAGCCGCCCTCCAGGTCGATGATCGACAGGCGTGCGTGGCCCAGCGACCAGCCAGCGCCGTCCTCGACGCGCACGCCGTCAGGTCCGCGATGGGCGATGCTCTCGATCAGCGGCCGCGCGGCGTCAGGCGTCGCGCCTGGTCCCAGCACTCCGGCTATGCCGCACATCGCGCGCCTCCGACGGCTTGGAAAAGGGCTCGCCACTGATCGATGATCGCGTCCTCGGAAAACTCCGAGGTCACGCGCCGGGCTCCCGCGGCCGCCAGTTCGGCGCGTCCCGCCGGGTCGGCCAGCAGGATAGAGACCGCCTCGGCCAGGGCGTCGGGGTCGTCCACCGGCACCAGCCGGCCGTTGACGCCGTCATGGATCAGCCCGGCCGGCCCGCGCGAGGCGGCGGCCACCAGCGGCAGGCCGTGCACCCAGGCCTGGATCACCACATTGCCCAGCGGCTCGTAGCGCGAGGGGAAGACGCACACGTCCGCCGCCCGGTACAGCGCGCCCGCGTCGCGCCGCCAGCCCAGGAAGCGCACGCGCTCGGCCACCCCCAAGTCCCGCGCCAGCCGCTTCAGCTCGTCCTCCAGAGGCCCCACGCCGGCGATCCACAGCCAGGCGTCGGGAATGCGCCTGAGCGCCTTCAGGCTGACGTCGTGCGCCTTGGCGGGGTGCAGCCGGCCCATGCCCAGCAGCAGCGGCACGCCCTCAGGCGTTTCCTCGGCCGCGCGCGAGGCGGGCGGGCAGTGGTCCGCGCTGGCGAAGTTGGGGATGTAGGTGACCTGGTCGGCCGGCCAGCCCTCCGAGACGATCCAGTCGCGGATGTCGACGGTGTTGCCGACCAGCATGTCGAAGCCGCGATAGTACTTCAGGTCGTAATAGCCGCCCAGCCGGCCGATCCGCTTCCACGGCCCGCGCGGCGAGTGGCGGGCGGCGCGGTTCATCCAGGCCAGCAGCACCTGCGCGTCCTGCTCGCGCGCCCAGCGTCCCAGCGCCGGCCGGGTGCCCAGGTCCAGCGGATTGCCATAGTCGAACACCCGGAAGGGCACGCCCGCGCCCGTCAGCGCCTGCTCGCGCCCGAGGTTGGCCCGGATCGCCGCCGAGGTGGGGTCGCCGGCCCGCGCCAGCGCCAGCACCAGGCTCTGAAAATAGGTCTCCGCCCCCCCTTCGGCGGTGGTGCCCAGCAGGTGCATGACGCGGGGAGGCTCGAGCATGCGGCGCACACCCTAACACGTGCGGCGCCGCGTCAAACTTTGGCGGCTTGAACGGCAGGAAGGTTCCCTATATAGGCCGTCGCTCTCCCCTCGGGGGGACCCGTGGCTGGGTAGCTCAGATGGTTAGAGCGGTGGATTCATAACCCACAGGTCGGCGGTTCGATCCCGCCCCCAGCTACCACTTTCCTCAAACAGTTCAGCTTGTTGGAACGGCGCGATCCGCAGCATCCGCGCGCGCCTTCGCGACGCTTCCGCCGCGCTGCACCGCCGCAAAAACGGTTCCGCTCTGATTCCGCGTTGCGGAGTCCCGCGTCGTCGGCCCCGTCCGAGTGCGGCCGCCCGACGTAAGGTCATTCCAGCGGCGGCCTACCAGCTTTTGCCGATGGCCGCCCCGCGCCGACAGGTTCGGAATGGCGCGCGAAGACGCCTGGCCAGGGCGTCATGGCCGGGAGCGCGCACCATGGCGAAAAAGCCCAACATCCTCATCCTCTGGGGCGACGACATCGGGTTCTGGAACATCAGCCACAACAGCCGTGGCGCGATGGGCTACCGCACCCCCAACATCGACCGCATCGCCGAAGAAGGGGCGATGTGCACCGACTACTACGCCCAGCAGAGCTGCACGGCCGGGCGGGCCAGCTTCATCTGCGGCCAGAACCCGATCCGCACCGGCCTGACCAAGGTCGGCATGCCCGGCGCCACGGTGGGCCTGCAGAAGGAAGATCCGACCATCGCCGAGGCGCTGAAGGAGCTGGGCTACGCCACCGGCCAGTTCGGCAAGAACCACCTGGGCGACCGCAACGAATACCTTCCGACCGTGCACGGCTTCGACGTGTTCTTCGGCAACCTCTACCACCTGAACGCCGAGGAAGAGCCGGAACTGCCCGACTATCCGAAGGACCCGAAGTTCAAGGAGAAGTTCGGCCCGCGCGGCGTGCTGGACTGCAAGGCCACCGACAAGGACGATCCAACCACCGATCCCCGCTGGGGCCGGGTCGGCAAGCAGACGGTGAAGGACACCGGGCCGCTGACCAAGAAGCGGATGGAGACGGTCGACGAGGAGATCACCGCGCGCGCGCTGGCGTGGATGGAGGAGCAGGCCAAGGCCGACCAGCCGTTCTTCCTCTGGTACAACTCCACCGCCATGCACTTCCGCACGCATGTGGCCGAGAAGAACCTCGGCAAGAGCGGCCAGGACCCCTACAGCGACCGCATGGTGGTCCACGACGAGCAGATCGGCATGATGCTCGACAAGCTCGACGAGCTGGGCATCGCCGACAACACCATCGTCATGTACTCGACCGACAACGGGCCCGAGAACGACACCTGGCCGGACGCGGCCAACACCCCCTACCGCATGCAGAAGGACACCAACTGGGAGGGCGGCTGGCGCGTGGCCGCGCACTTCCGCTGGCCCGGCAAGATCAAGCCCGGAACGGTGCTGAACGGGATCATGTCGCACATCGACATGTTCCCCACCCTGCTGGCGGCGGCCGGCGACGAAACCGTCGCCGACCGGCTGCTCAAGGGCGCGACGCTGGACGGCAAGCCGTTCAAGGTCCACCTCGACGGCTTCAACCAGCTCCCCTACCTGACCGGCCAGGCCAAGGAGAGCCCGAGACACGTCATCTTCTATATCAGTGACGACGGCGACGTCATGGCCCTGCGGGTCGACGACTACAAGTTCAACCTGGCCGTCCAGCGCGCCCACCAGCTGCAGGTCTGGGCCGAACCGTTCGTGAAGCTGCGGGTGCCGCACATCGTCAACATTCGTCGCGATCCCTTCGAGCGCGCCGACTACAACTCCAACACCTACTTCGACTGGATGGTCGACCACATTCCGCAGATGTACCTGATGCAGGACGTCGTGGCCCAGGAGATCCAGAGCTACGTGCAGTTCCCGCCCCGGCAGAAGGCGGCGTCGTTCAACCTCGACGACGTGATGGCCCAGCTGGCGACGCCCGCACCCGCGAAGGCCTAGGGAGCGTCCCCTGGCCCCGTGCGGCCGCCCATGCGCGGGACCTTCCCCGCGCATGGGCGGGTTGCATCCAGCATGACCGAGAGCGAAGCGGCGCTCGCCGCCGTCGCCGCGCGGGTGGGCGCCTTCTACGAGGCCCACCCCTACCCGCCGGCCGTGGACGACCTGGACGGCTACGCCCGCAAGTGGGACGAGGGCCGCCGGCGCGCGCACTTCCACCTGCTCTGGCCGGACCAGCCCTATCGCGACGACTTCAGCGTCCTGGTGGCGGGCTGCGGCACCAGTCAGGCGGCGAAGATCGCCCTGCGCTGGCCGCGCGCCCGGGTGACCGGGGTCGACGTCAGCACCGCCAGCCTCGCCGCCTCGGAGGCGCTGAAACGTCGGTACGAACTGGACAACCTTCAGCTCCACGAGCTGGCGCTCGAACGCGCGGGCGAACTGGGCGAAAGCTTCGACCACATCATCTGCACCGGGGTGCTGCACCACCTGCCCGATCCCGACGCCGGCCTGCGGGCGCTCAGCGCCGTGCTGGCGGCGCAGGGCGCCCTGCAGCTGATGGTCTACGCCCCCTATGGGCGGGCCGGCGTCTACCTGATCCAGGACTATTGCCGGCGTCTGGGCGTCGAGCCCGGCGCCGCCGACATCCTCGACCTGATCGTCAGCCTCAAGGCCCTGCCGCCGGACCACCCGCTGGCGCCCCTGCTGCGCAAGTCGAAGGACCTGCTGACCCGCGAGGGCCTGGCCGACGCCCTGCTCAATCCCAACGACCGCGCCTATTCCGTGCCGCAGCTGCTTGACGCCCTGGCCGCCGCCGACCTGAGCTTCGGCCGCTGGCAGCGCCAGGCGCCCTACCTGGCCCAGTGCGGGGCGCCGGCCGCGACCCCGCACGCCTCAAGGCTCGCGCGGCTGCCGACCGAGGAGCAGTACGCCGCCATGGAGCTGTTCCGCGGGACCATGGCCCGCCATACCGTCGTGGCCTGGCGCGACGACCAGCCCAGCGCCGTCGACTTCGGCGGGGACGCGTGGGGCGACTACGTACCGGTGCGGGTCCCCGACACCATCGCCGTGCGCGAAAACCTGCCGCCGGGCGCCGCAGCCGTCCTGATCAACCGGACGCACACCTACACCGACCTCTACCTGCCGATCGGCGCGGACCAGGCGCGGCTGCTGGCCGCCGTCGACGGGCGCCGGACGATCACGGAGATCGCGCGCGGCGCGCAACGCGACGCCGCCCGGGACTTCTTCGAGCAGCTCTGGAATTACGATCAGGTCGTGTTCGACACGTCGCGCGGGCGTTCGCCCGCCTAGAGCCCACGCTCCATCCGCCGGTGGTCCGGCACCGCGGCGATGGGCGAACGGCGCTCCCGCGTCACGGCGAAGCCCATCCGCTCGTACAGGGCCTGCGCCCGCGGGTTGGCGGCCGAGACGTCCAGGACGGCGCGGCGGTAGCCCCGGGCGGCGCCCGCCTCCAGCAGGTGCTCGACCATGCGCCGGCCCACCCCGCCGCCACGCAGCTCGGGCCGGACGCCCAGGTGGGCGACGTAGAGCATGTCCTTGGTCGGCGGCGGGATCACCTGCTCGACCCGCAGGCCGCGGCGGATGACGCCCGCGCCCGTGAGCGGGCCGTAGCAGCCGAGGATCTGGCCAGCGGCGGCCAGCATGTAGCCCAGCGGCGCGGCGCCGTCGTAGCCGGCTCCGGCGGCGACGATCTCGCCGTCTTTCTCGACCACCACGTGGGTGCGCCAGCCGAACTCGCCCGCGCCGTCGGCGAAGGCGTGGCGGAGGAAGTCCTCCGCCCGCCGCCGCCCGGGCGCGAACACGTAGTCGAAAGCGGCCGGGCCGGACATGTAGACCAGCGGCGCGGCCGCGGCCGCGTCCTCCGGTCCGGCCGGCCGGACCGTCAGGGTCACAGGCTTTCGCCCGTGACCTGACAGACGCCGTCCATGTTGGCGATCCACTCGCGGATCAGGGCCAGGCCCTCGCCGTGGACCAGGCTGCGGCCAGCCTCGGGCATCATCTCGCCGGCGTTACGCGAAGCCAGGCGGAACGGCATGATCGAGGCGTCCGGGTCGCCCGGGACGATGTCGAAGGTGTGCCCGCCGGTGCCCTTGCCCGCCGCCACCGGCGGCTTGCAGGCGCCCAGCTGGCGCGGGTCCAGTTCGCCGGCGCGAAGCCACAAGCCGGTGGTGCGGGCAGCCCCCGTGGCGCTGTGGCAGTGGCTGCAGTTGGCGTCGAGGTAGGCCCGTGCGCGCGCCTCGAGCGGCTCGCGCGTGTCGTTCCAGACCGCGTTGCGCGGGGCCCGGTCCGGCGCGGGCGCGCCCTTCAGGTAGTTCACGATCTGCAGCCGGGTGAGCTGGTTCATCTCCCCCTGCGGGCCGTCGAAGCTGTGGTTCAGGTGACGCGCCTTCAGGCCGATCGGCTCGAACTTGCGGGTCTTGAAGTCCTGCACGTGACAGCCGCCGCACTGGTTCACGTTGGGGACCTGGTAGACGAAGTCGGTCTTCCTGGCCCCGTCGGCGAAGGTCATCGCGATCGACTCGCCGGCCCGCGCCAGCACGGCGTCGGTCTGGTCGGCGTTCCACACGTAGGGCAGCGCCTCCCAGCCGTTCTCACGGCGGACCAGGATGCGCGTCTCGACCAGGCGCACGTTCTTCAGGTCGAGGCCCTTGGCGCCCGACTGGCGGGTCTGCGCGGTGGTCTTGTCGACCACCTTGCTGTCGCCCGGCCGGTCGGTCCCCGAGGTCGGATAGTAGAAGGTCTTCGAGATCACCGTGCCGACCGGGAAGTCGAAGGTGTTGGTCTCGTCGTAGGTGGCCGTCGCCCCCTCGGGCAGCCAGACCGTGCGCAGCTTCTGGGCGTAGTCGCTGAACAGCGGCGTGGCCAGGTCGTAGACGACCACCCGGTCGGTGGTCGCCAGGGTCTTGCCCCCGACCTTGAACAGCCCCCACTCGCTGAGGCGAGCGGGGTTGTCCTTGGCGTGGAACACGACGTGGTCGGGCGCACGGCTGCAGGCCGCGAGCAGGGCGGCCGCGAGGCCGAGGGCGACGATACGCTTGAACATGGGAACTCTGGCCGTCGTCAGTTCGTCGTCGCCGGCTTTTCAGCCGGCTTGTCCGCCAGCGCGCCGGTCAGCACCACCGCCGGCAGGCGGGTCTTGGGCTGGCAGGCGAAGGAGGTCTCGATCTTCGGGTTGGCGTACTTGTTCGGCCCGTCGATGTTCAGGACCTGGGCCTCGCCGTTGTCGACGCAGATCTCAGGCGACTTGACCTTGGCGTTGCGCCAGCCGTCCCACAGCACGTCGGGGAGACGGCCCTTCAGGCCGAACATGGCCAGCTTCAGCACGGCCAGCTGACCGTCGGGGGAGTCGCCGCCGCCCTTGAAGCGGTTTCCGCCGATGTAGATCTGCTCCGGGTACGGATCGAAATTCGGCGCGATGCCGGTCTTGGTCTGGTAGCCGGTCGAGTAGTAGCTGGAGATGCCGACGTTCAGCGTCTTGTTGTCGTGGATGTCGTTGTCGAACACCTCGACGCCGTCGTTGGAGTTGATCAGAACGCCCGAACCGGCCGGCACCGAGCGCACCGCCGCGCCTTCGGCGGCGAAGTTCTTGGTGTTGTTGGCGAAGACCGTGTTCTTGTAGACGCGCGTGCCGACGCCCGAGACCGGGATGTTCGGCATGTTGAAGACCAGGATGCCGCCGGTGTTGTTGGTGGCGGTGTTGCCATACACGTCGGCGCCGATCGAGTTCTCGATCTCGATGCCGGCCACGTTGTACTCGGCGCGGTTGTTGCGCACGATGATGTTGCGCGACTGGCCGACATAGATGCCGGCGTCCGAGGCGCCCTTCACCACGCAGTCTTCGATCAGCAGGTTCTGGGTCTGCACCGGGTACAGGCCGTAGGCGCCGTTCTTCGGGTTCGGCCCGGCGGTCCATTCGGCGCGGACGCGACGCAGGGTCAGGTCCTTCACGCCGTTGGCCTTGAAGCCGTTGCCGCCGGCGTCCTCGATGCCGATGTCCTCGACGGTGACGCCGTTGCCGGTGACGTTGACGCCTTCGCCGCCGGAGACCTGGCCGGCGAAGGAGAGCACGGTCTTGTCCATGCCCGCGCCACGGATGGTCACGCCGTCGACGGCGAGGCTGAGCGTCTTGGTCAGCAGGTACTTGCCGGCCGGGATGGTGATCACGTCGCCGGCCTTGGCGTCCAGCAGCTGCTCCTGGAGCTTGGTCTCGAAGGCCGGATCACGGATCAGGCCGTCAGCCCCGGCCTTGGGCGCCTGATCGCAGGCGGCCAGGGCCAGGAGCGCCGACACGGCGCAGGCGGAAAGCGCGTACTTACGAACGGTCATGAGCTTTCAGTCTTTCGGGGCTCAGAAGTGGACGCCGAGTTGCACGCCCCAGAACCGCGGCTGGTCGAGGCGGACGAAGGGGGTCTGGAGCGCGGAGGCGGAGATGGTGCCGAGCGAGCTGACGGTGCGCTCGTCGAGCAGGTTCTCCGCCCACAGCGAGACGCTGTAGGTCTGGTCGGGCGAGTTCCAGCCGATGCGGGCGTTGACCAGGTGGCGGGCGTCGTCGAGCGAGCCGAGCTTGGAGAAGTCGACCAGACCGGCGAGGTCCGCCCGTCCGATGCGGCCCGCCTCGTTCATGCGCGGGGCGGAGGTGTAGCTGTAGCTGCCGTCAAAGAAGATCCCGCCGTTGCCGCCGAGGTCGCGCTCGTAATGGACGCCGGTGGCCAGCTTCCAGGACGGTTCGCCGGTCGGTTGGCCGGAGATGTCGACGCCGGCGAGCGGACCGCCGGACGGGAATTCCGTACGGTCGACCCAGGTGGAGTCGATGTAGCCGGCCGACTCCGAGAGGGTCAGGTTCGGCGTCACCTTCCAGAGGACCTCCAGGTCGGCGCCCCAGGCCTCGCTGTCGCCGGTCAGGGTCTCATATTTCGGAACCGGCTCGCTGGGGTCCGAGACGAGCGAGATCTGCTGGCGGTTCTGATACTTGAAGTAATAGGCCGACGCGTTGACCCGCAGGCGGTGATCCAGCCACTCGGACTTGAAGCCGCCCTCGTAGTTCCAGACGGATTCCGGCTCGAAGTAGGAGTCGATCGCCAGGCTGTTGAAGCCCCCAGCCTTGTAGCCGCGCGCGATCGAGCCGAACACCATCAGGTCCGGCGTGACCTTGTAGTCGACGACGAAGCGCGGGCTGACGTCCTCGAAGCTGGCCTTGCGGGTGAACTTCACGCCTTCCCGGGCGCCTTCGTTGAAGACGATGTCGCCCGTCGGGCCGAGGCCGAACACCAGGTTGGCGAGGGTTTGGTAGAAGGTGTCCGCGCTGTAGATCGTCGCGTCGTCGAACAGCGGCGGGAGCGGCGCCCCGATCATGGGCGAGACGTAGTTGTCGACCAGGAAGTTGTAGAGCGCGCCCGGCGCCTGCGCGCCGGCCAGGCCCGGCGCGTCGTGCGCCTCGTTCAGCCAGGAGAAGGTCCGCTCGTCCTTGGTGTAGCGAAGGCCGACCGTCAGGTTCAGCCGGTCGGTCGCCGCCCAGGTCAGGTCGCCGTAGGCGGCCCAGGACTCGTTCTCACCCCAGTCGTTGAAGGTCTCGGTCCAGGTGGTGCCGAGCACCGGCAGGCCCGCCATTTCGAGCAGGGAGTAGATCGGCACGCCCATCACGTTTTCGATGGAGTCGGTCAGGGCGGTGGTGACGCTCTGCTGGCGGGCCTCCTCCTTGAAGTAGCTGACCCCGGCCATCCAGGTGAGGCGGTCGGTGGCCCCGTTCAGGCGCAGCTCCTGCGAGAAGCTCTCGTTTTCTTCGACGTTCTCGGTGTCGAAGTAGCGGGCCGGATCGTTGGTGCCGTCCTCGTCCTCGCGGTTGGCGGTCTCGAACTGCTTCCAGGCGGTGATGCTGGTCAGGGTCGCCGGGCCGAAGTCGTGGCTGGCGTTCAGGGTCAGGCCGTCCAGCACGCGGGTCTCGTGCGAGCTGATCACGTCGTTGGCGAACGGGCCGAACGGGTCGCCGCCGTTGATGGCGTACGGCCCGATGCCGACCGCCACCGGCGCGTCCTGGTCGGTGTCGTCGTGGTCCCAGCTCAGCTGGATGTCGGTGTCGCCGGTCGGCTGCCAGCGCAGGGCGGCGCGGCCGGACCAGTTGCCTTCGCGGTCCAGGTCCTCGCCGGTGGCCGCGTCCTTCAGCCAGCCGTCGCGCTTGTTGTAGAGGCCGTTGACGCGCAGGGCGACGGTGTCGCCCAGCGGCACGTTGATCATGCCGGTCAGCTGGGTCTTGCCGTAGTTACCGATGCGGGCCTGCAGGTCGCCTTCGAACTCGGAGGACGGCTTGCGGGTGGTGATCGAGATGGCGCCGGCGGCGGCGTTGCGGCCGAACAGGGTGCCCTGCGGGCCCTTCAGAACTTCGACCCGCTCCAGGTCGTCGAAGAAGATCAGGGCGCCGCCGGTGCGGGCCGAGTAGACGCCGTCGATGAACACCGCGGCCGACGGCTCGGTGCCGATGCCGAAGTCGTCGGTGGCGATGCCGCGGATCGCGAACCGGGGCTGGGTGACCGAGTCGTCGCCGACCGACAGGCCCGGCGTGAAGGCCTGCAGGTCGCCCATGTGCTGGGCGCCCAGGGCCTCGATGGCCTCGGCGTTGAAGGCGTTGACCGTGATCGGCACGTCCTGGAGGCGCTGCTCGCGCTTCTGGGCGGTGACGACGATTTCTTCCAGCTGGGCGGAGTCGTCCTGGGCGGGCGCGGTCTGCGCGAAGGCCAGGGCGGGCCACAGAGTCGCCAGCGCGGTCGCCGAGACGAGCGCATGCTTGCGGAGCGCACGGACGCGCTTAGTCATTGAAATCATGTGACGTTCCCCCCGAAACGTTCGGTCTGGTCCGGCCGTCCGAGACCCGGACCAGCCGCCCAAACGTGAATTTTTTCAGATTTCGGACGGTAAGCGCCGTTTGGGCCTTGTCAATAGCGACGCTTGCGATGCATCGCTGAGGACATGCCGCCACCCCCGTCGCTGAAGATCGCGCCGACCGTTGAGGAGGAGTCCGCCGGAGTCCGCGCCCGCCCGCGCCAGCAGCGGTCGAAGGCGCGCGTCGAGAAAATCCTCGACACGGCGGCGGCGCTGATCATCCGGCACGGCCGCGCCAACGTGTCGGGCGCGATGGTGGCCGAGGCCGCCGAGCTGCCGGTCAGTTCGATCTACCAGTACTTCGCCAACATGGACGCCGTCGCCGCCGCCCTGGTGGAGCGCGCCATGTTCAGCGTCGACGACGTCGCGCTGGGCGTCGCCCAGGGCTTCGACGTCGGCTCCGACCCTATGCAGCTGGTCGCCGACATGATCGACGCGGCCCTGGCCCGCTACGAGGCCGAGCCCGGGGCCATCGACCTGATCCTGGAGCTGCGCCACACCGCCGCCTATGCGGAGACCGCCGCGCGCTCGGACGCGCAGATCGCCGCCGACCTCGGCCAGATCCTGCGCCAGGCCCTGCCCCACGTCGCGCCCGAGGCGATCGACGCCTACACCACCGCCACCATGGCCGTCGCCGGAGGCATGCAGCTTCTGGTGTGGCGCACGCCGGCCGGGCCGCAGCGGCAGGCGGTGATCCGCGAGTGGAAACTGATCGCCGGCGGCCGGCTGGCGGCCTTCCTGACCGAGGCGGGCGCCCCGGCGCCGGCCCCTCCCCCGACGCGCAAGCGCAAGAAATCCTGATCCGACGAGGCGTACCATGTCCCAGCCCGCCGACCTGCTCGCCCGCCAGCGCGAGGCCTTCCTGGCCCGCCCCTACCCGACCTACGCCGAACGTCGCGACGCGCTGAAGCGCCTGCGCCTGACGGTCCGCAAGCACGCCGACGCTCTGGCCCAGGCCGCCGACGCCGACTTCAGCTGCCGCGCGCCGCACGAGACGCTGATGCTCGACGTGGTGCCGCTGTTCAGCCACATCGACCACCTGCTGGGCGGGCTGAAGCGCTGGATGAAGCCGTCGCGCCGCAAGGTGGACCGGCTGTTCTTCGGCAACCGCGCCTACGTCACCTACCAGCCCAAGGGCGTGGTCGGCGTCATCTCGCCCTGGAACTTCCCGATCTATCTGGCGCTGGGCCCGATCGCGACCGCGCTGGCGGCCGGCAACCGCGTCATGCTCAAGACCTCGGAGTACGCGCCGGCGGTGTCCACGGCGCTGAAGACCCTGCTGGCCGAGTGCTTCGGCGAGGACGAAGTCTGCGTCGTCGAGGGCGGCCCCGACGTCGCCCGCGCGTTCTCCGCCCTGCCGTTCGACCACATGATCTTCACCGGTTCGCCGGAGATCGGCCGCCACGTCATGCGCGCCGCCGCCGGCAACCTGACGCCGGTCACGCTTGAGCTGGGCGGCAAGTCGCCGGCCATCGTCTCGCGCACCGCCGACATCGCCGTCGCCGCCCGCCGCATCGCGCACGGCAAGACCGCCAACGCCGGCCAGGTCTGCGTGGCCCCCGACTACGCCCTGGTCCCGGAGGAGCAGGCCGAGGCCTTCGCCGAGCAGGCGCTGAAGGCGTTCGACAAGTTCGCCAGCGGCGGCACCACCGCCCTGATCCACCCCGGCGCCTTCGAGCGCCAGCAGGCCCTGGTCGAGGACGCCCGCGCCAAGGGCGCCCGGGTCCTGACCTCCGCGACGGCGGTCGACGGGCGGCGCATGGCCCTGCAGGTCGTGCTCGGCGTCACCGACGACATGCGCCTGGCCCAGGAAGAGATCTTCGGCCCCATCCTGCCGGTGTTCACCTACACCGCGTTCGAGGCCGTGGTGGCGCGCGTCAACGCCGGCACCCGCCCGCTGGCGCTCTATTACTTCGGCTACGACGCGGCCGAGCGCGACACCCTGCTGAAGCGCACCCACTCGGGCGGCGTCGCCTTCAACGACTGGGGCTGGCAGGTGGCCCAGCACGACCTGCCGTTCGGCGGGACCGGCACGTCGGGCATGGGCAACTATCACGGCGCCGAAGGCTTCCGGGAGCTGTCCCACGCGCGGTCGGTCTACGACCAGCACCGGCTGTTCCCGATCGAGCTGTTCCACCCGCCGTTCGGCGGCACGCAGCCCTTCCTGCTCTGGCTGATCACCGGCCACGCCGGCGGGCGCAAGTAAGCGCCCCGCCGGTTCAGCCGGCCTGGTCGGCGAGCTCCCGGTCGAGCTCGTCGATGAAGGCCTTCGCCTGCGGCCACGGCCCGAAGCCCGACGCCGGGTTCAGGTGGCCGGCCGCGCCGATGTTCACCAGCCGGCTGCCCCAGTCGCGCGCCAGCCCGGCCGCCCGGTCGAAACCGGCCAGCGGATCGTTCTCGCTGGCGGCGAGGATGCTCGGGAACGGCAGGCGCGCGCGCGGGATCGGCAGCCAGCCGTGGGCGCGCAGTTCCTCCGTGGTCGGATAGGGGGCCGGGAACGGCGTCTCGACGTCGGCCGGAGCGGCCAGCAGCGCGCCCTTGATGGCGCGCCGGCCGCGCTGCGCCCAGTGCGCCACCATCATCACGCCGGCGCTGTGGGCGACCAGGACCACCGGCCCCTCGATCTGCGACAGCGCCTGGTCCAGCGCCTCGACCCTGGCCGCGCAGCTCAGCCGGTCGTGCTCCAGCGGCGGCACGGTGCGCACGCGCGGAAGCTCCGCGGCCAGCAGGGTCTGCCAGTGCTCGGCCACGTGGTCGCGCAGCCCCGGAACGATCAGGACGGTGGTCTCCATCAGCGCGGCTCTCCTCGTCTTCGCCATCGGCGCCGAAGCTAGCAGGCCCGTCCCGGCCCGCTTCGCAAAGCGCGACACGAGCTTGTCCTTTCAGGACAGGCGCGAGGGCGCCGCAGGTCCGCAAAAATCAGGGCGGAAAAATCGCCTGGACGACGCGCCGAGGGGCGCCCGCCCTCGACAGAGCGCCGTTTTTCCCGATCATCGGCAACTGCTGTAGATGCGCGTCGCTTATTCGCCTCGGCGAGCTCGGGAGGATGTGCTGAAAGCGGCGGGGACCCTGCGGCGATTGGTGGTGAGGCCCGACGTGGTCGCGATCGTCGGCGCGATGCTGACGCTCGTCATCGCCGCCTGGTCGCAGAACCTGGTCGAGCAGCGCACCCACGAGCGCTTCGCCCGCCTCGCCGACCAGACCGTGCTGAACACCCAGAACCGGCTGGACACCTACGTCGCCCTGCTGAACGGCGCCTCGGGCCTGTTCTCGGCCAGCGACGAGGTGACCGAAGCCGAGTTCGCGCGCTACGCCGCCCAGCTCGAGCTGGAGCGCCGCTATCCCGGCGTTCAGGGGCTGGGCTACACCGCGCGCATCGACCGGCGCGCGCCGCGCCACCCGGGGCGCATGCTGTCCGCCCTGCCGGCCGGCGTGACCCCCTGGCCGGGCCCCGCCCCCGAAAGCGCGATCATCTATCTGCTGCCGAAGGACCGCCGCAACCGCGCGGCCCTGGGCTTCGACATGATGTCGGAGCCGATCCGGCGCGAGGCGATGGATCGCGCCCGCGACCTGGGCGTGCCGGCCGCCTCGGGCCGGGTCGTGCTGGTGCAGGAACTCGACCACGAAAAGCAGCCGGGCTTCCTGATCTACACGCCGGTCTACATACGCGGCAGCACGCCGGAGACGGTGGCCGACCGCCGCGCCGACCTGATCGGCTGGGTCTATTCCCCGTTCCGCGCGCACGACCTGTTCCGCCAGGTGTTCGCGGGCACCGGCCTGCTCGACCAGGTCGACGTCGAGGTTTTCGACGCGGCCGGCGGCGAAGCGGGCCTGCTGTTCTCCTCGCCGACGGTCGAGAGCCGCCGGCCCAGCCGTTTCCGCGTCGAGCGCCGCCTCGACGTGGCCGGGCGCACCTGGGTCATGCAGCTGCGCGCCAACGAGGGCTTCCCCGCCCCGCCCTGGTGGCGCACCGCCCTGCCGATCCTGCTGGCCGGCTTCGCCCTGACCGCCACCTCGGCCGCCGCCGCCCGCGCCCAGGCCAACGGCCTGGCCCGCGCCCAGGCCGCCGAGACGGAGGCGCTGCGCGCCAAGAGCAAGGCGGAGTTCCTGCTGCGCGAGGTCAATCACCGGGTGGCCAACAGCCTGCAGCTGGTCAGCTCGCTGGTCGCCCTGCAGGCCGAGGCGGTGAAGGACCCCGGCGCGCGCGCCGCCCTGCAGGACACCCGCGCCCGCATCCTGGCCGTCGGGCGGGTGCACCAGCGCCTCTACGGCGACGACGGGGCCGGGCACGTCGATCTGAAGGCCTACCTCCAGCACCTGGTGGTCGAGCTGGCCGAGTCGCTGGAGGGGGCGGGCCCGCGCCTGCAGTTCCGCGGCGAGCGCGAAGTGCTGGTCGACGCCGACATGGCGGTGGGCGTCGGCGTGGCGGTGGCTGAGCTGGTCACCAACGCCGCGAAGTACGCCTATCCCGACGGCCGGCCCGGCGAGATCCGGGTCCGGCTCGAACCGCACGGGCCGCGCCTGGAGGTCTGCGTCGAGGACGACGGCGTGGGCATGGCCCCCGGCGCCAAGCCGGCCGGCTCCGGGCTGGGCATGAAGGTGGTGCGGGCCATGGCCGCCGATCTCTCGGCCGACCTGGAGGTCGGCGCGGGACCGGACGGCGGCCTGCGGGTCAGCCTGGTCTTCACGCCCAAGCGGCAGGGCTGAGGATCAGGCTGAGGGTCAGATGATCCCGGCCGTCGCCGCCCGGATCAGCTGCACGTAGGCCCACAGCGGGGCCAGCAGGGCCAGGCCCATCGCCACCCGGAAGGCCGCCGCGCGCGCCCGTTTGGCGGGATTGGCGGGCGCCGCCGCCAGCGCGATCAGACCGGCGGCCGCGGCCCCCAGCCAGCCCGCTCCCAGCGAAGCCGCCAGGCAGGATCCGATCTTGGGAGCCTGCCACAGCGTCGCCGCGGTCACCGCGTGCGAGGCCAACAGATAAGCGCCGATCGTCAGCCGCTGGCCGGACGGCGGCGAGAAGCCGAGGTCGGCGGCGTCCCAGCCGCCCAGCGCCAACATGCCCACGGCCGCGCCGGCGAACGCCGCCAGCCCGCCCAGCACGAGCGCGATCTCCAGACCCGACACTTTAGGCTCCCCTCGGAAAAGCTAACTCCCATATAGGCTGGGCGCGGCCCCGGAAAAAAGCCCGGCTGTTTCCGGCTCGGCCGCCCTTGACTCGTTTTGGCCGCCTCCTTACGTCCCCGGCGCGTTAGCACTCAGGGGACGCGACTGCTAATCGCGGGCGCCTCTGGGGGACTTTGATCCATACGGAGATGAGGCAGATGAAGTTTCGTCCGCTCGGCGACCGCGTGCTCGTGAAGCGCGTGGAAGAGGAAGAGAAGACCAAGGGCGGGATCATCATCCCCGACACCGCGAAGGAAAAGCCGCAGGAAGGCGAAGTCCTGGCCGTCGGCCCGGGCGCCCGCGACGAAGCCGGCAAGCGCGTCGAGCTGGACGTGAAGGCCGGCGACCGCATCCTGTTCGGCAAGTGGTCGGGCACGGAAGTGCGTATCGACGGCAAGGACCTCCTGATCATGAAGGAGTCCGACATCCTGGGCGTGGTCGATCGCGACGCCGCCGCCAAGGCCGCCTGATCCGGACTGGCCTCGCCGCAAGGCTGAGGCCGCCCGCGATCATCTACGAAGGCCTCGTCCGGCCCCCCGCGGCGGACGTCGGCCTTCGCAATCGAAACATCTGACTGGAAAGAGCTGCTGCAAATGGCCGCCAAGCAAGTCCAATTCTCGACCGACGCGCGCGAAAAAATGCTGCGCGGGGTCAACATCCTCGCCAACGCGGTGAAGGTCACGCTCGGCCCGAAGGGCCGCAACGTCGTGCTCGAAAAGTCCTTCGGCGCCCCGCGCTCGACCAAGGACGGCGTCTCGGTCGCCAAGGAGATCGAACTCGAAGACCGCTTCGAGAACATGGGCGCCCAGATGATCCGCGAAGTGGCGTCGAAGACCAACGACACCGCGGGTGACGGCACCACCACCGCCACCGTGCTGGCCCAGGCCATCGTGGTCGAAGGCATGAAGTCGGTCGCCGCCGGCATGAACCCGATGGACCTGAAGCGCGGCGTCGACAAGGCCGTCCAGGCCGTGGTCGCCGACATCAAGGCGAAGGCCAAGAAGGTCACCACCAACGACGAGATCGCCCAGGTCGGCACCATCTCGGCCAACGGCGAGCGCGAGATCGGCGACATGATCGCCCGCGCCATGGAAAAGGTCGGCAACGAAGGCGTCATCACGGTCGAAGAGGCCAAGTCGCTGGAGACCGAACTCGAAGTCGTCGAAGGCATGCAGTTCGACCGCGGCTACCTGTCGCCGTACTTCATCACCAACGCCGACAAGATGGAGGCCGTCCTCGAAGAGCCGCTGATCCTGCTCTACGAGAAGAAGCTCTCCTCGCTGCAGGCCATGCTGCCGGTGCTGGAAGCCGTCGTTCAGTCGGGCCGTCCGCTGCTGATCATCGCCGAGGACATCGAAGGCGAAGCCCTGGCCACCCTGGTGGTCAACAAGCTGCGCGGCGGCCTGCGCGTCGCCGCCGTCAAGGCTCCGGGCTTCGGCGACCGCCGCAAGGCCATGCTGGAAGACATCGCCATCCTGACCGGCGGTCAGGTGATCTCGGAAGACCTGGGCATCAAGCTCGAGAACGTCACCCTCGACATGCTCGGCCGCGCCAAGAAGGTCACCATCACCAAGGAAGACACCACCGTCGTGGACGGCGCCGGCGAGCGTAGCGGCATCGAAGGCCGCATCGCCCAGATCAAGCGCCAGATCGAGGACACCACCTCGGACTACGACCGCGAGAAGCTGCAAGAGCGTCTGGCCAAGCTGGCCGGCGGCGTCGCGGTGATCCGCGTCGGCGGCGCCACCGAAGTCGAGGTGAAGGAGCGTAAGGACCGCGTCGACGACGCCCTGAACGCCACCCGCGCCGCGGTTGAGGAAGGCATCGTCCCGGGCGGCGGCGTCGCCCTGCTGAAGGCCTCCAAGTCGCTCGACGCCCTGACCGGCGACAACGACGACCAGACCGCCGGCATCGCCATCGTCCGCCGCGCCCTGCAGGCTCCGATCCGTCAGATCTCGGAAAACGCCGGCGTGGAAGGCTCGATCGTGGTCGGCAAGATCCTCGAGAACAACTCGGCGACCTTCGGCTTCAACGCCCAGACCGAGCAGTACGTCGACCTGGTCCAGGCCGGCGTGATCGACCCGGCCAAGGTGGTTCGCACCGCCCTGCAGGACGCCGCTTCGGTGGCCGGCCTGCTGATCACCACGGAAGCCGCCGTGGCCGACGCCCCGAAGAAGGGCGGCGCGTCCGCCGGCGGCATGCCGGGCGGCATGGGCGGCGGCATGGGCGACATGGACTTCTAATCAGTCCACGTCTCCGGCCATCGCTGGAAACAAAGAACCCCCGGGCCGCGAGGCCCGGGGGTTTTTCTTTGCGTTAGACGAGCCCCCCGCTAGGCGGCTTCGAGCGTCCGCCGGACGATCGCTTCCAGATAGCCCTGCTCGCCGGTCGCGAGCAGACGGCCGAACCCCACAATGGCGGCGCCGAACACCACCATCCCGAGCGGGATCGCCATGATCCAGAACGTCGGCTCGAAGATCAGGCTCGGATTTTCGATAGCGGCGCCGGCGCCGGCGGCAATCAGAGGCCACCCCATCAGCCCCACGGCGCCGAACCAGATCGCGAAGAACACCAGGGTGAGCGGATGCATGCCGAAACGGCAGCGGACACGGGTTCCAGCCCCGTGGCTCTCGAAAGAGCCGGACATCCAGGTCTTGAAATCGTTTCGGTACCAGGTGCGCTTGCTGACGTGGAACCCGCCGGCGGACACGCCTCCCCGAAGCGGCTTCGACCCGAACAGTAGCAATGAAGGGTCGACGACCGACTCCAGCCGGCGGACGCACTCGTCACGCGGCAAGGGCGAAATCAATTCCATGGCCACCCCGGCGAGAAGAACGTCGATTTCTGGGAGCAATCGCCGCGCTTGTCGAGCGACGCCCCCAGAGGATCGACTGTCGCGCCCTACGCCCAGTCGTCGATCACCCGCGCCAGCACGTCCAGCGGCATGCTGCCGGCCAGAAGCCCCTTGTCGTGGAAGGTGCGGATGTCGAAGCGCGAACCCAGCCGCGCCTGGGCGCGCGTGCGCGCCTCCGTCCAGACCCGCCAGCCCAGCATGTAGCTGGACGCCTGGCCGGGCTGCACGCAGTAGCGCTCGACCTCGCGGGCGGTGGAGGTCTCGGCGTCGCCCAGGGTCTCGGACATGTAGGCGACAGCCTGGGCGCGGCTCCAGCGCTTGTGGTGGATGCCGGAGTCCACGACCAGGCGCGCCGCGCGGAACAGCATGGAGGCGTGGTAGCCCAGCCGGCCCAGCGGATCGTCGGCGTAGACGCCCATCTCGTCGGCCAGCTGCTCGGCGTACAGCGCCCAGCCCTCGGAATAGCCCGAGAACAGCGGCATGCGCCGCAGCATCGGCAGGCCGGCGGCCTCGATCATCAGGGCGTTCTGCAGGTGATGGCCCGGAATGGCCTCGTGATAGACCAGCGTCGGCAGGTCGAAGCGCGGCCATTCGCTCAGATTGCGCAGGTTGATCGAGAACAGGCCCGGGCGGGAGCCGTCCAGGCTCGGCGGCTGGTAGGTCGCCCCCGACGCGCCGGCCTCGATCGAGGCGGGCATGCGCGCGACGTCCACCGACGCCTTCGGCAGCTGGCCGAACCACTTCGGCAGCCTGGCCTGCATGGCGCCGGTCATGCGTTGGAGGTCGGCGATCAGGGCGGCGCGGCCCGCGTCGTCGTTCGAATACAGCTGGGCCGGATCGCGACGCAGGGCGGCGATCCGCTGAGCGACCGTCCCCTGGGTCAGCCCGCGCGCGCGCAGGATGGCGTCGGCCTTGGCGGTCAGGTCGGCGACCAGCTCCAGCCCCAGCCGGTGGATCTCCTCGCCCGACAGGTCGGTGGTCGTCGCCGTGCGCACGGCGAAGCGGTAGTAGGCCTCCCCGTCCGGCAGGCGCCACACGCCCGCGTCGGACGTCGAGCGCGGCAGGGCGGACGACAGCAGGTCGGCCTGGCGTTTGAGCGCCGGGTGGACCTCCTTCTCGACGATGGCCGCCGCGCGCTTCTCCCAGTCGCCCGGGATCTGCTTGGCGCTCGTGCGGCGGGTGAGCGCCGTGACCAGCTCCGACTGCGCGGCCGGTCCCCCGGTCATGGCCGCGAACTGGGACAGCGTGGTCTTCAGCACGAAGTCCGGCGGCACGGCCCCCTTGGCGAAGTCCGCCTTCACCCGCGCGGTCTCCTGGTCCAGCAGGACCGCGAAGGCCGACAGGCGCGACAGATAGGCCTCGGCGTCGGCGGCCGAGCCGATCGGGTGCTGGGTGGCCAGGAAGGACGGCACGCTGCGGTAGGCGCCCGACAGCTGCGAGACGATGTAGGGCGAGGCCACCCCGACGTTCGGGTCGCCGAACGGGAAGCTGAAGCTCTGCAGGGTGGTGTCGGCCAGGTAGGCGGCCGACTGGTGGTTCACCCAGTCCGCCCCGGTGAGCGTCTTCGGGTCGTAGCGGGCCAGGCCCTTGGCCAGGTCGGCGAACAGGGCGCGGCTGCGCTCCAGCCCGACCGGCGAGCGGTCGTCCAGGCGGCCGCGCGCGGCGGCGTTCGCGCCGGTGTCCAGGCCCGTCAGGGTCATCAGCTGCGGCGAGTCGTTCAGGGCGCGCACGACGGTGTCGTCGAGCATCTGCGTGAGCGCGTCGGTCCGCGCGAAGGCGGAGGCGGCCGGCAGGGCGCACGCGGCCGAGGCCGCGGACGCGGACACCAGGAGCTGACGTCGATCGAGCATGCGTTGTCTTTCGTGGTTCGCTGAACTGCGCTCCGCGTAGCAGACCCCGGCGCCCGGGTCATGGTTACGCTTGCGTTCACCAGGCCGCGACACCGCCGGCCCTTGCCGCCAAGCTCGCGACCGCCCTATGCATAGAGCCATCGCCCGGCCCCGCCCGGGCCACGCGAAGGGGACGTTTCCATGCGCAAGGTTCTGCTGCTCGCCGTCGTCGGCGCCGGTCTGCTGCTCTCCGCCTGCAACACCGTCCAGGGCGTCGGCCGCGACCTCGAGGCCGCCGGTCAGGCCATGAAGGACGCCGCCAAGTGAGTCGCGGGCGCGCACGCCGCGGCCATCCGGAATCAAGGCGAAATAAGGGCGGAGCCGACGGGCTCCGCCCTTTTTCATAAGGGTTTCAAGGGTGTTTCGGGGGACGCCCCTGACGCGCGACGTCGCAAAAGGTTAACGCAAACTTAACATTTCCGCTTGACGTGCGGCAAAGTTGGCACAGTAATCTCGGCCTTGGGGGAGACGCCTTCTTCGGAGGGCGCCAGGACTGGGGAGGCTGACAAGTGACGACCGCGCGTGTGTCTGCGGGGGGGGATTTCGGGACGAATCCACTCGCCTATGCGGCTATGGCTCTCATCATGGCGGTGCTGGCCGTCCTCGTCTTTCAGGTCGGGTTCAAGGCGGCGTCCGACCGCTGCACCACCCGGCTGGAAACCTTCAGAACTGAAAGCGGCTACCGCACGGTGGAACGGGCGGTCTGCGCCTAGCGCGCGAGACCGCGCCGATTTGCCCGAGCGCGAACGCGTCCGCCTCGCCCTAGCTTAAGGCGAACGTCGGCGCGGGCTCAGGCAAGATTTGACGCTACTGTCGGAAAGCGGCGCGGCCGCGATGATCGCTCAAGCCGCGGCCTTCTTCGCCTGCGCCCTGCTGTCCGCGCCGGTCTCGACCCTCGCTCACGAACTGGGCCACGCCCTGGCGGCGCGGCTGGCCGGCCTGACGGTGACCAAGGTGGTGGTCGGCGCCGGCGCGCCCTGGCTGCGCCTGCGCCTGCTCGGCCTGCGCCTCGAGTTCGGCCGCGCCCTGCTGCTGGGCGGCGGCGCGACCCACGTCGAGCCGGGAACGCACCCTTCGCGCCGGCGCACGGCGGCGATGCTGC
>NZ_JAAIVC010000249.1 GCF_010975005.1 Caulobacter sp. 17J65-9 | reverse complement strand
GCCCCGGCGCAGGCCGACGCGCTCACGACCGCCGCCGCGCTGGCCCCGCTGGTCCGCGCCACCAGCCGCACCACCCTGGCCTCGATCGTGCTGGTCGACCGGTCGGGCCGCGTGGTGCTGGGTCCTGAAGTCGGCGGCGACTACGCCGGCCTGCCGGAGGTGCGCGCGGCCCTGGCCGGCTCGCCCGAGACCGTCCTGCGCCGCAACGGGGCCTACCGGCCGCGCTATTCCTTCGAGTGGCTTAGCCGCGCCTCTGCCCTGCGCATCCACCACGCCCGCCCGGTGCGGGTCGGCGACCAGGTGGTGGGCGCGCTTTTGCTGTCGCGCTCGCCGCGCGCCCTGTTCCGCGGGATCTACCAGGACCGCGGCAAGATCATGCTGGGCGTGGGCGCCATCTTCGGCCTGCTGGTGGTGCTGTCGGGCCTGGTCTCGCGCGGGATCACCCGGCCGATCGAGGCCCTGAGCGCGGCCGCCCGCGAGGTCGCCCACGGCCACGGCGCCATCCCGCCCACGCCACAGACCGCCGCGGTCGAGATCCGCACCCTCTACGAGGACTTCGCCGTCATGGGCGAGGCGATCGCCCGGCGCTCGCGCTACCTGCGCGACTTCGCCGCCGCCGTCAGCCACGAGTTCAAGACCCCGCTGGCCGGCATCCGCGGCGCCACCGAGCTCCTCGAAGACCACCACGGCGACATGAGCGAGGCCGAGCGGCGCCGCTTCCTGTCGGCCATCTCGGCCGACGCCGCGCGGTTGTCGCAACTGGTCGGCCGCCTGCTGGACCTGGCCCGCGCCGACATGGCCCGGCCAGAAGCGGGCGTGTCGGTCGATCCGGCCCCGCCTGTGCGCCGCGCAGCGGACGCCTTGGCCGTCGGCGGATTCGCCGTGGCCGTCGAGCTGACCGAACCGGTCGCGCGGGTCGCCGTGCCGGAAGCCACCCTCGAGGCGGTTCTGACGGCCCTGCTGGAAAACAGCCGCCAGGCGGGCGCCCGTCGCGCGACGATCACCGCCAGCGCCACGCCCGACGCCCTGGTGCTGGCCGTCGCCGACGACGGCCCCGGCGTCCCCGAGGCCGACCGGGCGCGCCTGTTCGAGCCGTTCTTCACCAGCCGCCGGGCCGAGGGCGGCACCGGCATGGGCCTGGCTGTCGCCCGCTCCCTGCTGGCCGCCAGTCACGGACGGCTGGAGTTGGTCGCGTCTGCGAGCGGCGCCCGCTTCGAAGCGACCCTGCCCCTCGCGCAATGAAAAAGGCGCCGGCCTCTCGACCGGCGCCTCTTCAATTCGTCAGTCCCGAAGGACCGATCAGCTGTCCAGGAAGCTGCGCAGCTTCCGCGACCGCGACGGGTGCTTCAGTTTGCGGAGCGCCTTGGCCTCGATCTGACGGATGCGTTCGCGGGTGACCGAGAACTGCTGGCCGACTTCCTCGAGGGTGTGGTCGGTGTTCATGCCGATGCCGAAGCGCATGCGCAGCACCCGCTCCTCGCGCGGCGTCAGCGACGCCAGCACGCGGGTGGTGGTCTCGCGCAGGTTCGACTGGATGGCCGCGTCGATCGGCAGGACCGCGTTCTTGTCCTCGATGAAGTCGCCGAGGTGGCTGTCCTCTTCGTCGCCGATCGGGGTCTCGAGCGAGATCGGCTCCTTGGCGATCTTCAGGACCTTGCGCACCTTCTCCAGCGGCATGGCCAGCTTCTCGGCCAGCTCTTCCGGGGTCGGCTCGCGGCCGATCTCGTGCAGCATCTGGCGCGAGGTGCGGACGATCTTGTTGATCGTCTCGATCATGTGCACCGGGATACGGATGGTGCGGGCCTGGTCGGCGATCGAGCGGGTGATCGCCTGACGGATCCACCAGGTGGCGTAGGTCGAGAACTTGTAGCCGCGGCGGTACTCGAACTTGTCGACCGCCTTCATCAGGCCGATGTTGCCCTCCTGGATCAGGTCCAGGAACTGCAGGCCGCGGTTGGTGTACTTCTTGGCGATGGAGATCACGAGGCGCAGGTTGGCCTCGACCATTTCCTTCTTGGCCTGACGGGCCTCGCGCTCGCCCTTCTGCACCGTCTGGACGATGCGGCGGTAGTCGTCGATCGGCACGCCCGCGTCGGTCGCGAGGGTGGCGACGTCGCCGCGGATGTCGGAGATCTGGCCGGCTTCGTTGTCGGCGAACTTGGTCCAGCGCACGCCCATGTCGCGGACGCGCGTGGCCCAGGTCGGATCCAGTTCCGAGCCGAAGTAGGCCTTCAGGAATTCCGTGCGCGAGATGCCGTAGCTGTCGGCCAAGCGCAGCAGGCGGCCTTCCAGCTGCATGAGCTTGCGGTTGATGGCGTAGAGCTGCTCGACCAGCGCCTCGATACGGGCGTTGTTCAGCTTCACCGTCTTCAGGCGGCCGGAGATGGCCGCGTTGGCCGCTTCGTAGGCCTTGCGGTCGGCGGCCGACAGGTCCTCGCCGCGCAGGCGGGCCGAGACCAGCTTTTCCTGCAGCTTGCGGAAGCCTTCGAAGTCGGCGGCGATCAGGTCGAGCGTCGCCATCACGCCTTCGCGCAGCTCGGCTTCCATGGCCGAGACGGTCGGGCCGGCGCCGTCGTCGAAGTCCTCTTCGCCCTCGCCTTCCGGCTCGGCCGGAGCTTCGGCCGGAGCCGCTTCGGCCTCGACTTCTTCCTCTTCGCCTTCCTCGCCGGTCGGCGGGCCGCCCTGGCCGCCGTAGGTGCCTTCGAGGTCGATGATCTCGCGCAGCAGGATGCGGCCGGCGGCGAGTTCGTCGCGCCAGACCATGATGGCTTCGAAGGTCAGCGCGCTCTCGCACAGACCGCGGATCATGGTGTCGCGGCCGGCCTCGATGCGCTTGGCGATGGCGATTTCGCCCTCGCGCGACAGCAGCTCCACCGAGCCCATCTCGCGCAGGTACATGCGCACGGGGTCGTCGGTGCGGTCGTAGGTCGGCTTGGACTCGGCCTCGGACACGACGGCGGTTTCTTCGCGAACCGCCACCTCGCCGCCTTCTTCGGCGGCCTCCTCGGCCTCGATCACGTTGATGCCCATCTCCGAGAGCATGGCGAGGGTGTCCTCGATCTGCTCGGAGCTGAACTCTTCGGACGGCAGGACCTTGTTCAGCTCGTCCATCGTGACGTAGCCGCGGGCCTTGGCCTGCTTGATGAACTTCTTGACCCCAGCGTCGGTCAGGTCCAGCAGAGGCCCGTCAGACGAAACTTCGGCCTCTTGCGTTTCCACCTGATTGGTCATTCGCGTCTCCGGCCGACCCGCCCCCCGGGGTTCGGCAAACACCAAATCCAAAATCGGCGCCGCGTCGGGTTACGACCCGTCGTCCGCCCAAATCGTTCCCGTCTTGATCGCCCGCCTGAGCGCGTCGCGTTCGGCTTTCAAACGCTTGAACGCCTCGGGATCAGAACCGTACAGGTCCTCCGTTTTCCCAGACGCCAAAGCGCGCTCCAACGCAGACAACCGCGAAAGAGCGTCGAACGCTTGCGACCACAGGCCTCGCGCGTCGGCGAGCGTCTTTTCCGGGGCCAGGAACGGCGCGCCCGATTTCAGGGCCGCCCTTTCGACCTCGCGTAACAACGCACCGAGTCCCGATTTGGCCAAATGGCGAGTAAGAGCATCCCTGTCAAGGGTGTCGGCCTGCAGCCGCAGTCGGATGATTTCTTTCGCCAATCCGTCCAGCGCCGGATCGCCGAAACCGCAGGCCTCGATCTCCTCCAGCCGCTCGTCCAGACGGGCGGGATCGTCGATCGCGCCCTGGGCCACGGCGGCGGCCATGATGTCGATGGTCTGGGACAGGGCCCCGGCCGCCCGGCGCGCCCCTTCCGACGGCCCGGACAGGACCGGCGCGCCGCCGCGCCGCCACTCGCCGCGCCCCCGGC
>NZ_JAAIVC010000248.1 GCF_010975005.1 Caulobacter sp. 17J65-9 | reverse complement strand
CGACCAGGCCGCCGAGGGGCTGGAGGCCGCCCGCGAGCGGGTCGAGCAGGTGCGCCTGCTGGGCTTCGACCTGCCGTCGACCGGCCTGCCGGCCGGGCGCGCGGTGCTCAGCTTCGACCACGCCGGCTGGAGCAACGGCGAACGACGCGTGCTGTCGCCGTTGTCGTTCGCGCTCAACGGGCCCGAGCGCGTGGCGGTGACCGGCCCGAACGGGGCGGGCAAGACCACCCTGCTGAAGCTCGCCTGCGGCGCGCTGGCGCCGACCGAGGGCCGCGTGCAGCGCCCGGTTTCGGCGGCGCTGCTGGACCAGCATGGCGACGCCCTGACGCCCGGCCTGACCCTTGTCGAGAACTTCCGCCGCCTGAACCCGGGCGGGACCGACAACCAGGCCCGCGCGGCCCTGGCCCGCTTCCTGTTCCGGGCCGAGGCCGGCCTGCGCACGCCTGAGACGCTGAGCGGCGGCGAGCGCCTGCGCGCGGCCCTGGCCTGCGCGCTAGGTGGCGATCAGCCGCCGCAGCTGCTGATGCTGGACGAGCCGACCAACCACCTCGACCTCGATTCCGTGCAGGCGGTGGAGCGCGCGCTGGCGGCCTATGACGGGGCGCTGCTGGTGGTCAGCCACGATCCGGATTTCCTGGAGGCGATCGGGGTGCAACGGGAGATCGCGCTCGCGCGCGGGTGAGCGCCGCGCGCGCATCCTTCGCGCCGCTGGGACGTTGCCTTTGCGGGCTGTTCGCAATGCGCCGCCCACGGGCGGCCGGCAGGAAACGCCGCCATGACCCACGGACTGACGTCGGCCGATATCGAGGCGCACTGGCCGCGACCGGAGGTGCGCCGGATTTCCGTAAAGGACCTGCGCGGGGTGCTGACCGCCGGCTGGCGGGACTTCAAGGCCGCGCCGACCCAGCTGCTGCTGCTGGGCGCCATCTACGCGGTGATCGGCCTGATCGCCGCCCGCGTCGCTTTCGGCGCGAAGCTTTTGCCCATGCTCTATCCGCTGGTCGCGGGCTTGGGTCTGGTCGGGCCGTTCCTGACCGTGGGCTTCTGCGAGCTCAGCCGCCGGCGCGAGCACGGCCTGCCGGTGTCCTGGCGCAACGTGTTCGACGTGTTCGGCTCGTCCTCGGTCGGCGCGATCTTCGGCCTGGGCGCGGTGCTGCTCGGAATCTTCGTGCTGTGGGTGGGCGCGGCCGCGTCGGTCTACGCCGCCACCTTCGGTGCGGCGCCGGTCACCCACATGGACTTCCTGGGCCGGCTGTTCACGACGCCCGAGGGCTGGCGCCTGGTGGTGCTGGGCAACGCCGTGGGCCTGCTGTTCGCCGTGGTGGTGCTCAGCCTCACCGTCGTGGCCTTCCCGGTGCTGATCGACCGGCACGTCGGCCCGTTCGTGGCCGTCGAGACCTCGCTGCGGGTGATGCGCGCCAACCCCGGACCGATGGCGGTCTGGGGCCTGATCATCCTGGTGGCGCTGGCCTTGGGCTCGCTGCCGCTGTTCGTCGGTCTGGCGGTGGTGGTCCCGGTGCTGGGCCACGCCACCTGGCACCTCTATCGCCGCACCGTGGTCTGGGAAGACGCGCGGCTGTGAGCCGGCCTCAGGCCTGCTTGTTCAGCGCCACCGCGCGGCTGTCGCCGACCGTCGCGCGGGCGCCGGGGCCATAGCCGGTCCCGGCCGCCCGGGCCGAGGCGACCTCGCGCGCGACCGTCTGCACCAGGCCTTCGGTGATGGCCTTGGCGGCGGCCAGGGCGTGCGAGTGGCGCTCCAGCATGGTCTCGAACGCGCGGGTGACCTCGACCAGTTGAAGACGCAGCGCCTTGGGCGCGCCGGCGACCAGGTCGGGATTGGCCTTCACCCGCATCGACTCGTGCCGGTACAGGTTGGCCAGCCGGCCGGTCTCTTCCAGGCCCGCGGCGGCGTCCTGAGGACGGCGCGCCTCGAACAGGGCGGCTTCCTCGGCCAGGCGGCCGGTCAGCTGCTCGGTGAGGGCGATAAGCTGTTGCACGCGGTCGGCGGCGTCGATGGCGGCGAGGGTCACTGGTCCAATCCCTGGAGCTTGAGGAGGTCGCGGGTGACGGAGTCGGCCAGGCCCACCCCGCCGGCCTTCACCGTCTGCTTGGCCATGGCGTCGACCAGAAACGACTTGAACGCCGCCTCGCCCTGGCCGCCGCCGAACGGGCCGTCGGTCTCCAGGCTGGAGAACACCGGCTGCAGCAGGGCCGACAGGAAGGTCGCCTCGAAGTCCTCGGCGGCCTTGCGGACGTCGGCGGGGACGGCGGTCTTCGACGCCGTCGCGCCGCGCACGCCCTGCAGCACGTCCAGCGGAAGGGACGAGGCGGAGAGGCTGCTCATCACATCACCTCGATGTCGGCTTGCAGCGCGCCGGCGGCCTTCACCGCCTGCAGGATGGAGATCATGTCGCGGGGCGTGACGCCCAGCTTGTTCAGGCCGTCCACCAGGGTCGACAGCGACGCGCCCGACTGGATCACCATCATCTGGCGGCCGGTCTCCTCCGAGACGCTGACGTCCGAGCGCGGCGCGACGGCGGTCTGGCCCTGGGAGAAGGGGGCCGGCTGGCTGATCTGCGGGGTCTCCTGCACCGAGATGGTCAGGTTGCCCTGGGCGATGGCGACCTTGGACAGGCGCACGTTCTCGCCCATCACCACCACGCCGTTGACCTCGTCGATCACCACCTTGGCCGGGGCGTCGACCTCGACGTTCAGCTGCTCGACGGCGGTGAGGAAGGCGACCATGTCGGCGCCGGCTGGCGCGCGCAGGGCGACGATGGTCGGGTTCTGGGCGGCGGCCGAGCCCGGGAAGCGGGCGTTGACCGCGTCGGCGATGTGGCGGGCGGTGGTGAAGTCCGGATTGCGCAGGGTCAGCCGCACCTCCGGCAGGGAGGCCAGCGCGAACTGCACCTCGCGCTCGACCGTGGCGCCCGAGGCGATGCGGCCGGCGGTCGGCACGCCCTTGGTCACCGACGAGCCGGAGGCGCCCGAGGCCGAGACCGAGCCGGTCTGCACCGTGCCCTGGCCGACCGCATACGCCTGGCCGTCGGCGCCCATCAGCGGCGTGACCAGCAGGGTGCCGCCCAGCAGGCTCTTGGCGTCGCCCAGGGCCGAGACCGACACGTCGATGCGCGAGCCGGCCGCGGCGAAGGCCGGCAGTTCGGCGGTGACCATCACGGCCGCGGCGTTCTTGGTGTTCAGGTTGGCGTCGCGGGTGTTGACCCCCAGCCGCTCCAGCATGGCCTCGAGGCTCTGCTTGGTGAAGGGCGAATTGCGCAGGCTGTCGCCGGTGCCGTTCAGACCGACGACGATGCCGTAGCCGACCAGCTGGTTTTCGCGCACGCCCTCGACGTCGACGATGTCCTTGATGCGCGATCCGGCGTGGGCCGGGGCGCAGGCCAGGCTCAGCGCCAGGGCGGCGAGAGCGGTGCGGACGAAGGTGCGAAGCATGACGCGGCGCCTGTTAAGCATGAATGCTGTGGACGGAGATGCGATATCCGTGCCACCCGGCTCGGGCTGCAAAGGCTTGTCTCGCAAGGGTTTGGAGTCGGGTTTGGGCGGCGCCTCGCGCCGGGCGGCAAGATTTGCCTGCTCGTTAAGAAACGGGTTACGCAGGGGCGGAACACTCTGGATCCAGAGAGTCTCTCGGGGGCTTTGCGTCGCATGAAGATCAACGGCACGGGCGGACCTTCTTCCGCGGGCGCGTCGCGCCCGTCGCGCACCAGCGCGGGCGGCGGTTTCAGCGTCGGCTCGGCCGGCGAGAGCCGCGAGAGCGCGCCGTCGGCCAAGGCCGGCGCCGTGGGCGGCGTCAGCTCCGTCGACGCCTTGCTGGCCCTGCAGGCGACCGAAGGGCCGCTGGAGCGCCGCCGGCGC
>NZ_JAAIVC010000247.1 GCF_010975005.1 Caulobacter sp. 17J65-9 | reverse complement strand
GAGCAGGGCCGGGTCGCCGCGGAACATGGCCGCCGCGATCAGGTCGGCGGGGGCCGGAGCGAGCGGGTCGCCGTCCAGCGCGGTCCCGGCCTGCGGCAGGGCGGCGCCGGCCGGAGCGGCCTCCAGGGTCGCGCCGCCGAGCACGCCGGCGAGCATCAGAGCGCGCGCCGCCCTCATGGCGTCACCGGGGTCGAAATGTCGTGGATCAGGGTGATCTGGTACATCGGCGAGAGGTCGCGGGTCATCGCCTCCAGGTCGGTGTCGGCCAGACGCTGGCTCAGCGGCGCCCGCGCGAACGGCTTCCATTCGGCGTCGCGGTTGAACTCGCCCGGCGCGGGCGCGCCGCTGTGAATGGCGAACACCACGCCGTTCCACATCTTCTCGAAGTCGGCGCGGCTGTAGGTCTTCAGCCCGTGCGCCGGGTCGCCGACCAGCACCTTGTCGCCGCGCACGCCCTTGATCACCACGAAGTGGCGATAGCTGCCCAGGTCGATCAGGGCGATGCCCGGCGCCTCGACCTGCTCCAGCTGCGACAGCGGCAGGCGGAAGCCGTCGGCGCGGTAGCCGTGGCTCTCGAGGTAGCGCTTCATGTCGAGCAGGGAGAAGCCGACCTTCTGGATCTTGGTCTGGTCGCCCTTGTCCCACATGCCCTTGAAGGTGTCGGTCTCGCCGACGGCCATGCCGTAGTGGTAGCGCAGCAGGGTGGCCAGGGCGGCCGACCCGCAGCTGAAATCGTACTGCTGGCGCACGACCGTCCGGAACGGAATGTCGCGATAGCTCACGACCTTTACGGCGTAGGAGCCGCCGGCCGCCTGGCCGGACAGCAGGACCTCGGCGGACGCAGGGCCCGCCGAGGCCGCAAGCAACGCCGCGCCCGCCATGAGGAGGAGACGCGTCGACTGGATCATCCCGCCCTCCCCCTTATTGCGTCAGCACGACGTTGACGCTGAGACTGCCCTGCAGGTTGTTGTTGTGGCCGGTGTTGATCACGAAGTTGCCGATGCCGTTGAAGCCGGAGAAGGCGTTGGCCCCCAGCTCCACGTTCCCCGACCCCACCGTGTCGGCCGTGATGGTGTTGTCGCGGTTGATGGCGTCCAGGTCGTGGTTGGAGATCGCAATCACCACCGCCTGACCGCCGGCCATCTCGGCCAGATCCGCCGCGCCCACCACCGTCGTCCCGAACGGGTTCGGCTCGATCGCCTCAGCCGACGCCATGTCGATGATCGGCGCATCCGCCGCCGGCATGTCGAGGATCGGCAGGTCGGCCGCGGTCCGGTCCACCCACCCGACCGGCGGCTCCGCCACCAACGTCACGGCCGCCGGGGCCAAGAAGGCCGCCTGCGGCGCTGCCTGAGCCTGGGCCGTTCCGCCGGCCGCGGCCACCAACGCCCCGGCCAGCCAATATTTCGCCCACATCACACGTCCCTCGCTGAAAAGCTGAGCGGCGCCCCCGCACAGACACGAAAGAGGGCCGGAGGCTGACGCCTCCGGCCCGGTACGCGTGACTGACGATCAGCCGCCCGGCCCGAACGAGACGTTCGAGTTGGCCGACACCGACGTCCCCGCCTGGTTCAGCGAGAGCTGGCCAGAGTTCTGGTTCATCGTCTGGATGCCGGCGAAGCTGCCGCCGTTGTTGTTGCTCACATTGCCCGACCAGAAGTTCGCCGCGTCCTCGGTCCCACCGGACGTGATCGAGTTGCCGCTCACTTCACCGTTCAGCTCGTTGACCGACACCGCGACCCGCAGGTCGAAGGTGTGGGTCGAGCTGTCAGTGTTGTTCGAGTCGTGGATCGAGTTGTCGTTGTTGTTCGCCTCGGTCGAATTGTCGGTCGAATTATCGTTGTTGTTGGCCTCGGTCGAATTGTCGGTCGAGTTGTCGTTGTTATTCGCCTCGGTAGAATTATCGTCGTTCGAGTTAGTCGACTTGTCGTTGTTGTTGTCGGTGTTGGTCGAGTTGTCCTGACCGGAATTGTCGGTGTTCGTCGAGTTGTCGTCGTTCGACGAAGCGTCATTGCCGTTGTTCGAGTCGGACGAGTCGGTGGTCGTGTTCACCGAATTGTCGTCGTGCGAGTCGGTGTCGGTCGAGGTGTTGTTCGAGTCGTTCGTCGAATTGTCGTCATTCGACGAGCTGTCGTTACCGTTGTTCGAGTCCGAATTGTCGGTCGAGCTATCGGTAGCAGTGTCAGTGTTCGTCGAGTTGTCGTCGTTCGACGAGCTGTCGTTACCGTTGTTGGAGTCGTTCGTGGACGAGTCCGTGTCGGTGTCGACCGAATTGTCGTCGGCGTGCGAGTTGTCGGTGTTGTTCGAGTCGTTCGTCGAGTTGTCGTCGTTCGACGAGCTGTCGTTACCGTTGTTCGAGTCCGAGCTGTCGGTCGAATTGTCGGTCGCGGTGTCGGTCGAGGTGTTCGTCGAATTATCGTCGTTCGACGAGCTGTCGTTGCCGTTGTTGGAGTCGTTCGTCGACGAGTCCGTGTCGGTGTCGACCGAATTGTCGTCGTGGGACGAGTTGTCGGTCGCCGTATCGGTGCTGGTGTTCGTCGAGTTGTCGTCGTTCGACGAGCTGTCGTTGCCGTTGTTGGAGTCGTTCGTCGACGAATCCGTGTCGGTGTCGACCGAATTGTCGTCGTGCGTCGAGTTGTCGGTCGCCGTGTCGGTCGACGTGTTCGTCGAATTGTCGTCGTTCGACGAGCTGTCGTTGCCGTTATTGGAATCGTTGGTCGACGAATCCGTGTCGGTGTCGACCGAATTGTCGTCGTGCGTCGAGTTGTCCGTCGCCGTGTCGGTCGACGTGTTCGTCGAATTGTCGTCGTTCGACGAGGCGTCGTTGCCGTTGTTGGAGTCGTTGGTCGACGAATCCGTGGACTTGTCGTTGTTGTTGTCCGTCGCAGAAGAGTTGTTCTGTCCGGATTTGTCCTGGGAGTTGTTCTGAGAGTTGTTTTGGCTGTTGTTCTGGCTGTTGTTCTGGCTGTTGTTGTTGTTGGAGTTGGTGACGGTGTCCGGCTCGCTCCAACGTGCGTAGGCGGGGGCCGCATGGAAGGCCGCAGTGGCCAAAATAGCGGCGGAAACCGAACCCAACAGAACCTTGCTGTGCATTTGTTCTCTCCGAGGGAGCGCGAAATTGCCTACTGGAGGGCTCGTTCTCCCCTCCGGTCCGCACAACCCGCCCAATTTCCGCCTTGTTCCGACCTGTACAGAAAATAGGTCGCGCTTATCAGGAAACGAGGCAGTAAAGCGCGGCCGATACCAGCAACGCTCTCCGTATAGCAGCGCCAGTTGTCTTAACAGCGAAGCCGTACTGCTTTGCCATTGGGGCGACGCCCGGAAAATTACTGACACGCTCGCAGGCGCTCGACCTTCGCCGTCTCAAGAAATTTCGGTTCGGCGCCCGCGCTTGGCCGTTACGCCTCAACGGGGTAACCGGTGGGCATGACCGACCTCAGCCGCCCGCGCGTGCTCTTCGTCGTGGACGCCGGCCCCGATGTCGGCGGCGGCCACGTCATGCGCGCCCTGACCCTGGCGGGGGCCCTGGCCGACCGCGGCGCGACCTGCGCCTTCCTGGCCGCGCCCGATGTCGCGACCGTGCTGGACGCCTTCGCCGACAGCCGGATGGAGCGGGTCGCGGCCGCCGCGACCACGCCCGAGGCGCTCGTGACGGCGGCCGAGGCCGCGGCCTTCGACGCGGTGGTGTTCGACCACTTCCGCCTGCAGCGCGAGCACCAGGCCGAGATCGCGGGCGGCCGCCCGGCGCTGGTGGTCGACGACCTCGCCGACCGGCCGCTGCACGCCGGCCTCTTGTTGGATCCGGGCCCGGCGCGGCGGGCGGAGGACTACGCCGGCCTGGTCGGGGCGGAGACGCGCCTGCTGCTGGGCCCGGCTCACGCCCTGGTGCGCCCCGCCTTCGCGACCGCGCGCGAGGCCGCCC
>NZ_JAAIVC010000246.1 GCF_010975005.1 Caulobacter sp. 17J65-9 | reverse complement strand
GCGCGCACCCGGGCCTCGGCGGCGCGCGACAGCAGGGCGGCGGCCTCGCTGGAGGTGCGCGCGCCGGTCGGCAGGCCGCTCATGCCGAACTGGGCGCACAGCTCCTGATTGTCGGCCTGCAGGCGGCGCACCACGGCCCGCTCGGCGGCGATCACGGCGGTCAGGTCCCCGACCGGGGCGGCGGCCACGTAGGCGGCGCGGCGGTCGGACTGTTCGCGGGCGCGCTCCATGGCGCGGGCCTGCACCTCGTTCAGCGTGCGGCCCTCGCGCAGGTCGGTCAGCATGGCCGAGCGCAGCTCGGCGTAGTCGGCCGGATAGTACTGCTTCAGCGCCAGCATGTAGGGGTCGGCGGCGGCGAACTGGTCCAGCTTTTCTTCCAGGGCGGCCGGCTCGCCGACGGCGCGCGGCAGGCGGCCCGCCTCGGTCAGGCGCCAGGCGATCAGGGCGAGCAGGATCACGGCGGCCAGCCACAGGCCGGCGGTCCACCACTTGCGGCGTGTCGGGTCCAACGGGGTGATCCTCATCTCTCAATAAACGCGTGAACGCGGGTCCTTCTCCCGTGGCGAGAAGAAGGAAGGAAGTCCCTGTGAAATTACCGTGGAGCTTTTTCGCCAGCTTCGCGTTCATCAAGCGTCAGGGGAAGTCGCCCCGCTGTAGCCGGATGTTTGTCGCATGCGTAGCCTGCCTGCTTCTGACGAGACCTTCAGAGATGGTCTCACCGCGCTGATCCCTCAGCTCCGCGCCTTCGCCCGAACTCTATGCCGCAATCGCGCCGAGGCCGACGACCTGGCCCAGGACGCCCTGCTCAAGGCCTGGAACGCGCGCGAGCGGTTCGAGGCCGGGACCAACCTGAAGGCCTGGGCCTTCATGATCCTGAGAAACCAGTTCTATTCCGACCGGCGTCGCGCCTGGCGCTCCTGCGCGCTGGATCCCGAACAGGCCGAGCGCACCCTGGTGGCAGCCTCCGCCCCGGACGCCGGGCTGGAGCTGGACGAACTGCGCCGCGCGCTGGCCCTGCTGCCCGACGAACAGCGCGAGTCGCTGATTTTGGTGGGCGCCGGCGGCTTCTCCTACGAGGAGGTCGGCGAGATCTGCGGGGTCGCCACCGGCACCATCAAGAGCCGCGTCAGCCGCGCCCGCACCCGCGTCGAGCAGATCCTGGCCGAGGGCGCCTTCGGCGAGGACGACGTGCCGCCCGACCTGGCCATGGACGTCATTCTCGCCCAGCTGAGCAAGCTGACCCACGGGGCGTGGGCGGCGTGAAGCGTTTCCTTCTCCCGCCGCCGCGGGAGGAGGAGGGGCCCGGAGGATGGAGGGGTTCGCGAGCTTTTCAGTTCCAGCGCGCCCCTTCATCCTCCCGCCTTCCACCAACTGATCCTTCTCCCCTTGAGGGAGAAGGAGGGGCCCGCGCCCCGGAGCCCCGGACTTGCTCCGGGGCGCAGGGCTGCGCGGGAGGATGAGGGGTCGCGCTGCGGCGCCCCGCATCTCTCCCTCAAGCCAGGCCCAAGCCTTCGAGGGCCGGACCGCGCCTTAGGTCCATGGCGCAGCTCGTTCTGTTTTGATCTGGGGCGCGCGCGGCGTCCGTCGCGCGACCCCTCATCCTCCCGCGCAGCCCTCCGCTGGCGCTCCGGGGCGCGGGCTCCGTCCTTCTCCCTCAGGGGGAGAAGGAGGCTATTTCATCTCTTTCCCGAGCAGCGTCCCCACCTCGGTCAGCGCGCTGACCGAGCCCTTCGACAGGTGGGTCAGGTTCAGCCCGCCGTGCACCAGGGCCGGCCAGGTGCGTTCGAACACCAGCCGCCCGGCCCCGGCCAACCGCTGGCCGTAGGCCTCGACGTCGGCGCGCACGGGGTCCAGCGGGCCGCCGCCGGCCAGCAGGGTCGGGGGCGCGTGGTCCAGCGGCGCCTCCAGCAGGGAGGGGAAGGGCGCGTCGCCGATCTCGCGGCGGATCGACTGGGCGGCCACGCGGCCGATCACCCGGAAGTGGCGCAGCACCTCCTCGCGCCAGACCGCGTCCTCCAGGTGCAGCAAGGGATACAGCAACAGCTGCAGCGGCACGCTGCCCGGCCGTTCGGCGTTCAGCGTCAGCGCGGTCAGGGCCGCCAGATAGGCGCCGGCGCTGTCGCCGCCCAGCGCCAGCCGCTCCGGGTCGACGCCGAGCGCTCCGGCCTCTTCGCGCACCCAGCGCGCGGCGGCCAGCGCGTCGGCCTGCTGGCCGGGGAAGGCGGTCTCCGGCGCCAGCCGGTAGCCGCAGGAGATGAAGCGCACCCCCGACGAGGCGGCCAGCCAGCGACAGACGCTGTCGTGGGTGTCGATGCTGCCGCAGACGAAGCCGCCGCCGTGGAAGTAGAGCAGGGCCGGACCGTGCGCGGGCGCGTTGACCGGCGCGTACAGCCGCGCCCGCAGCGGCCCGCCGGGACCCGGCGGAGCCAGTTCGCGCACCTCGCCCAGCGGCGGCGCGTGCCAGTCCTGGTCGGACAGCAGCCGCTCGGCCGCCTCGCGCAGGCCGCGGATGAGTAGGCCGGTCATCAGGGTCCCCCGGTATTCAGCGCACAGGTCGGACGGCGAAGGCGGGAGGTCAAGTCCCCCGATCCTTCTCCCCCTGAGGGAGAAGGAGGGACCCGCGCGCCGGAGCGAAGCGGAGGCCTGCGCGGGAGGATGAGGGGTCTCGCGACGGAAGCTCCAGCAGTGGTTGGCCCGGAAGGACGTCGGCAGGCCACGGCGCGACCCCTCATCCTCCCGCGCGGACCTTCGGCCCTGCGGGCCTCCGGTGCGCGGGCTCCGTCCTTCTCCCTCAGGGGGAGAAGGAGCCGCCGCCCCAAACGCAAAAGCCCCGCGGTTTCCCGCGGGGCTTTCCGTATCGACCGGGGTCGAAACGCTTAGATGACCGGCGCGAACAGGATGTCGGAGAAGTTCAGGCCGCCCTTCAGCGAGGCGCCCGAACGCTCGCGCGACTTCAGGGAGTCGGCGCCGAAGGTCCAGCGGACGCCCAGGGTCCAGGTGTTGACGTCGAAGTCGCCGAAGGTTTCCAGCTGCTTCTCGTTGTACTCGGCGTAGAAGCTGACCGGCGACGCTTCCGGCTTCCACTCGCCCGACAGGGTCCAGGTGTTCAGTTCCATGTCTTCGACTTCCATGCGGCCCAGGTCGGCGCCGAAGGCCAGGTTGTCGGTGACGAAGTAGGTGGCGCCGGCGGTGACGTTCCAGCCGTCCAGGTCGGTGCCGAAGACTTCGATGGTGTTGTAGCCGAGCGAGCCGTCGACGGTGACCTTGTCGAAGTTGTAGGCGCCTTCGACGCCCAGGCCCCAGGCGCTCATCATGCTCATGTCGGTGGTGTCGGCGTACACGCCGGCGGTCCACGCGTCGTTGCGGGTGAAGAGGTGCAGGCCGGCGTCGGTGTACTGGAAGGCGTCGCCGTCTTGCGACAGGCGCTTCACGGTCGCGTCGCCCTGGATGTTCCAGCCCGAGGCGATCTCGGTGGTGGCGGCGCCGCCGATGCTCAGGGCGTCGATGTTGTCGCCGTACGGCACTTCGATCTGGCCGTAGGAGGCGTCCAGCTGGCCCGAGCCGGCGAAGGCCGGGGCGGCGGCGAACAGGGCGACGGCGGCGGCCGAAGCGGTCAGCAGGGTCTTCATGGGAAATCTCTTCTGTGCGTCCCGCAGGCGGGGAGGCCCGCGGCGAAGTGGCGCGGACCTAAGCTGTTGCTTTCAGCTTAGCAATTACCTGAGCGGCGTTTCGCGCCCGCTCCGGTTGAAATGTGACGTTTTTGTTACAGGGGTGTGGCCATTCCTCCCCCGAGCGTAGCGGTGGGGGAGGGGGACCGCCGAAGGCGGTGGAGGGGGCTCGTCTTGGCGCGCCGGTGCAGCTGAGGCGGCTCGCTCCGCTGGAGCCCCCTCCACCACCCTTCGGGTGGTCCCCCTCCCCCAGAGGGGG
>NZ_JAAIVC010000245.1 GCF_010975005.1 Caulobacter sp. 17J65-9 | reverse complement strand
ACGGCACGCCGCTGCCCCGGGCGCGCGTGGCCGCGGTCGCGGCGGTGGAGGAGCCCTGGGCCCTGCTGGACGCGCTGACCGGCCTGCCGCCCTATCCGGCCGACCAGCTGTCGGTGATCATCTGCACCCGCGCGCGGCCGCAGGCCCTGGCCGCCTGCCTGGCCAGCCTGGCCGTGCAGGATTCTCCCCCGCGCGAGATCATCGTCGTCGACAACGGCCCGGACGACCCGGCCACCCGCGAGGTGGTCCGCCGCTTCCCCGGCGTGCGCTGGCTGCCCGAGCCCCGCCCGGGCCTGAGCTGCGCGCGCAACGCCGGCGTCCGCGCGGCCGAAGGCGAGCTGATCGCCTTCACCGACGACGACGTCGAGGTGCGCTCGGACTGGACCTCCGAGATCGCCCGCGCCTTCCACGGCCGCGAGCAGGTCGAGGCGGTCACCGGGCTGGTCCTGCCCGCCTCGCTGGAGACCCTGTCCCAGAAGGTGTTCCAGATCGACATGGGCGGCTTCGGCGAGAACTGGACGCCGGTGCTGTTCGACGGCCAGTTCTACGCCATGGGCAAGGGCGTCGGCGTGCCGGTCTGGCGCGTGGGCGCCGGCGCCAGCATGGCCTTCCGGCGCGGGGCGTTCGAACGCTCGGGCCTCTTCGACGAGCGGCTGGGCGCGGGCGCGTCGGGCTGTTCGGAGGATTCCGAGTTCTGGCACCGCATCCTGGCCCGCGGCGGCTCGTGCCTCTACGAGCCGCGCGCGGTGGTGTTCCACACCCACCGGGCGGAGTGGGGCGCGCTGGAGCGGCAGATGCGCGCCTACATGAAGGGCCACGCCGCCGCCCTGTTCGCCCAGCACGACCGCGACGGCCCGGCCGGCGACCTGCGCCGGGTGTTCCTGGAGATGCCCAAGTACTTCGTGCGCACGGCGCTGAAGGGCTGGAAGGACGGGCCTACCGCGCGCCACCGGCTGCTGCGCCACGAGATCTCGGGCTGGCTGGCGGGCCTGCAATACGCCTGGCGCGACCGGCGCGCGCCGGCGCCGCGGCTGGACGAGGCCTGACATGGGAAAAGAGCCGCTGGGGCGTTTCCTCGCCCGCAACCCGTTCCCGCACCGCCTGACCGACGGCTTGTTCTACCGCGAGAAGATGCGGGCCGTTCACCGGGTCGCGCCCGACCACAGCGTCAAACGCGTGCTGGAGATCGGCGGCGGGCGCAGCGGCCTGGCCGCCATGCTCTACCCCGACGCCGAGGTGTTCACGGTCGACATCGATCCGGAGCTGGCCGGCCAGTCGCTGGCCGACACCGTCTTCGTCTGCGGCGACGCGCGACGCCTGCCGTTCCCCGACGGCTTCTTCGACGCCGTCACCCTGCTGGACGTGCTGGAGCACGTGCCCGAGGACGACCGGGCGGCGGCCGAGGCGCTCAGGGTCGTGCGGCCCGGCGGCGCGATCCTGGTCTCCACCCCCAACCACACCTGGCGCTTCCCCTATTACGGCTTCATGCGCGGCATCTGCCGGCCGGAGGCGGAGCTGATGGCCGAGTGGGGCCATGTCCGGCGCGGTTATGCGCGCAAGGACCTGGAGGCGCTGTTCGGCTGCCCGCCGGCGGCGGCGGCCAGCTTCATCAACCCGGTCACCGCCTTCTTCCACGACCTGGCCTTCTCGCGCCTGCCCTGGCGAGCGCGTCGTCTGCTTTATCTGCTCACCGCGCCGTTCACCCTGCTGGGCTACGTGCTGCACCAGCCTTCCAGTCCGGGGACCGAAACGGCCTATCTGTGGAGGCGGGCTTGACCGATGATCCGCGTCCCGGCGTCGCCATCTTTCCGTGGGGCGACCCGATCGAGGAGTTCCTCACCCCGATCGGCCTGACCCTCGACGACTTCGCCCAGCAGATGACCGGCGGCTGGCTGTTCGGCTACGTCGCGGGCCTGTTCCAGGCCGGGTGGCGCCCGGTGATCGTCTGCGTGTCGAGCACGGTGAGCGAGCCGACCCGCATGGTCCACGCCGGCACCGGCGCGCACCTCTGGGCCGTGCCGCCGCTGCGTCCGGGCGGCCCGGCCGAGGCCTCGCCCAACCGGGAGAGCGTGCGCCGCTGGAAGAGCGCGCCGCTGCGGGCCTGGGCGCACGTCCTCAAGGAAGAGCGGTGCCGCGCCATCCTGGTGCAGGAATACGAATACGCCCGCTTCGACTCGCTGGTGACGCTGGGCCTGCGGATGGGCCTGCCGACCTATGCCACTTTCCAGGGCGGCGACGTCACGGCCTCGCCGGTCGAGGGACTGGCGCGGCGGCTCACCCTGCGCCTGGCGGCCGGCCTGATCGTGCCCTCGGCGCGCGAGCGTGAGCGCCTGAAGAAGCGCTACGGCGTGAGCGGGGCCAAGGTCGTCTCCGTCCCCAATCCGCTGGACACCGACGAGTGGCGGGCCGGCGACCGCGCGGTCGCGCGCGCCGAACTGGGCCTGCCGCACGACGCCTTCGTGGTCGTCACCCACGGCCGCATCGACGTGCAGCGCAAGGGCCTGGACGTGCTGGTCGCCGCCTGGCGCCGCGTGGTCCAGACCGTTCCGGACGCGCAGCTGACCCTGATCGGCTCGGGCCAGGACGACGACCTGCTGGCCGATCTGATCGCCGAGGCGCCGACGCCGGGCCTGACCTGGATCCGCGACTACGTCACCGACCGCGCCTTCGTGCGCCGCTGGCTGTCGGCGGCCAACGCCTACGTCATCGCCTCGCGCACCGAGGGCCTGCCGGTCGCGCCGCTGGAGGCCATGGCCTGCGGCCTGCCGGTGGTGGCCACCGACGCCCACGGCCTGCCCGACATCTTCGAGAACGGTCGGATGTCCGGCGGCCTGCTGGTGCCCCGGGAGAACCCGGCGGCCCTGGCGCAGGCGCTGGAGCAGCTGGTCGACGACATGCACCTGCGCTGCGACCTCGGGCGCAATGCGCGCCTGCGCGCCGAGCACTACGGCATTCCCGCGGTCGGCGCGGCGCTGGGCAAGGTGCTGTCCCGCCGCACGCGCGGCGCGCCGAAAGCCGAGGACGCGCCGGCGAGCTGGGCCCTCCGGCGCGCCTGATACTCAGGGCTTCAACCAGTGCGGCGTCAGCTCGGCGACGAAGTCGTCGAGGCCCACGTCGCCGCGCACCTCGATCCGCTTCAGCCGGCGCGGTTGGTCGCCCAGCCGCACGAAGCCGGGTTCGGTGGTGTAGACCGTGGTGCTGCCCGCCAGCGTCAGGGTGTGGGAGATGCGCTCGTCCCACGCGCCGTGCGGGGTGGCTATGCTCGTGACCGTACGGCCCAGCTGCGCCTCCAGCGTGGCGCGCGCCCGCGCCGCCTCGCGCAGCAGCGCCTCGGTGGGCAGGCCGTCGGGGGCTGTGTGGGTGGCCAGGTGGCTGCCGAACACCACGCCGTCGTCGGCCAAGGCCCTGATCCTGGCCCAGTCCATGATCGGCGACGACGGCCCGTAGACGTCGTCCCAGTCGGACATGCCGCCCACCTTGTCGGTGGGGACGAACACCTCGGCATGGAAGCCGTAGCGCTTGAGCAGCGGCCAGGCGGCGTCGCCGAAATCGCAGTAGGCGTCGTCGAAGGTGAGGACCACGGCCTTCTCTGGGAAGCCGCTCCAGCGGGTCAGGCCCTCGGCCACGTCGTCCGAGCTGATCGCCTGCCAGCCGTTGTCGCGCAGCCAGCGCAACTGGGCCTCAAACTTGGCCGGGCTGATCCGGTAGCGCGCCAGGCCGGCCGGGCCGTCCTCGCCGACGCGATGGTACATCAGCACCGGCACGTGCTCGGCCCGCGCGCCGGGCGAAAGCTGCGGTCGCGGCCAGGACCGCAGCGGCGCTTGCGCGGCTAGGGCCGCGGTCTCGTCGGCGAGGATTTCGGCCGCCCGGGTCAGGCTGGTCGGGCCTCGCCGCGGGGCCGGACCCGAGGCCGCCCGCCCGGCCGCCTTGAGCGCGTCGCCCATCCGCCGCTTCAGCC
>NZ_JAAIVC010000244.1 GCF_010975005.1 Caulobacter sp. 17J65-9 | reverse complement strand
CGGCCGGACCACGGCGAACACGCCGGTGCGGGTGTCGGTCGACGGCCGCCCGGCCGGCCGCGGCCGCTCGGACGCCGCGGGCGTGTACGGCGTGCGCCTGAACGGCCCGATCAAGGCCGGCGAGCACGCCCTGCGGGTGGAGACGGACAAGGTCGCTGTGGAGCGTCGGGTCGCCCTGGCGAGCCGGGCGCCGGGCGGGGTGTTCACGGCCGCGCGGACGGAGGCCGGTTGGCGGGTGGACTGGACGCCGCCGGGCGGCGGGGCCCAAACCACCCTGGTTCTGGTCGAACCGAAGGCCTAGGGCCCAATCCGATCCCTCGGATCGGACTGGGCCCGAAAGGCGCGTCGAGGCCTTACTCGGCCGGTTCCGGCAGGGGCCGGCCCGGCTGCGGCGGGTAGTCGCCGAGCGGCGGCAGCGCCGGCTCGGTGCGCTTGCGGGTGAAGCGGGCCTTCATCACGCTGGGCAGGGCCAGCATGGTCGGCGTCACCAGCAGGGTGAGGAAGGTCGAGAACGACAGGCCCCACACGATGGCGCCGGCCATCTGCACCCACCACTCCGAGCCGGGCGGCTTGAACTCGATCGCGCCGGTGCGGAAGTTGGGCTCGATCTGGAACATCAGCGGCAGCAGGCCGACCACGGCGGTCAGGGTGGTCAGCAGCACCGGACGGAAGCGCATGGCCGCCGCCCGCAGGGCCGCGAAGTCGCCGGGCACGCCCTTGCGCTTCTCTTGGTAGAAGGTGTCCACCAGCACGATGTTGTGGCCGACGATGACGCCCGCGAGGGCGACGACGCCGGTGCCGCACATGATGATCGAGATGTAGTCGAAGGTGCCCAGCAGGTTGATCTGGATGCCCAGCACGACCCCGACCGTCGACAGGACCACGGCGAACAGGGTGCAGAACACGCCCCAGAAGCTGTTGAACTGCCAGAGCAGGATCATGCCCATCATGAACAGCGACACCAGCATGGCGGTCAGGAAGAACATGCCGGCCTTCGCCGTGTCCTCGTCGGCGCCGCGGAATTTCCAGCGGACCGCGTCGCTGATGCCAGACTTCTCGAGCTTCGGTTTCAGCTTTGCGATCACCTGGTTGGCCGCGACGCCCGGCTTGGCGTTGGCCTGGATGACCACGACACGCTGACCGTCGCGACGGTTGATGGTGGTCACCTGCGGCGCGGCCTGACGGGTCACGAAGTAGGAGGCCGGCACCGCGCCCTGGGGCGTGGTGATCTTCAGCTGGTCGAAGGTCGACAGGTTGCGCGCGTCGGCCGGGAAGCGGACGCGGATGTCCAGCTCGTCGTCGGCGTCGTCGGGGCGGAAGCGCCCGGCCAGCACGCCGTTGGTGGCGAACTGGATGGCCTGGCCGACCGAAAGCACGCTGACGCCGTAGCGGCCGGCCGCTTCGCGGTCGACGGCCAGGTTCCACTCCAGGCCCGGGGAGGTGCGGCTGTCCTCGATCTCGAAGAGTTCGCCTGACTTGTTCAGCTCGGCCAGGATGATCTCGGAGGCGCGGTCCAGGGCGACGACGTCGGAGCTGCGCAGCTCGACCTGCACGTCCTTGCCGCCCTGGGGACCGCCCTGGGGCTTGCGCACCTCGATGCCGACGCCCGGGATCTCGCCGACGCGGGCTCGGACGTCCTTTTCGATGTCGGCGCCGCGCACGCCCAGCACCTTGCGCTGGTCGAAGTCGACGAAGTCCATGCGCACCGAGCCGATGGTGTCGGCCGGAGCGCCGCCGAACAGGCCGCCGCCCTGGCGGCCGACGCGGACGAAGACGTTCTCCACGCCCTTGACGTTCTGCAGCCTGGCTTCGACCTGGCTGACGATCTGGTTCATCGCCGGGGTCGAGAGGTTGCCGCGCGCCTTGACGTAGACGGTGGCCCACTCTGGGTCCTGGTTGAGGAAGAACTCGGTCTTGTGCGGCGTCATCTTGAACCAGACGAGCACGGCCACGATCACCCCGATGGTGGCGAACATGGTCAGGCCGGGGCGGTGCACCACGCCCCACAGGAAGCGCGCGTACTGGCCCATGAAGCCGCTCATCTCGCGGGCGTCGCCCTCTTCCGAGATGCGGATGTTCTCCTCGTCGTGGTCGTGCTCTTCCGAGCGCTTGCCGAACAGCGAGCCGAGCGCCGGGGTGAAGATCAGGGCGATGAGGATCGACGAGCCGAGCACGAAGAACAGGGTGATCGGCAGGTAGCTCATGAACTTGCCGGCGATCTCGTTCCAGAACAGGAACGGCACGAAGGCGCAGAGCGTGGTGGCGATGCCGTTGAACACTGGCCAGAACATCCGCTCGCCGGCCAGCTTGTAGGCTTCCTTCTTGTCGAAGCCTTCGGCCAGCTTGCGGTCGGCGTACTCGACCACGACGATCGAGCCGTCGACCAGCATGCCCACGGCCAGCACCAGGCCGAACATGACCATCATGTTCAGGGTGATGCCGGTGGCCTGCAGGATCAGGAAGGCCAGCATGAAGCAGGCCGGGATGGCGGCGCCGACCAGCAGCCCGGCCCGGATGCCCAGCGAGGCGACGATGATGATCATCACCAGGATGACGGCGATGATCAGCCCGGACTCCAGCAGGGTGAGGCTGCGGTTGATGTCCTCGCTCTGATCGAAGGTGTAGGTGACCTTCACCGCGGTCGGCCAGTGCGCCTTCTCGTCGTCGACCAGCTTGCGGGCGTCCTTGACGGTGTCGAGGATGTTGGCGCCCTGGCGCTTGACGATGTCGATGGACATCGACGGCTCGCCGTTCACGCGCGACATCGATCCGGCTTCCTTGAAGGTGCGGTGCACCTGGGCGACGTCGCCCAGGGTCACGACCCGGTCGCCGTTGACCTTGATCGGCAGGCTGAGGATGTCGTTCGGGCCTTCGACCACGCCCGGGATCTTGACCGCGAACTTGCCCTGGCCGTTCTCCAGGTTGCCGGCCGGGACCAGCTGGTTGTTGGCCCGGATCACGTTGGCGATATCGCCGGCGGTGATCTTGTAGGATTCCATCCGCAGCGGATCGATGGTGACCTCGAGCAGTTCCTCGCGGCCGCCGTAGACCTCGGCGCGCAGCACGCCGGGCAGGGTCTCGATGCGGTCCTTCAGGTCCTGGGCGGTCTTGAACAGCTGCCGCTCCGGCAGGCCGCCATGCAGCACCACGGTCAGCACCGGGTCCTGGTTGGCGTTGTACTCCTCGATGATCGGCTCCATGGCGTCGGGCGGGAAGCGGCCCTTGGCCATGTCGACCTTGGAGCGGATGTCGTTGAGCGCCTTTTCCTTGTTGAAGTTGACCGGGAATTCGAGCGTCACCGTCGCCGCGCCCTGGGACGCGACGGCGTTCATCTCCTTCAGGCCCTCGACGGCCTGCAGCTCGACCTCCATCGGGCGCACCAGCAGGCGCTCGGCGTCCTCGGGGCTGACCCCGGGGTAGGGCACCGTCACCGACACGAACGGGAAGGTGATGTCCGGGTTCGATTCCCGCGGCAGGTTCAGGTAGGCGAAGAAGCCGAACAAGGCGGCGACCAGGGTGACGGCCAGCACCACCTTGCGGCGGGCGATGGCGCCCTGGATCATGGCTCCGATCATCGGTTCAGTTCCCTTTTCGGACCCGCGATCAACGCGACGCCACGCGCACCTTCTGACCTTCGGCCACGTACGACTGGCCGACGGTGATCACATTGACCGAGCCGCTCAGGCCCGAGACCCACACGCCGTCGGCGGTCTCTTCCAGCACCTTGACCGGTGCGAACCCGACTGTCCGGCCGTCGTCGGCCACGTAGCGCACGCCCTGGCGGCCGGCGGAGTCCAGCACCAGAGCCGAAACCGGCACCAGGTGGGCGGCGCCGCGGCCGGCTTCGACGTTGATCTGCGCCGACAGGCCGGCGCGGACGGAGGCCTGCGGGTTCGGGGCGGCGATCTCGACGCGGTAGGTGCGGGTGGTCGGGTCGGCCTGGCGGGCGACGAAGCGCACCTTGCCGACCAGCGTGCCGCCGGCGCCCAGGTC
>NZ_JAAIVC010000243.1 GCF_010975005.1 Caulobacter sp. 17J65-9 | reverse complement strand
CGCCCAGCCCGCTCCGGCGCCCGTCGCGCAGCCGACCGCAACGCCCGCGCCGGCGACGCCGGCGACCTGAGGCGGCGGGCCAGCGACCGCCGTTCGCCGGGCTTGGAATCCGGCCGGGCGCGCTGCTAGCCTCGCGCCCGGATCGGGGAGGACGTCGTCTTGAGTCTGCTTGTCGCCATGGCCCTGCTGCTCGCCGCCCAGGCCGAGCCCGCGCCGGCGCCGGCCGGGCCGGTCACCCTGCTGTGCAAGGGCTCGCGCACCGTCGTGACCGCCGACCGCGTCGGGCCGGTGGGCCAGTCCCACTACGAGTACGACCGCGACACGGGCGACTTCACCTGGCAGGTGACGCTGGACCTGGAGCGCCCCAGCGTCGTGCTGAACGGCAAGCCGCTCTACGTGCGCAACATCACCGAGGACGAGGTCACCTGGTCGTCGGACAAGACCCAGAACCTCTGGAACCGGGCCTTCCCCGGCACCTCCTACACCATCGACCGGCGCACCGGCGCGCTGCGCTTCTCCGGCGGCGACCAGAGCGGTAACGGCGTGTGCGAGAAGGCGGCCCAGGCGAAGCTGTTCTAGGGCGGCGCCCGCCCCTAAAGCCCGGTCGGCGCCGTCAGCGTCAGCCGCGCGGACGGCGCGGGAGGGTCGAACACCGCCTGGGCGCCGGTCGCCAGGTCCTGGACGAAGATCCGCGCCTTCAGCGTGCGCGCGCCCTTGGGATCGAGCACGTCGTACATCACCCCCGCCACGGTGGAGCCGTCGAGGTTGACGGCGGGCTCCTGCACGCCCGGCGGCGGCGGGGCGACGAAGGTCGCGGTCGTTCCGTCCCAGATCACGGCGAAGCTCTGGACGGCCGGTTCGGCGCGGCCGTTCTCCAGCAGCAGCCGGCCATCACGCGCGGCGCCCCGCAGTTTCGCGCCGTCCAGCAACGGGTCGTGCGCGTTGATCGCCGAGACCGCGCAGCCCTTCGGCGGCTCTTGAGCGGCGGCTAGCACGCGCGCGCCCAGCAGGCGGTTCTCGCACTCCACCGTCGGGGGAAGGAGGACGCCGTCCGTCGTCTCGTAGATGGCGGTGAACAGCACCCGTCCGTCCGCCAGGGCGGCGACCTGCGACGGCGCGACGAAGGTCCGCGGGTCCAGCCGGGTCTCGGCCCCGGAGGCGAGGTCCAGGCGGAACAGCGCGAAGTCCACGAACTCGCGGTACTCGGGCTGCATGCGCGAGCGCGGCGGCGGCTGCTTCGTGTCGCCCCAATAGACCAGGCTCTTTCCGTCCGGCGCGAAGGTCGGCCATGCATAGCTGAGCCGCTCGCCGATCCGGCGGCCCTGGCCGGTCGCCAGGTCGACGATCACCAGTTCGGCGCGGCCCGTGAAGGTGGGCGGCGCGGCGCGCACCACCACCAGGCTCTTTCCGTCGGGACTGAAGGCCGGCTGGGCCAGGCGCAGCCGCCGGTCGCCGTCGGCCAGCACCTGCGTCGTGCGCGCCTTCGGATCGATCAGCGCCAGCTCGTTGACCGGGGCGCCGTAGAGGGTGGCGGCGAACAGCCCGCCGTCGGGCGACAGCGCCACGCCGTCATTCAAGTCGTGGGTGTACTGGCTGAAATAGCGGGCCGCCTGGCCGGTCTCCTCACGCCAGGGCGTGGCGAAGTTCTCCGGCATGGCCGGGGTGCGGTCGCACCCTGCCAGCCCCGCCGCCGCCGCTCCGAGCACGAAGGCCCGCCGCCCGACCCTGAACCCCATCGCCGATCCCCCGACCGATCCCGAAGAGCGTTGATACGCGATCGGGGGCGCGGGCGGGAGGCGCCCTACTGGGCAGACGCGGACTGCGGCCCGCAAACCTTGCGCTGTGTGTTGCAGGTCAGGACCGCGCCGCAGGTCCAGCGGTCCCACTGCTTGATGTAGTTGCAGGTCAGCGGGCCCACCGTGTGGCCGCTCGTGCAGCCGAGCAGGCTGTCCCTGAACACCGACGCCTCGGCCTCGGCGCGGGTCGGCCAGAGCGTGCCGCCCCCGCCATGAGTGATCGACTCCATCCAGCACTGCTGGGCCGGCGGCTTCGGCCGCGCGGCGTCGGCGGCGGCCTTCATCTGCAGCAGGCGCTCGACCTCGGCGCGGCGGCCGGGCGCCATGTTCAGGTCGCTCATGGTCTGGGTGACCTGCACCTGGTGCTCTTGCTGCGCCTTCAGCTTCGCGAGCCGGTCGGCCTCCAGCTTGTCGCGCCGGTCCTGCTCTTCCTTTTCGCGGCGGGCCCGCTCCACCGGGTCGGTGCAGGCCGAGGCGTAGTATCGGCAGGTGTAAGGCGCGATCTCGACGCTCTCCTGCTGCTGCGCGTGCGCGGCCTCGACCGCCAGCAGCACGACGCCGCCCGCTAGGCCGACCCACAGCGTCTTCATGCGCGCACTGTCCCGGCTGCCGGCCATGGCCTCACCAGACCCCTTCGCCGGTCGTGTCGCAGTGCAGCCGCAGGAACTCCATGGCGTAGGCCACGCGCGCAGCCATGCTTTCCGAGCCCAGGCGCGTTTCGCTCGAGGACCCGTTCCGCCACGAGAGCACCACGCCGCCTCCGGCCACCCGGGCCTCGCCCAGGTCGGCCCAGTTGACGACCTTGGTCATCGGCGAGACGCCGAACGGGACGGTCTGGGTCTGACCGTTCATGGTGATCGTCATCTGCACGCCGCTGAAGTCGAGGCCGACCTGCTGCTTGCATTCGCCGGCCGGCGCGAACTCCCGGATCACGCCCTGGCCGCTGGGCTGGACGTACGGATTGGCGCCGGTGGCCTCGAACGTCTTCTGGCGCGCCGTATCCAGGGCGGTGTCCATCCAGCCGGCCCAATAGCCGGCCCCGGGCACCACGCGGCTCAGAAAGCGCTGGGCGCTCTCGACGGTCTGCTCCTGCGCGTGCGCGGCGCTCCCGGCCGAGGCCAGGGCGATGGTGGCCGCGCTCGCGGCCAGCAAGGTCTTCATGTGACGTCCCCCAGGCCCGGCGCGTCGCCCAGGCGATGCGGGTATCACCGCGGCGGCGGAGTCGCGTCTAGAACTTAGTAGGACCGGGGTTCGTCGATCCCGGGGCGGTCGCTCGCGCCTCAGGCCGCCACCAGCACCAGGCGCGCCACGCGCGCGGCCAGCGGGGCCAGGACGATCACGGCCAGCACGGCGGTCAGGGCCATCAGGCCGTCGAAGCGGGCCGGGTCGATCGCGCGCGCCACCGGACGGCCGAACAGCACGCCCTCGCCGATCGCGCCGCTGCGCTTGGCGACCGCCAGCTTGCCCACCAGGGCCGCGCACAACAGCAGCGGCGCCGCCCACACCACAAGGACCTCGACCACGAATCGTCTCCGCCGTTCGACGACCGTGGTTAGGTTAACGGCGCTCCGCCGTCACCCCTCCCCCATTACGGGCGGGAAATACCGGGCCTCGCCCCCTATCAACCCAGCGTCCAGTTCAGCACCACGCGCACGCGCTTGCCCACGGCGTCGGCCGGCACGCTGTCCATGCGCAACCGCCAGGTCAGGGGCAGCGCCCGTTCGGCCGCGGCCCCGAAGCCGTAGTCGGGCGGGGCGTCGGCGATGCTCTTGCAGTCGGTCAGGCCGCCGTCCTGGGTCAGGGTGCACAGCGCCAGGCTCTTGCCGTACACCTCCTGGTCGCTCGCCCGCTCCGGATAGAACCGCGCCATGTCCGGCCGGTGATCCAGCACCCAGGCCCCGGCCTCGACCGGCGTGGCGTAGCCCGGCCGGGTCATGTGCTCGATAATCAGGGCGTTCAGCTCGCGGGCGAAGAAGTAGTCGCGCACCGCCGCCTGGGCGGGCGACAGCGGGGCGCGCCACGCGTCCTTCCGTTTCCCCGGGTCCCGCAGGGCCAGCCGCGCATAGAGGGGGGCCCAGTCCGGCAGCGGCAGTTCGGAGCCGTCCCCGCGCAGCCAGGCGTCGACCATGCGCCCGTGGCCGGCGCGCAGGTCTTCCGGCGCCGCCGTCCAGGCGGCCAGCAGCTCCGCCTCGCTCAACCCCGCGCGGGCCAGCCGCGCCAGCGCCGCCTCGCGCTCGACCACGGCCGCGCCGGCCAGCACCGAATAGCGCCAGTGGCGCG
>NZ_JAAIVC010000242.1 GCF_010975005.1 Caulobacter sp. 17J65-9 | reverse complement strand
GGCCAGGGCCGCGTCGCACATGCGCACGCCCGTCTCGCCCAGCCGCGGCATGCGCCGGGTGGTGTCCCCCGCCCCGCCCTGCGGCGCGCCCAGCCCGCCCCAGCTCCAGGCCGGCTCGGTCATGCCGTCGCCGTTCTTGGTGGGCGAGCCGTAGCCGTCGCACAGCGCGAAGGCGCTCGCCCCGGCGGGGACCACGCGCACCGGCGTTTGCGCGCTGGCCCCCGACGCCACCGCCACGGCCGCCAGGACCGCCAAAGACACCGTGCGCACGCGCCCCTCCCCCAGGATCACCCGCCAGAGATACACGCCCGCGCAGGTTGTGGAACACAGTTCTCTCGGAGAAGGACCGAGCCCAGTTCTCTCCTTCTCCCCCTGAGGGAGAAGGACGGAGCCCGCGCACCGGAGGGCGGCAGCCCGCAGGTTCGCGCGGGAGGATGAGGGGTCGCGCCGCCGGTCGCCGAACCGCCTTCATCCACTGTCGCGAGACCCCTCATCCTCCCGCGCAGGCCTCCGCGACGCTCCGGCGCGCGGGTCCCTCCTTCTCCCTCAAGGGGAGAAGGATCACGGCCCCATCACACCGCCAGCTTGTAGATCAGCTCCGTCGCCCGCTGCGCGGTCAGGCCCGGCGCGGTCATCTCCCACAGCACCGGCAGCAGGCGGGCGCGTTCGGTCGGGTCCAGGCCCACGGCCCAGCGGCGGCCGATGGCGCCGGCGGCCCATTCGGCGGCGTCCTCGGGGGTCTCCTCGCCCTCGCGCACCTCGTCCAGCTCAATGGCCACGTCCAGCACGTCGACCAGGCCGGTCTTGAGCATGAACCACGGCTCGCCGGCGGCGCGGCGGCGCGCGATCTCGGCCTGCACCACCAGGGCCTCGTCGTGGCCCAGCCGGGCGGCGACGGCGACCCAGCGCAGGTAGGCGGCGCGGTTGTCGCTCATGCGCTCTTCCATGGCCAGGTTCCACGCCGCCGTGGCGTTGCCGGCGAAGGCGGCGCGCCTGAGCCAGCGCACGCCCTCCGCCCGCCAGCGGCCGCCGACCGTGGTCAGCAGCACGCCGAGGTTGGACTGGGCGTAGGTCTGGCCCATCAGCGCCGCGCGCCGGTAAAGCGGCAGGGCGGCGGCCTCCTGGCCCTCCAGGTCCAGCCGGGCGGCCTCGTTGAACAGGCGCACCGCTTCCAGTTGTCGTCTCAGCTCGGGGATCCGGGGCGTCGCCTCCATGATCGTCTCCCAGGCAGCCGGTTCAGGCCCCCGCCGTTCGAGCTCGCCGAAGGGCGACTGGACCAGCACGCAGGCCTGGTCGCCCAGCGCCGCCGCCTCGCCGGCCAGGCGCTCGGCGGCGCGAACCGCCTGCGCGAGGGTGGCGAACCGGCCGGCTTTCCAGTCGCGGCAGACGATCCGCCAGCCCTCGGAAAAGCGCAGGACCGCATAGGGCCGGACGTCGCTTTCGGGTTGGATCTGGGTCATGCCGCCTCCTGGCGAGCGGCCGGCCATTATGCGCTCATTCACGCCGGCGATCTGTAGGTTTTCCGACAAAACTCGCAGAAAACACAAACGCTTGAGCTGGCCGGCTAAGCTTGCGCGCGAACCGTCGCCGTCGCGCGCGACGACGCCGTGGGAAGCTGCGAGGCCGCGCGGTTGGTTCCTCGCCGGCGGTGTCCGTAAGTTGACGGACTCCTCCTCGCTCAAGACGATCGGCTCGCCCACGACGACGGCTGGCCGCCGTCGCGCTGAGCGCGCGCCGAACCCTTGCGCCCCGCCTCCGGTTACAGCGTATCCGACCGAAGCCGGAGGGCGGCGTGGAACGCGACTTCTACACGGGGATCTGGCCGGCGCTGGCCGCCTCGACGCCCGACGCGGTCTGGATCGCGATCGCCGCCGCGGCCACGCTCGCGGTCTTCGCCCTCTTCGACATCAGCGCCCCGCGTCGGCCGCCCCGTCCCTAGGGCGCAGGCGTCACGCGGCCGGATACGGCCCGAACAGCCACACCCGGCGGATCAGCGCGCCGTCGACCTCGTAGACCGCCACCGCCTGCTGGCCCTTCAGCGGCAGGTGCTCCTGGTCGGTGACCAGCGGCCCCACGGCGATGCGGTTTTTGATCTCGGCGCGCACGCCCGGCGGGGTGGCGAAGCGCGGGCCGTAGCTGGCGCGGATGGCGTCGCGCCCGCGCAAGACCGGTTCGGCCTGCTGCTGCGGGCGGAAGATCTCGGCGTCGGGGGCGTAGGTCGCCACGAAGGCGTCGATGTCGCCCGCGTTGTAGGCCGCCAGCTGCCGGTCGACGACCACGGTCGGGCCCTCCGCGGGCGCGCCGGCCGAAGCCGCCACGCCGCCCAGCGCCGCCGAAAGCAAGGTCCGTCGATCCATGGTGACCCCCTGTGATCAGGAACCAGCCATACCACATCCGTCATCCCGGCCGCAGGACCGCGCAGCGGGCCGGAGAGCCGGGCCCCAGCAAGCACTGCGCAGGTTGCAGCGCGGGTCCGCAGCGTTCACGTCGAGTTGCTGGGTCCCGGCTCTCCGCTGCGCTCCGGCCGGGATGACGGCTTAAGGTTTGGGGCCACCCCGCCTGTCGCCTAATGCGAAGGAATTGTCGCCCAAGGCGAAGCCGCAATCCTTACCCGCACGCCACTATCGGCGCGTCGCGTAACGGTCGGGGGCCGTATGACGGGGATCGAGTTCATCCGCGCCCACCTGCTCGGCCGACCGGCGCCGGCCGTCTCGGCGGCCCTGGCGGTCGCGGCCGTGGCGACCCCCACCGCCATCCGGCTGGCCATCGACAGCGTGGTCGCAGACGTCACCTTCGTGACCTACTACCCGTTCGTGCTGGCGGCGGCCCTGTTCCTCGGCTGGCGCCCGGCGGCGCTGGTGGCGCTGGGCTCGGCGGTCACGGCCAACCTGCTGTTCATGGCCCCGCGCTACGTCTTCTTCGCCAGGACCGGCGACACCGCCGGCGTGCTGTTCTTCCTGCTGTCGTGCGGCCTGATCGTGTTCGTGGCCGAGGCCCTGCGGGTGGCCATGCGCGAGGTCGACGACGGCCGCCGGCGCGAGGCCACCCTCAACGAGGAACTGCAGCACCGGGTCATGAACACGCTGATGGTGGTGCAGAGCCTGGCCCGGCAGACCTTCCGGGGCGCGGGCGCCGACGCGCCGCTGAAGGCCTTCACCGGCCGGCTGAACGCCCTGGCCCAGGCGCAGAAGGTGTTGGCTGGCGGGCGCTGGGACGCCTGCGCCCTGCCCGACCTGGCGGTCGGGGCGCTGGCCCCGTTCGGCGACGCGCCGATCCACATGACCGGCCCGGCCTGCACCCTGCCCGAGGCCGTCTGCGTGCCGCTGGTGCTGGCCCTGCACGAGCTGGGCACCAACGCGGTCAAGCACGGCGCCCTGTCGACCGCCGGCGGTTGGATCGGGCTGGAGTGGCGCTTCGCCCGCGGCGGCGGGCCTGAGCGGCTGATCCTGACCTGGCGCGAGCACGGCGGCCCGCCGGTCGAACCGCCGACCCGCAAGGGCCTGGGCTCCAAGCTGCTGGCCGAGCAGCCGGCGCTGAAGTCGGTGCGCCTCGAGCACCGCCCTGAAGGCGTGGTCTGCGAGATCGAGGTCGAGGGGGTCTCGGTCTAGCGCGCCGACAGGTAGTAGACCGGCCCGCCGGACATCACGCCGACGCAGTCCATGAGCCCGTTGACGGGGGCGATGCCGATCTCCAGCGGCGCGCGGCCGGGCGCGCCGGGCTGGACATAGACGCTGAACAGCAGGTCGTGGCTGGCGGGCTTCAGGCCGCGGGCCTTCAGGAAGGCCTCGACCCGGCGCACGGTCTCGCCCTGCGCCCCGGCCTCCAGCCGCTTGTAGAACGGCGCGAGATCCAGCGGCAGGCCGTTGGCCATGCCCTCGCTGAGCGCGGCCGTGGCCTGCGGGTTGGCCTCCTGGTCGAAGGTGAACACCGCCATCTTGCCCGGCTGCAAGGCCGAGCAGGCGGCGTGGTAGCGCGCGCCGGGCGGCACGGGCGGCGGCCCGGCGGCCGCCTCCACCTCGGCCAGGGTGGCGGCGTGGGCGGCGGGAGCGAAGGCCGCGAGCACGGCAGCGAGGACGAG
>NZ_JAAIVC010000241.1 GCF_010975005.1 Caulobacter sp. 17J65-9 | reverse complement strand
AGCCGCGAGAGCGCGCCGTCGGCCAAGGCCGGCGCCGTGGGCGGCGTCAGCTCCGTCGACGCCTTGCTGGCCCTGCAGGCGACCGAAGGGCCGCTGGAGCGCCGCCGGCGCGCGATGGGGCGCGCCAGCCGCATTCTCGACCGCCTCGACGAGATCAAGCTGTCCATGCTGGGCGGGGGCGCCACCGGCGCCGCGCTGCAGGACCTGGCCCAGGCCGTGCGCGAGGAGCGCGCCGAGACCGACGACACCGGTCTGGAAGGCGTGCTGAACGAAATCGAGACCCGCGCCGCGGTGGAGCTGGCCAAGGCGGAAATGGGGCGGGTTGCGGCGTAACGAAGCTGGGCGGCCGGTGTCATAGAAGCGCCGTTGAACGCGACTTGCGACGCCGGTATAAGCGCAAGTGCCTCAAGGGGGCGCTAATACTAGCGTGAGGGCGTCAATGCAGGCCACCGCGTCTGTTGTCTTGGAGAAGGCTTACAAGCCGACCGAAGACGAGCCGTTCATGAACGAACGGCAAGTGGAATACTTTCGCAACAAACTGCACGCCTGGAAGGAAGATATCCTCCGGGAATCGCGGGAAACCGTGATCAATCTGCAGGCCGAGACCGAGAACCACCCCGACCTGGTGGATCGCGCGTCGTCGGAGGCGGATCGGGCGCTGGAGCTGCGGACTCGCGATCGTCAGCGAAAGCTGATTTCCAAGATCGACGAGGCCCTGCGCCGGATCGAGGACGGCTCCTACGGTTACTGCGAGGAAACCGGCGAGCCGATCGGCGTAGCCCGTCTGGATGCTCGTCCGACCGCGACGCTGAGCCTGGAAGCCCAGGAACGGCACGAGCGGCGCGAGCGGGTCCACCGCGACGACTGACGCGTGTCGGGGGAGCAGGCGCGTCGCCGCGTCCGCTCCCGCAGCGCTGGGGGGCTTACGGCGCTTGACAGGGCGTCGTGAGTGACGGACCTACGCGGCCTCTCCTCAAGAGGCCGCTTATGTCCGTGAAGGTTCGTTTCGCGCCGTCCCCGACGGGACGCATCCACGTCGGCAACGTCCGAGCCGCTCTGGCGAACTGGTTGTTCGCCAAGCGACAGGGCGGGACCTTCGTGCTGCGCATCGACGACACCGACCTCGAGCGCTCCACCAAGGAGTACGAGCACGGGATCGAGACCGATCTGCAGTGGCTCGGCCTGGCGTGGGACGAGCGTTACAACCAGTCGCAGCGGTTCCCGGTCTACCAGGAAGCGGTCGAGCGCCTGAAGGCGGCCGGCCGGCTCTATCCCTGCTACGAGACGCAGGAAGAGCTGGACCGTCGCCGCAAGGTGCAGCTGTCGCGCGGCCAGCCGCCGATCTACGACCGCGCCGCCCTGAAGCTCTCCCACGAGGAGCGCGCCGCGCTGGAGGCCGAGGGCCGCCGGCCGCACTGGCGCTTCAAGCTGAACGGCGAGCGCGTGAAGTGGAACGACATGGTCCGCGGCGACTGCGAGGTCGACACCGCCTCGATGTCCGACCCCGTGCTGATCCGCGAGGACGGCGCCTTCCTCTACACGCTGCCGTCGGTGGTCGACGACGTCGACATGAAGATCACCCACGTGATCCGCGGCGAGGACCACGTCACCAACACCGGCGCCCAGATCGAGATCTTCCGCGCGCTGGACGCGCCGGAACCGGCCTTCGCCCACATGCCGCTGCTGGTCGGGGCCGACGGCGGGCCGCTGTCCAAGCGCCTGGGCGCGCTGTCGATCTCCGAGCTGCGCGGCGAGGGCTTCGAGCCGCTGGCCGTCACCAGCCACCTGGCCAAGATCGGCACCAGCGACGCGCTGGAACCGGGCGCCTCCCTGCAGGCGCTGGGCGAGAGCTTCGGCTTCGAGAAGATGGGCCGCGCGCCGGCCCGTTACGACTCCGCCGACCTGGCCCGCCTGAACTCCGGCGTGCTGCACGCGGTCAGCTACGCCGACGCCAAGGCGCGTCTGGCGGACCTGGACTGCGACCTCGGCGAGACCTTCTGGAACACGATCCGCGCCAACCTCGGCAAGTTCGAGGAAGTGAAGCTGTGGGCGCGCGTCGTCCGTGGCCCGATCGAGCCGCTGGCCGAAGATTCCGATTTCCTGGAAAAGGCCGCCGGCCTGCTGCCGGAGGTGGTCGACGAGACCGCCTGGGCGCGCTGGACCGAGGCGGTGAAGGCCGAGACGGGGGCGAAGGGCAAGGCCCTGTTCATGCCGCTGCGCAAGGCGCTCACCGGCCTGGACCACGGCCCGGACATGGCCGCCATGACGGCGCTGATCGGTCGGGAGCGGATCGAGAAGCGGCTGCGCGGGCAGGCCGCGTAATCTTGGCTGCGTAGCCGGGCGCCTGCACAGGCGGCGCAGGAATGAAAAAGGCGGCGAACCCGGGTTCGCCGCCTTTTGCTTGATCAGGCCTTGGCGGCGGAGTTGCACTCGACCAGGGCGTCGCCCGAGAGGGCTTCGCCGCGCCAGCTGAAGGCGCTGACCGCGCCGAGCTTGGCGACGACGCGCTTGCAGGCGCGCGCGGCCGGCTGGGCCTTGATCGCGCCGCCGGCGATGCAGGTCGCGCCTTCGCACTTCCAGACGGTGCCGTCGACGATGACCTTGGCGGCGGCGCCTTCGCCGTTCTGCAGGGTGAGCTGGGTGTCGCCGCCCTGGGCGGCGGCGGCCCCGGCGGCCGCGAGCGAGAGCGCGAGGCTCAGAGCGATAGCACGCATGACTGTCTCCTTTGATCGCGCCGGGGTGGCGCGAGGGCATAGTGCGTTTTCAAAAGAGACTGTCAACGCCAGTTTTTATTTGAGACGCACTTTTAGCGTGACCATTGTTTACTGATCGCCGTTAAGTGTGCAACCAGCAATCAGCGTGCCCGCAAGCAGGCGCGCGGACGCGCCTCCGCAGCGTGACATTCGGGCTTCAGTGGGGGAGGCGGGTCAGGCCGCTTCGGCGGGCTTGGACAGCACCGGGATGATCTGGTCGACCCGGTCCACCACCGTCCAGCAGTTGCGGAACCAGGCGGGGGTCAGGTTGGCCTCGATGGTGTGTTCCATCAGGGCGAAGAACGGATCCCAGAAGCCCTTCAGGTTCACGAACACCACCGGCTTGGCGTGCAGGTCCAGCCGCCGCCAGGACAGCAGTTCGACGATCTCCTCCAGCGTGCCGATGCCGCCGGGGAAGACCACGAAGGCGTCGGACTGCTCGAACATGATCATCTTGCGCTCGTGCATGGAGCGCACGACCACGGTCTCCACGTCGTCCAGCAGCATTTCGCGCGAGCGCAGGAAATCCGGCATGACGCCCAGCACGCGCCCGCCGTTGGCGTGGGCGGCTTCGGCCGCCGCGCCCATCAGGCCGATGCCGCCGCCGCCGTAGACCAGGCGCACGTTCGCCTCCGCCAGGGCTTTGCCGAACTCGCCCGCGGCGGCGATGAAGTCGGGGTCCGCCGCGTTCGACGAACCGCAATAGAGGCAGACCGAGTCCACGCGCCGCGCCGCCGCCGTCATTGATGGAATTCCCCGAACTTGGACGCGTCGCTTGCGGGCGCGTCTAGACTGAACGATTAAGCCAAGGTCGGGTTTCCAAACTTCGAAGGCAAGGGATGGATCGGCGTCGCGCATATCTTCTGTCGGCCGGCGCGCTCGCGCTGGCGGCTTTGCTGTCGGGCTGCGGCCAGGGCGGGGGGCGCTCCGAGGGGCCGGCCAAGGCGAACGGCGAGCCCGCCGACGCCGGCTATCAGGCCCCGTTGCGGACCGTGTCGGTGAGCGCTTCGCCCGAAGGCGGCGCGATCGTGCGTGGCACGGCGCCGCCGGAAGCGCGGGTGCGCGCCTCGATGCCGGACAAGTCGGCCTACGGCGCGACCACCGACGGCGACGGCGCCTTCGTGATCGAACTGCCGCGCTCGGCCGAGCCGCGCCTGGTGGCGCTGTCGGCGGAGGAGGCGGACCGCTCGGTGCAGGCCGAGGGCTGGCTGTTCGTGCCGCCCGACCGTCCGGACGCCTCGGTGCTGCTGCGCGCCGGCGCGCCGGCCGTGCCGTTCCCCGGGGCGGGGCTGCTGGCGACGGTGGACTACGACGGCGCCGGCGGGGC
>NZ_JAAIVC010000240.1 GCF_010975005.1 Caulobacter sp. 17J65-9 | reverse complement strand
AGGCCAGGTCGGCGGCGCGGCAGGCGGCCAGGCGCGCTTCCAAAGCAGGGCGGAACTCTACGCCGTCCAGGCGCAGCACCGCCGTCTCGGCCACGGCCGGCAGGCGGTCGTCGGCCACCGGGTGGACGCGCTCGCCGCCGGCGCGCTGGGCGGCCGGGGCGACCAGGCCCGAGGCGATGGCGGCCGACAGCTCTTCGGCGAACAGTTCGGCGTCGGCTTCCTGGGCGAACAGGCCGGTGGCGTAGCCCCAGGCGGCCAGGCGCCGGGCGTAGCGGTCCGGGCCGCCGGCCAGCAGCGGATCGAACGGCTTGTCGGGCGACAGGCTGGCGGGGGCGTTGGCCGGCCAGTCGCCGGGCAGGGACGCGGCCCAGTCCAGCCAGGCCTCGACCCGGGCGTTGGTCCAGTCCTGCGGGGCCTCGACCTCGACCACCCCGCGCACGGTCTCGATCCGCCGTGACTGGCGTTCGAACCGAAGGCTTTCGGGGCGCGTGAACAGTTTTTCGAAACGCATGGCCGATTCCGTCGAGAGCGCTCTCGACCCACGGTAGAAGTGTTAATCGAGGGTTGGCAATAAACCTTGAGGCCGCGGAGCCAGTTACCCACAATATCTAGCGTGGCCGTACCGTTTCTCGACGGCTGGACGGGGCGGGGGGCGGCGCCTATAGTCCGCGCCGCGCGGCCGCCCGGCGTGCGCCTTGGTTTTTCTCGGGTTTCAGCGACGTGTTGGACAAGATCTTCACCTGGTGGAACGGCGCCACTCTCGGCACCCTGCTCACGGTCAAGCGCCGCGGCGTGTTCGTCGGCCAGGACGAGTTCGGCAACCGCTACTACGAAGCCAAGGACACCAAGTGCTCCTACGACGGCCGCAAGCGCCGCTGGGTGCTGTTCAACGGCTACGCCGAGGCGTCCAAGGTGTCGCCCGATTGGCACGGCTGGCTGCACTACACCTTCTCCGAGCCGCCGACCCGTGCGCCTTTGCCGCGCCGTAGCTGGGAGAAGGAACATCTCCCCAATCTGAGCGGAACGCCGTACGCTTGGCGCCCGAAGGGCTCGCTGGCCCGTGGCGGCAAGCGCGCCGCGGCCACCGGCGACTACGAGGCCTGGAAGCCGGAGTGAGGGGTGGCGGCATGCGGATGCTGAAGGCGGTCGGCGCGGCGGCGCTCCTGGCGACGCTGGGCGCGGGCCTGGTGCAAGCCCAGACTGTGCAGCCGCCCGCGCCGCAGGCCCCCCAGCCGACGACCGCGCCCCAGGACGATTCCTCGGAAGAGCCGCCGCCGGCTCCGGGCGAGGTGACCCCGCCGACGGTCTACAAGCAGCCCGTGCCGACCCCGATCTATCCGGAAGAGCCGGAGGCTCCGGCCGCGCCGGAGAAGAAGGCCGAGGCCCCAGCCGCCGCGCCCGAGACGCCGGTCGCCCCGGACAAGCGTGCGCGCCACCAGGCCGCCGTCATCCAGGCGCTGGACAAGATCACCGCCGAGACCATGCGCTTCGAGGCCAAGGTCGGCGTGCCGGTCCGCTACAAGGGCCTGGTGTTCACCGTGCGCGCCTGCGAGACCAGCGCGCCGGACGAGCCGATGAAGGACACCGCCGCCTACGTCGAAGTGCGCGCCGAACCGCGCGCCCAGGCCGAGCAGCGGCCGTCGCGTCAGGTGTTCAAGGGCTGGATGTACGCCAGCTCGCCGGGCCTGAACCCGTTCGAGCACCCGGTCTACGACGCCTGGCTGATCGCCTGTAAGGCCTGAGCCCCGCCCGAACGGGCCGGCAGGGCGAAGAAGTCCCCCTCGACCTGAATCGCGCGCGCCAGGCGGCGGCGGTATTCCGCGCGCCCGATCTCAACCGCCCCGAACTGGGCCAGGTGCGAGGTCATGAACTGGGCGTCCAGCAGCTGGAAGCGGCCGGCGGTCAGGCGGCCGATCAGGTGGACCAGCGCCACCTTGCTGGCGTCCCGCTCGCGCGAAAACATGCTCTCGCCGAAGAAGGCGCCGCCCAGCGCCACGCCGTATAGGCCGCCGACCAGCTTGCCCTCGCGCCAGCACTCGACGCTGTGGGCGTGGCCGCGCGCGAACAGGGCGACGTACAGCTCCTGGATCGGGCGGTTGATCCAGGTCTCGTCGCGCTCGTCGGTGGGGGCGGCGCAGGCCTCGACCACCTCCTCGAAGGCGGTGTCGATGCGCACCTCGTAACGGTCCGAGCGGACCGTGCGGGCCAGGCGGGTGGGGATGTGGAAGGCGTTGAGCGGCATGACCCCGCGCCGCTCGGGGTCGATCAGGAAGACGCGCTCGTCGTCGCGCGCGTCCGCCATCGGGAAGACGCCCCGCGCATAGCAATCGATCAGATCGTCGACGGTGAAGGCCTGCACGGCAGGGTCCGGGCGTCCTTGAAGGGCGACAGCCCTCCCCGTGAGGGGAGGGCTGCTCAACAGCGCGTCAGCCGCCCTGTTTGATCCAGTTTTCCAGCCAGTGGATGTTGTACTCGCCCTTCAGAATGTCGGGCTCGACCAGCAGGTCCTGGAACAGCGGGATGGTCGTGTCGATGCCGGCCACCACCATTTCGCCCAGCGAGCGCTTCAGGCGGGCGATGCACTCGGCGCGGTCGCGGCCGTGCACGATCAGCTTGCCGGCCAGGCTGTCGTAGTAGGGCGGGATCGAATAGCCGGTGTAGAGCGCGCTATCGAGGCGCACACCCAGGCCGCCGGGGGCGTGGAAGTCGGTGACCAGGCCCGGCGACGGCGTGAAGGTGCGCGCGTTCTCGGCGTTGATGCGGCACTCGATGGCGTGGCCTTCGAACACCACGTCTTCCTGCGTGAAGCTGAGCTTCTCGCCGGCGGCGATGCGCACCTGTTCGCGGACCAGGTCGATGCCGGTGATCTGCTCGGTCACCGGATGCTCGACCTGCAGGCGGGTGTTCATCTCGATGAAGAAGAACTCGCCGTCCTCGTAGAGGAACTCGATGGTGCCGACGCCGAGGTAGCCGATCTTGCGGATCGCATCGACGACGGTCTTGCCGATCTTGGCGCGGGCGGCGGCGTCGATGACCGGGGAGGGGGCCTCCTCCAGCACCTTCTGGTGACGGCGCTGCAGCGAGCAGTCGCGCTCGCCCAGGTGCACCACGTTGCCGTACGCGTCGGCGATGACCTGGATCTCGATGTGGCGCGGCTTCTGGAGGTAGCGCTCCATGTAGACCGTGCCGTCGCCGAAGGCCGCGGCGGCTTCCGCCTGGGCGGTGGAGACCGCTTCGGCCAGGCTCTCGCGGTCCTTGGCCACCTTCATGCCGCGACCGCCGCCGCCGGAGGCGGCCTTGATCAGCACCGGGAAGCCGATCTTCTCGGCCGCCGCCATGGCCTCTTCGACCGTGGCCACGCCGCCGTCGGAGCCGGGGACGACCGGAATGCCGGCCTCCATGGCGGTCTGCTTGGCGGTGATCTTGTCGCCCATGATCCGGATGTGCTCCGGTTTCGGGCCGATGAAGGTCATGCCGTGCGCGCCGACGATCTCGGCGAAGCGGGCGTTCTCGGACAGGAAGCCGTAGCCCGGGTGGATCGCCTGGGCGCCGGTGATCTCGGCGGCCGCGATGATCGACGGGACGTTCAGGTAGCTCTTGGCGGCCGGGGCGGGGCCGATGCAGACGCTTTCGTCGGCCAGGCGCACCCACATGCCGGACGCGTCGGCCTCGGAGTGGACCGCCACGGTGGCGATGCCCATCTCCTTGCAGGCGCGGTGGACCCGAAGCGCGATCTCGCCCCGGTTCGCGATCAGAACCTTGTCGAACATGGCCGCGACTACTCGATCACGACCAGCGGTTCACCGTACTCGACCGGCTGAGCGTCGCCGACCAGCACCTCGAGCACGACGCCGTCACGCGGGGACGGGATCGGGTTCATGGTCTTCATGGCTTCGACGATCAGCAGGGTCTGGCCCGCCTTCACGCGGTCGCCCGGCTTCACGAAGACGTCGGCGCCCGGCTGCGGCGCCAGATAGACGGTGCCGACCATCGGCGACTTCACCAGATCGCCCTTGGCCGGAGCCTCGGGGGCCGGCGCGGCGGCGGCGGCGACCGGCGCCGCGGCGGCGGCCATCGGGGCCGGAGCGGCCATCGGG
>NZ_JAAIVC010000023.1 GCF_010975005.1 Caulobacter sp. 17J65-9 | reverse complement strand
GAGGCCAGCAGGGCGGCGGCCAGGGCCGCGCTCGCGGCCGTGCGCCAGGTGTAGGACTTCACCATAGCTCCCTCCCGATCGCGGCGTTTGACGCCGGCTTGCGGGCGAGCGGGCCCTTGCGCGGGGCCCGCTGGCGCGAAAGCCGCGGACGAAAAGGGCCCCCCGGCCGGAATCGACCGGCTGGGGGGCCCGAACGCGGACTGGACTTAGAAGCGGTAGTTCACGCCCAGCATGTAGGTGCGGCCGTAGCGCTGGAAGTCGGTGACCTGGCGCGAGTCGTTGTTCTGGTAGGTGGTGAACGGCTCGTCGGTCAGGTTGTTGGCCTGGAACAGGACCGACAGGCCTTCCATCGGGCCCTCGCCGAAGCGGTAGCCGATCTGGGCGTCGATCACGGATTCGGCGTCCACGAAGCGCTGGGTCCGGCCGTTGCCGAAGCCCGACACCTCGCCCAGGAACTTCGACCGGTAGCGGTCGCTGATCCGGGCCTCGAAGCCGTTCTTCTCGTAGTAGATCGTCGTGTTGATCACGGTGTCCGACAGGCCCGGGATCGGCGTCGCCGGGTCGCCCGGGTTCGGCTTGATCGAGCTTTCGGTGAACGAGGCGCTGCCGCTGACGCCGAAGCCGTCGAGGATCTCGGCGAACATGCCGAACGGCACCGAGGCGGTCAGCTCCAGGCCGTAGATCTTCCCGCCTTCGCCGTTTTGCGGCGTGGTCAGGTAGCCCTCGTGGAGCGTCGGCGGGGTCGGCCCGGTGTAGGCGACGCCGCTGAAGTCGTAGAGCTCCGAGCGGTCGTAGACGTAGGTCTTCAGGTCCTTGTAGTAGGCCGCCGCCGAAACGTAGGCCTTACGCCCGAAGTACTTCTCGTAGGAGACGTCGATCGAGTCGGCGAGCCACGGCTTCAGTTCCGGGTTGCCGCCGTTGGCGCTCCACGGCGAGTTGGCGAGGGACGTGCTCGTCGCCTTGCCCTGGTCGTAGTTGAACTGAACGCTGGCGCGCATCTGGTCCATGCGCGCGCGCGCCATGGTCCGGGCGGCGCCGAAGCGCAGCAGCTGCTCGTTCGGCAGGGCGAACGTCAGGTTCAGGCTCGGCAGGAAGTTGGTGTACTCGTCGCCGCCCGACAGCGGACGGGTGTAGATGGAGCCGCCGGGGCCAGGCGAGCCGATCGCGCCCAGCGCGTCGGAGCTCTGGTCGGTGTTGACCATCTGCAGGCCGATGTTGCCGGTCACCGGGACCCCGCCGACCATGGCGTCGATGTCCGCCTTGACGAAGGCGACCGAGACCTTTTCGTCGACGCGCCAGCTCTTCACGGCCACGTCGGCGTTCGGGTTGGCGACCCGGCTGTAGACGCCGCTGTTGATCAGCGCCATCGGGTCGTAGCTGACCATGCCGGGGATGCCGATGAAGTCGAGCGCGGTGGTGCCGGTGATGGCGCTGGCCGGGATCGGCACGCTGGCCGGGTGGCCGGCGACCTTCAGGAACCACTCCTCGTTGTCGAGGGTCTTGGTGCGATCGGTCAAGTTCAGGCCGAACTCGACGCTGTCGAACCAGTCGTTCTCCAGCTCGCGCTTGGCGCTGACGCGGGCGGCCCAGAGCTTGTCCTCGGTCGAGGGCATGTTCAGGTAGCCGTCCTGGCCGCCTGGCAGGGCCGAGTTCGAGCCCCAGCCCTGCGGCATGGTCAGCTTGATCAGGTTCGGGTCGGCGTAGTTGATGTTCGAGGAGAACATCGCCCGGCCGTCGTCCATCATGTTGAAGTCGATGGTGGCGGTCGCGCCGACGCCCGGACGGCCGGTGCCGGAGTAGCTCTCCAGGACCATGTCCGTGCGGTCGACCTTGGACAGGCTCAGGTCGACGACCGCGGTCCAGTGGTCTCCCATCTGCGCGGTGGTGTTCCAGCCGACCGAGGCCAGGGTGGCGTCGCGGGTGTTCATGTCGTTGCGGACCACCGCGCCGACGCCGGTGAAGGTGCCTTCGGTCACCATGCCGTTGTCGGTGGTGTAGCCCGGGGCCAGGGACGCCGACGACCAGTAGAGCGGGAACTCGATGCCCTTGAGGTTCTGGGTGTCGCTGAACTCGGAATAGAAGACGTCGATGGTGTGGGTGGCGCGGGCGTCCGGCTTGATCTCCAGCGTGCCCATGACGCTGTCGCGTTCCAGCTCGCCCGACATCACGTACGGCTTGGCGCCGCCGATCACCACGTTGTTCGCGTCGGCGTTCGGATAGCCCCAGGCGTTCCAGCGCTCGGATTGATACGGCGTATTGATGTGCGAGTAGCCGAGCGCCAGGCCCAGCTTACCGTCGAAGTACTGGTCGATGTAGGAGACGCTGTAGCGCTGGCCCTTGTCGGTCGAGCCGGCGGCCAGGGCGCCGATGTCGTTCCACTCGTAGCGGTAGCCGGCCGCGATGGCGCGCTTGCCGTATTCCAGCGGGCGCACGGTGCGCATGTCGGCGGTGCCGGCCAGGCCCTGGCCCAGCAGGGCGGCGTCCGGGGTCTTGTAGACCACGACCGAGCTCAGCAGCTCGGACGGATACTGGTCGAACTCGACGCCGCGGTTGTTGCCGGTGGTGACCTGCTCGCGGCCGTTCAGCAGCGCGGTCGAGAAGTCCGGGGCCAGGCCGCGGATGCTCAGCACCTGGCCGCGACCGTCGAGGCGCTGCAGCGCCAGGCCCGGCAGGCGGCCGATCGACTCGGCGATCGACACGTCCGGCAGCTTGCCGATGTCTTCGGCGGAGACGACCTCGACGATCGAGGACTCTTTCTTCTTCACCGCGATCGAGCTTTCGATGCCCGCGCGGATGCCGGTGACGACCACTTCGTCGACGTTGGACGCTTCGGACGCGTCCTGGGCCTGAGCCACGCCGGCCCCCGCCAGCAACAGCACCAGGCTGGTGGCCGCGCCGCCCATTAGGCGCGCGCGGTTACGCTTGAAACTCGCTGTCATGTTCCCCCCTTGCGACCGGGCGCAATCTCGCGCTGCAGTTCCGGCCGTCTGCCGCAAACTATTGCAAGTTTTTCACAAACGGCAATTGCAAAATTGCAACGCTTGCAGCGGCATGGCGTGCGATCTGTTGCCGCACATGGTTATCCATAAGAGTGAATTGGCGTTTTTCCGCCTTTTGCGACTGGAAAACCCTGCGTTGACACCTCGGTCGCGGCTTTGCAAAATATTGCAAACGCGATCTTCCGCCGGTTTCGGCCGGCAGGGGGGCGCATGGGGGGACTGCACATGCTCCGGCTCTTCGCCCTGGTGGGCGCGTTACTGCTCGTGTCGACGCCGAGCCTCGCCCAATCCAGCGCCCCCGCTCACGCCGCCTCGCCCGGCGCCGTGCTCAGCGTCGAGCTCACCACCGACGGCGACGGCCGGCCCAGCTACACGGTCGCGCGCTACGGCAAGCCGGTGATCCAGCCGTCGCGGCTGGGCTTCCTGTTGGTCGACGCGCCGAAGCTGGAGCGCAACTTCGCGGTGGTCGGCCAGAGCACGCGCTCGTCCGACACCATCTGGGAGCAGCCGTGGGGCGAGCGCCGCTTCGTGCGCGACCGCTACACCGAGCTGCGCGTGAACCTGGCCGAGCGCGGCGGCCTCAAGCGCCGCCTGGACGTGGTGTTCCGCCTCTACGACGACGGCCTGGGCTTCCGTTACGAGTTCCCCGACCAGCCGTCGCTGAAGTCCGTGCGCATCGCCGAGGAGCTGACCGAGTTCAACCTCGCCGACGCCGGCACGGCCTGGTGGATCCCGGCCGGGGAGTGGAACCGCGAGGAGTACCTCTACAACCGCACCGCCATCGACCAGGTCGGCGCCGCCCAGACCCCGATGACCGTGCGCACGGACGCAGGCCTCCACATCGCCTTCCACGAGGCGGCGCTGGTCGACTACGCCGGCATGAACCTGACCCGGGTGGAGGGGCGCCGCTTCAAGGCCGCCCTGACGCCGGGCCTCGACGCCGCCAAGGTGGTGCGCGAGGCGCCGTTCCCGACGCCGTGGCGGACGATGCAGATCGCCGACAGCGCCGGCGGCCTGGTCATGTCCGACCTGATCCTGAACCTGAACGAGCCCAACAAGCTGGGCGACGTCTCCTGGTTCAAGCCGACCAAGTACGTCGGCATCTGGTGGGAGATGCACCTCGACAGGTCGACCTGGTCGACCGGGCCGAAGCACGGCGCCACCACCGAGAACGCCATCCGCCACATCGACTTCGCCGCGAAGAACGGCTTCGGCGGCGTGCTGATCGAAGGCTGGAACCAGGGCTGGGACGGCGACTGGTTCGGCGCCGGCCAGGATTTCAGCTTCACCAGGCCGGCGCCCGATTTCGACCTCGAGCGCGTGGCCGCCTACGCCAGATCCAAGGGCGTGCGCCTGATCGGCCACCACGAGACCGGCGGCAACGCGGCGGTCTACGAAAGCCAGCTGGAAGACGCGCTGGACCTCGACGCGCGCCTGGGGATCGACACGGTCAAGACCGGCTATGTCGCCGACGCCCGCGGCGCCCAGGTCATGGGCGACGACGGCCTGGTCCACTTCGCCTGGCACGAAAGCCAGGCCATGGCCCGCCACCACCTGCGGGTCGTGACCGAGGCGGCGGAGCGCCACATCGCCATCAATCCGCACGAGCCGATCAAGGATACGGGCCTCAGGCGCACCTATCCCAACTGGATCTCGCGCGAGGGCGCGCGCGGCCAGGAGTACAACGCCTGGGGCCAGCCCGGTAATCCGCCCGAGCACGAGACCAACCTGGTGTTCACCCGCCTCCTGGCCGGGCCGATGGACTTCACCCCGGGCATCTTCGGCATGAAGACCCGCTCGCCCGACGGCGTGCCCACCACCTGGGCCAAGCAGCTGGCGCTCTACGTGGTGATCTACAGCCCGATCCAGATGGCCGCCGACCTGCTGGAGAACTACGAGGCCAACCCCAAGCCGTTCCAGTTCATCAAGGACGTGCCGACCGACTGGGCCGACACCCGCGTGCTGAACGGCGAGGTCGGCGACTTCGTCACCATCGTGCGCAAGGACCGCCACAGCGACGCCTGGTACCTGGGCGCGATCACCGACGAGAACGGCCGGGTGCTCGACGCGCCGCTGGGCTTCCTCGACCCGGGCCGCAAGTACAAGGCACAGATCTACCGCGACGGCCCGAACGCCAACTGGAAGACCGCCCGCGAGGACATCGTCGTCGAGGAGCGCACGGTCACCAGCGCCGACACCCTGACCCTGAACCTCGCCCCCGGCGGCGGCCAGGCCATCCGCTTCGTGCCGGTGCGGTGACGAGGAGCCGAGGGGGCGTCGCATGCGGTCAGCAATTCAACCGTCACCCTCGGGCTCGTCCCGAGGGCCCATGGCGCCGACGCGCGACGTCGGTGGTGGGGCGCTGCGCCTGAAACTGCGGGCGGTGCTGCGGCTGAACGATGGGCCCTCGGGACGAGCCCGAGGGTGACGAATTGATTTTTCCAACGAAGCACTTCCGCCTGCTACGGCTGAAGCTCAGCGAGGTCCTGATGCGCCGTCTCTCCGTTTCCGCCGCCGCCCTGACCGCGGCCGCCGCGCTCGGCTCGCCCGCCCTGGCCGCCACCGGCACGGTCCCGCCGGCGCCGCAGGCGCCGACCACCTGGGCCTACGCCGCCAAGACCGGGGTGGGCGCGTCCTACGAGGCCTATGTCGACGGGGCCTACAAGGACGGCGGCCCGACCGGGACCGTCTCCAAGGTCTGGTACTCGATCGCCGACGGCGTGCTGACCGAGACCATGTACGGCCTGATCCACCAGGCGCAGATCAAGCAACTGCGCTTCGCGGTGATGACCCCGACGGGCCTGGCTGTCGAAGGCGTCGACACCACCTCGAAGACCGAGTTCCTGCACGTCGACGCGGCCGGCCGGCCGCTGTCGCCGGCCTACAGGATCACCACCACCGACAAGCAGGGCCGCTTCGAGATCGAGAAGCGGATCTTCACCGACCCGGACCGCCAGAGCCTGTTCCTGCGGGTGACCGTGCGCGCCCTGAAGGGAAGCGCCACGCCCTACCTGCTGCTGGAGCCGCACATGGCCAACACCGGCGGTAACGACGCCGGCGGCGCCAACGTCGGCTGGCTGACGGCGAACGACGGCGGCGTGTTCCTGACGCTGAAGCCCTCCCGTCCCTTCACCAAGGCCAGCGTCGGCTGGATGGGCGCCTCCGACGGCCTGACCGATCTCGCCGACGGGAAGATGGACAACGCCTACGCCACCACCGGCGCGGCGCGCGGCGCGATCATGCTGACCGGCCAACTGCCGACCGTGAAGCGCGGCGAGCAGACCTTCGACTTCGCCATCGGCTTCGGCCCGGACGCTAGCGCCAGCGCGGCCTCCGCCGACGGCTCGCTGAAGACCGGCTACGCCGAGGTGCTGGCCCGCTTCAACGGCGAGGGTGACCGGGTCGGCTGGGAAGACTACCTCGCCTCGCTGACCGAGCTGCCGCGCCTGCGCGAGGCGTCGACCGACGGCGGCAAGCTGGTCCAGGCCAGCGCCCTGGCCCTGAAGGTCCAGGAGGACCGCACCTACGCCGGCGCCCTGATCGCGTCGCTGTCCAACCCGTGGGGCGACACGGTCTCGGCCGAGAACCCGTCGACCGGCTACAAGGCGGTCTGGCCGCGCGACTTCTACCAGTGCGCCATGGCGCTGGCCGCGCTCGGCGACCGGCAGACCCCGCTGGCCTCCTTCCGCTACCTGCCGCGCGTCCAGGTCGGGCCGAACACGCCCAAGTACCGCGGCGGCGCGGGCGGCTGGTTCCTGCAGAAGGCCGAGGTCGACGGCACGCCGGAGTGGGTGGGCGTCCAGCTGGACCAGACGGCCATGCCGATCATGCTGGGCTGGAAGCTCTGGAAGCTGGGCTGGCTGCCCGAGGGCGACGTGACGGCCTCCTACCGCTCCATGCTGAAGCCCGCGGCCGACTTCCTGGTCGACGGCGGCAAGGTCGACATCGACTGGAACCATGAGACCATCGTCCCGCCCTTCACCCAGCAGGAGCGCTGGGAGGAGCAGCCGGGCCACTCGCCCTCGACCACGGCCGCGGTCATCGCCGGCCTGACCGTCGCCGCCGACATCGCCGACCAGGCGGGCGACCCGGCCTCGGCCGCGCGCTACCGCAAGGCCGCCGACGACTATTCCGCCAAGCTTGAGGCCCGGCTGTTCACCACCGCCGGGGCGCTCGGCGACGGGCGCTACTACCTGCGCATCAACCGGACCGAGGACGCCAGCCGCCCCAGCACCATCGAGGTGCGCAACGGCCAGGGCGAGCCGACCGCCGACAAGGTGTTAGACGCCGGCTTCCTGGAGCTGGTGCGCTACGGCGTGCGCCGGGCCGACGACCCGCACGTGCTGGCCACCCTGCCGGAGCTGGACGACCAGGGCCGCGAGGACGTTTCGCGCGTCCACTACGACTTCCGCCTCGACGGCCAGACCTATCCGGGCTGGCGCCGCTACGGCACGGACGGCTACGGCGAGGACACGGCCAACGGCGCCAACTACGGCGCCGGCGGCCAGATGCACGCCGGCCAGCGCGGCCGCGTGTGGCCGATCTTCACCGGCGAGCGCGGCCATTACGAGCTGGCCGCCGCCGGCCTGAACGGCGCGCCCGACGCCGCGGCCATCGCGCGGATCCGCAAGACCTACGTGGCCGGCATGGAGGCCTTCGCCAACGACGGGCTGATGCTGTCCGAGCAGGTCTGGGACGGGGTCGGCCACCCCACCTCGCACGCCGAGGCCCTGGGCGAGGGGACGAACTCGGCCACCCCGCTGGCCTGGTCGCACGCCGAATACGTCAAGCTGCTGCGCTCGGTCAGCGACGGCGTAGTGTGGGACAGCTACGCCCCGGTGAAGGCGCGGTACGGGGCGAAGTAGGCGAGGGCGGCGCATCAAGATCTCCCCCCGAGCGGAGCGCTGGGGGGAGCAGGCGGCGCAAGCCGCCGTGGGGGGCTCCAGCGGAGCGCGACCTGTCCGTCGCAACCGGCGTCAACGGGGCGCCAAGCTGGAGCCCCCTCCACCGCTTCGCGGTCCCCCTCCCCCACCGCTTCGCTCGGGGGAGGATCTGGGGCCTACCGCCCCGCCGTCGACCCCCGCTCGATCACCTTGAAGTCCAGCAGCCGGGCCGGGGCCGCGCCCTCGCGCGCCTCGCCAGAGATGATCAGGTCGCAGGCGGCCGCGGCCATCTGGAAGATCGGCTGGGCGACGGTGGTCAGCTGCGGCCATACGGTGAGGGCGGCGGGCGTGTCGTCGAAGCCGGCGATCGACAGCTGCTCCGGCACGCCGATGCGCAGGCGGCCCGCCGCGGCCATCACCCCCAGCGCCATGTCGTCGTTCGAGGCGAAGATCGCGCTGGGCCGATCATCGGCGTCGGCCAGCAGCTCCTCAGCGCACGTGAAGCCCGACTGGAAGTCGAACCAGCCCTGCTTCACCCGCCCCGGCCGCGGCGTCAGGCCGTGCGAGGACAGCGCCGCCAGATAGCCCTCGTGGCGCAGGTGCGAGGCGCCGTGGTTCGGGTGGCCCTGGATGAAGCCGATGTCCTTGTGGCCCAGCTCGATCAGCCGCCGGGTCATCTCGAAGGCCGCGCGCCAGTCGTCCATGCCCACGCGCGCGGCGCGGTCGGGCTGGCGGTCCGGGGCGACGCGGACATAGGGCGTGCCGCTCTTCTCCAGCACGTCCAGCACCCGCTCGTCGTCGCAGACCGGCGGGGTCAGGATCACGCCGTCCAGGCGCAGGGTGGAGACGATCTGGCGGACCACCCGTTCCAGGTCGGGGCTGCCGGCGTCGACCGGCTCGATGGTCAGGTGGTAGCCGCTCTCGCGGCAGCGCGAGACCGCGCCCAGTTGGATGTCGCTGACATAGGCCGGGCTCGGGTTGTCGAACAGCAGCCCGATCAGGAAGGAGCGCGCGCCGGCGAGGCTGCGGGCCGAGAGGCTGGGCTGATAGTCCAGCGCGTGGACAGCCGCCATCACCCGCTCGCGGGTCTCCTCGCGCACGTTCGGCTCGCGGTTCAGCACGCGCGAGACGGTCTTGATCGACACGCCCGCCCGCTCGGCGACTTCGATGATGGTGACCGACGCCACGAAAGTCCCCCTCTCACGAAACGGGCCCGCTGCGCGTGTGCGAAGCGGGCCCGCTCGTCGTCTCAAGGCTTATCAGCCGTGCGGCTGAACCGCCAAGCTCACTGAGCCGGCAGCGGCGCGGCGACGGCCGAGACCGGCGCCGGGCGGCTGGCGACGCGGCCGTAGACGGCGATCCACAGGTAGCAGACCGCCGGGAGCAGCAGGGCCAGGTGCAGGCCGTACTGGTCGGCCAGGGCGCCGGTCGCCAGCGGGATGATCGCGCCGCCGACGATGGCCATGCACACCAGGCCCGAGGCCTGCGGGGTCTTCTCGGCCTGGCCTTCGATGGCCAGGGTGAAGATGGTCGGGAACATGATCGAGTTGAACAGGCCGACCGCCACGATGGTGTAGGCGGCCGCGGCGCCGGTGCTGAAGGCCGAGGTCGCCGCCAGGCCCGCCGCGCCCAGCGCGAACAGGCTGAGCAGCCCGCCCGGCTTCTTGGTCAGCCACAGCAGGAATCCGCCGACGAAGCGGCCGATCATGGCGCCGCCCCAGTAGAGGGCGACCGTCTCGCCGGCCTTTTCGGCGGTGAAGCCGACCGTGTCGGCCGACATCAGGTAGTTGGCCATCAGGCTGCCGATCGACACCTCGGCTCCGACGTAGATGAAGATCGACAGGGCCCCCAGCGCCACGCGGTTGTTGCCGAGCAGGGCCAGGGTCTCGCCCAGGCCCACGGCCTTGCCGGGCTTCGGCACGGCGGTGGTGCGGCGCGCGAACCAGAACACCAGGGCCAGTACGGCCAGGCCCGCGGCGATCATCAGGAACGGGGTCTGGGTGGCGGCGGCTTCCTTGACGCGCAGCGCAGCCAGCGCTTCGGGGGCCATCTTGCTGGCGTCGGGCAGGGCGACGACGCCGCCGGCCAGGATCAGCGCGGCGCCGACCTTCGGGCCGAGGAAGGTGCCGAGCGAATTGAACGCCTGGGCGAAGGTCAGGCGCGGGTGCGAGGACTCCGGCTTGCCCAGCAGCGCCATCAGCGGGTTGGCCGCGACCTGCAGCAGGGTGATGCCCGAGGCCATGATGAACAGGGCCAGCAGGAAGCCTTCGTAGACGCCCATCCGCGCCGCCGGGGCGAACATCAGGCAGCCCGCCGCCGTCACCACCAGGCCGACCACCACCGAGCGGATGTAGCCGAGCTTGCTGAGAATGAAGCCGGCCGGCACCGACATGATGAAATACGCCGCGAAGAAGCAGAACTGGGTCAGCATCACCTCGGCGTAGGAGAGCGCGAACAGGCCCTTCAGCTTGGGGATCAGGGTGTCGATCAACACCGTGGCGAAGCCCCACGCGAAGAAGAGCATGACCACGAAAGGCACCAGCCAGGCCACGCCCTTGCCGGACTGGCCGCCGGTCGCCGGAGCGCCTGCGTATTCCATCTTGTTTCCCCCGGGTCCGGTCGGCCGGACCTCTTCATCTAACGGCGACGCTATGGACGCCTGACAACGCTGTCAACAAAGCTACGCAAGGCTTAGCCGGCGCCGACGAGGCTCCGGGCCGCGTCCGCGGCGCCCAGCAGGGCGGCGTGCGGGCGCAGGATCACGCGGGTCGGAATCTGGGCCAGGTAGGCGGCGAAGCGGCCCTTGTCCTCGAACCGTTTGCGGAAGGCGCTCGAGGCCAGAACGTCGATGACGATCGGCGGAATGCCGCCGGCGACGTAGACCCCGCCGCGCGCCCCGTAGGCCAGGGCGAAGTCGCCGGCCACGCTCCCCAGTATGGCGCAGAACCGCTCGAGGGTGCGCCGGCATTCCGGATCGCCGGACAGCGCGCGCCGGGTGATCTCGGCCGGGTCGGCCAGCACGGACTCGCGCCCGTCGACAGCCAGCAGGGCGCGGTGCAGGTCGACGATGCCGGGGCCGGACAGGATGCGCTCGACCGACACCCGGCCGTACTTGGCCGCCAGCCGGCGCAGCACCTCGATCTCGACTTCGTCGACCGGCGCGAAGGCGATGTGGCCGCCCTCGGTGGCCAGGATCGCCTCGCCCCGGTCGTCGCGCGCCACGGCCGATACGCCGAAGCCGGTGCCCGGGCCGAGCACGGCGATAGTGCGGTTCCCGGGCTCGGCGTCGGGCGCGCCGATGCGGCGCACGTCCTCGCCCTGCAGCAGCGGGGCGGCGAGCGCCAGGGCGGCGTAGTCGTTCAGCAGCCGCGCGGCGCCGAAGCCCATCTCGCGCAGGCCGGCTTCCGACAGCGACCAGTCGTTGTTGGTGAAGCGGATGGCGCCGTTCTCGACCGGGCCGGCCACGGCGATGGCGGCGGCGGCCGGGACGCGCTTGACGCCCCGCTCGCGCAGGTAGGTCCGCACGGCGTCGGCCGCCGAGGCGAAGTCGCGGCACTGGTAGCCGGTGGCGTCGCTCACCTCCGGCCGCGCGGCCGAAAGGTCGACCAGGCCGAAGCGGGCGTTGGTGCCGCCGATGTCGCCCACCAAAGCGAGGCCGCCGCCCTTGGCGCGGCCGCCGAACAGAAACCCCATCACTCCCTCCCGTGCGCCGCGCCCGACGTGGAGCGCAGTCGTTGTCGTTTCACTCGTGCCCCAATCACTCGTGCCAGTGGCGGCCGCTGCGTTCGGTCAGGGCGTGGGCGCCCGCCGGGCCCCACGAACCGGCCGCATAGGGGCGCACCGGCACCCGGCCCTCGCGCCAGCCCTGGGCCACGCCGTCCACCCACTCCCAGGCGCGCTCCACCTCGGCGCGGCCGACGAACAGGGTCGAGTTGCCGTCCAGCGCGTCCAGCAGCAGCCGCTCGTAGGCGATGCGCCGGTCCACCGCGCCCGCGCCCTTCGACAGGCTGAGCGGCACCGAGGCCAGGCGCATGCCGTCGCGCGTCAGGCCCGGCGTCTTGTGCATGAGGTGCAGGCTGATGTCCTCCTCCGGCTGCAGGCGGATGACCAGCCGGTTGGGGCCCAGGTCGCCGCGGCCTTCGCCGGCGAAGATGGAGTGCGGCACGCTCTTGAACTGGATGACGATCTCGGTGCGCCGCTCGCCCAGCCGCTTGCCGGTGCGCAGGAAGAACGGCACGCCGGCCCAGCGCCAGTTGTCGATCTCGCAGCGCACGGCGACGTAGGTCTCGGTGTCGCTGACCGCGCCGCGCTCCTCGGTGTAGGCGGAGGCCGCGCGGCCCTCGACCACGCCGAACGTGTACTGGCCGCGCACGGTGTCTTCGGCGACCTGGGCCCGGCCGATCGGGCGCAGGCTCTTCAGCACCTTCACCTTCTCGGCCCGCACGGCCTCCGGATCGAGGTCGGACGGCGGCTCCATGGCCACCAGGCAGAGCAGCTGCAGCAGGTGGTTCTGCAGCATGTCCCGCAGCGCCCCGTACTCGTCGTAATAGGGCCAGCGCTCGCCCACGCCTTGGGTCTCGGCGATGGTGATCTGCACGTGGTCGATGCTGAGGTTGTTCCACAGCGGCTCGAACAGGCGGTTGGCGAAGCGGAGCGCGATCAGGTTCTGGACCGTCTCCTTGCCCAGATAGTGGTCGATGCGCAGGACCTGGTCCTCGGCGAACACGCTGCCTACGGCCTCGTGCACCGCCCGGCAGCTGGCCAGGTCGCGGCCGATCGGCTTCTCCAGCACCACGCGCGAGCGCTCGCCCGCCAGGCCCGCCCCCTGCAGCGCCTGGCAGGCCGGCCCGAACAGGGAGGGCGAGGTGGCCATGTAGAACAGCAGGTCCGCGCCCGGCGCGACCATCTCGTTTAGGCGCGCCATGTCGGAGGCCTGGGTGATGTCCAGGCGCCGGTAGTCCAGCCGCTCGGCGAAGCGGGTCCAGGCGGCCTCGGCCCCAATGCCGGCCTGGGTGCGCGGATGGGCGACCAGCTCGGCGCGCAGGCGGTTGCGGAAGGCCTCAAGCCCCAGCTCCTCGCGCGATACGCCGGTCAGCTTCAGGCTCGCGGGCAGCAGCCCGTCCAGATCCAGGAAGAACAGCGAGGGCCACAGCATGCGCGTGGCCAGGTCGCCGCCGGCCCCGAACAGCACCAGGTGCTGGTCGCGCGCGGCCGCCGTTCCGACCCGGCTGGAAGCTGGCTGGATGTACATGAACGCCCCCGATGACAGCGCTGTCATACCGGAATTGCAAGGCTGCGGCTAGCGGTCGCAGGCCTCGGGGGCGAGCGCGGTCGAGGGCGCTACATCTGGAAGGGATCGTCGACGGGATCCTGGACGGGACCGGGCGGGTGCGGGTCGTCCACCGGCGGCGGATCGGGCGTCTGGCCGGGGCCGGTCGGCGGCGTCTCCGTCGGCTGGCGGTCGGGCTCTTCGACCGGCGGCGGCTTGGGCGGGTCGGGATCGGTCATCCTCCGCCAACGCGTCGACGGCGCCGGAGTTGCCCGCGCTCAGGCCGCGATCACGTCCAGCAGGTAGGCCTCCCACCGGCGCGCGACGGCCGACGCCTCGAACGGCGCGACGACGTCGGAAGGCGTGCGCCCGCGTGGCGTCGACACGAACCGGCTCAACGCCTCGGCCAGAGCTTCCGCGCTGATGTCGCGCGCGACCTGGCAGTGAGGAACGCCGGCGAGGAAGCTCTCCAGGCCCGCCACCGGCGTGGCCACCACGGGCGTGCCGAGCGCCAGAGCCTCCAGCACCACGTTGGGAAACCCCTCCGAGCGCGACGACAGCACCAGGGCGTCGGCCTGGGCGACGAACGGGTACGGATTGGCGTGATAGCCGGCCAGGCGCACGCGGCCACCGATTCCGAGCCGGGCGATCTGGGCCTCGAACTGCGCCCGGTCCGGGCCGTCGCCCAGGATGGTCAGGGTGACTGCGGCCGGCGTGCGGGCGAGCGCCTCGGCCAGCAAGTCGAAGCCCTTCACCGGCTCGTAGCGGCCGATGGCCAGCAGGTTGATCGCGTCGGACCGATAGCCGGGGACGACGGCTTCGTCGGCCGCACGCTGGCGGATGCGCTCGACCGCCAGCGGGTTTTCGATCACCGCCGCGCGGGCGTGGCGCAGGCTCAGGCGCGTCTCGTAGGCCGCGCGCATGGCCTGCGACTGGAAGATCAGGCCGTCGGCGAAGGGATAGAGCGCGCGCACCGCCGCCCGCGAGACGGGCGAGGCGAGCTGCATGACGTTGGCCAGGCGCACGACGTGCCTAGTCGTCCGCGGCCAGGCGGGGCGGCTGACGCACAGCGCCTGGTTCAGGTGCTCGAGGGTCGAGACCACGGCGTCGGGCCGCAGCCGGCGGACCAAACGGACGAAGGGCGCCACGCCCTGACGGATGCGCGGCGAGCCCAGGTCCACGACTTCCACCGCCGCCGGCACGTCCTGCAGGAAGCTCGCGCCGGCGGTGTCGAACACCGCCAGCCGGACGTCGAACCGCTCGGTGTCGAGGTTGGCGACCAGGGTCGAGAAGGCGCGCTCGGCGCCTCCGGGCCGCAGGGTCGGAATGGCGAACAGCAGGCGCGGGCGCGGCGCGGTCACGGGGCGTCTCTCAGGCCGATCGCCTCGTCCCACAGCTGCATCACCGCATGCTCCGAGAACCGGTCCAGCACCTCCCGGGCCGCGTCGCTCATCCGGGCCCGCCGGACGTCGTCGCCCATGAGGCCGCCGAGCGCGCGGCCGAACGCGTCCGCCTCGGGCGGGCTCACCAGCAAGCCGTCGACGCCGTCGCGGACGATGGCGCGAGGGCCGTCGGGGCAGTCGACCGAGGCCACGGGCACGCCGTGCGCCATGGCTTCGAGCAGCACGTTGGGGAAGCCCTCGTGCCAGGAGGTCAGCGCCAGCAGCGAGGCGCGCTGGTACCAGGCCGTCATGTTGCCGGCCCGCCCGGGCAGCAGGATGCGCCCGGCCAGGCCGTGGTCGGCCACCAGGCGCTCGAGGCGGTCGCGCTCCGGGCCTTCGCCCAGCAGGACCAGGGTCCAGTCCGGATGGGCGGGCGCGGCCTGGGCGAAGGCCTCGACCAGCAGTTCGAAGCGCTTCACGGGCGCCAGGCGGCCGACGCCCAGCACGACCGGGCCCGCGGGGCAGACGGCCGCCGGATCGAGCGTCGGCGAATTGTCCGGCACCGGCAGGGTGATCGCGTTCGGGATCACGCGGACCCGGCGGGCGAAGGTGTTGGCGCGCAGCCAGTCGGCGGCGCCGCCGGTCTGCGCGAGCGTTTCGTCGAGCAGGCCGTAGGCGAAGCGTCGCAGCACGCTCCAGGTGCGCGACAGCGGCGAGTTCGCGGGCGAGGACCGCTCGCTGCCCACCACCCGACACCCCAACCCGATCCCGGCGAGGGCCACCATGACGTTGGTCTGGGTGATCATGCCATCAGGCAGTTGAGCGCGCGGCTTCCGCTCAAATCGCCGGTTCGGGCTAGCGATCGACGGTCTCCAAAGCTAGTAGGCGGACACAGCTGTGTTCGAGGAATCGGCGCGCAGCAGGACTGCGGGAGGGGTGTTTGCCGGCGCGCAAGTGGATTTGGGGAGGCGTCGCTGTCGGCTTCGGCGTGTTCCTCGCTTGGCAGATCGTCGTCCAAGCTGCCCTGCAGGTCAGTGAGCCAACGACGGCGCTTCGCCTTGCGCCGCATTCCGGGAACGCTCTTGCCCGCGTTGCCGAAGCTGAACTCGCGGCTGGCCACCCCGCTGCCGCAGAACGCCTGGCGCGACAAGCGTTGCTTGTTGGCCCGCACAATGTGCGGGCGATTAGAGTGTTGGGAATCAGCCGCGAGCAGCTTGGCGACCCGGAGGTCGCAGACGAATTGGTGACAGCGGCAGGAAACATGAGCCTGCGAGATGGTCCGGCTCACACTTGGCTGGTCGAAAAACGCCTGAAGCAAGGGGAATACAGGTCGGCCCTCGCGCACGCCGATGCCGTGATGCGGCGAAAGCCGCAGACTTGGCCAGCATACTTCACGCTTTTGCATGCGCTGATTAAGGAGGAGCCTCGCTTCCTGCCTGCATTAGCCGAGCGACTGGCCCCGAATCCTCGGTGGCGGAAGCGGTACCTAGCAAGCTTGAACGGCGAACCGGAGGGGATGACGTCCACAATCGCGCTGGCGATCATGCTCCAGGGCAGCGAGCATCCTTTCAGCGATGAAGAGATGAGCACCTTACTGTCCCGGTTGGTGCAGGAGGGGCACTTCAAGGCGGTCGCCACGTTCCGGCAGCAGATTCCGTCGTTGGGGCCTGTAGCAAATATCCGCGACGGAGCTTTTGAAGGCAGTTCCGGCCCTGCCCCAATTCGCTGGCAGTTCGAGCTAGGCGAGGGGGCGCTGGTGGAAATCCTGCCGGATGAAACTCGCCCGAACCAGACCGCGCTTCGGGTGGAGTACGATGGGTTCGCCAGCCATGGTCTCGTGTCGCAGTATGAGTCGCTTCCGCCTGGGCAGTACACTCTCGAGGGGCAGTGGCGTAGCGAGACTCCTGTTCCGAAGGATCGGATTGCTTGGGCGTTGACTTGCGCTGGCGGCAAGCAGGTCGTCCTCGCGAAGTCGTCTCCTTCGCCAGCGGCGGAACCTGTTGAGGCGTGGCAGGCCTTCTCAATCGATTTCGAGGTTCCGGACTCCGATTGCGAAGGGCAGTGGCTTCGACTCAGCCCTCAGCCGGGGAGCAGGCGAAACACTGTTGTCGTTTGGTACGACGGCCTCCGCATTCGCCCCAGTAAAGGTCGGGCGCAATGAGCCTCGGGCACGCAATTCAATTCCGGCAGGCCGCGAGTTCCCAAGCTGGCCATTTACGGATCTCGCAACGGGCCAAGGTTGGCAGCAAGGGGATATCGGCTTACGTCAGCCTCGCGATTTTTCTGACAACTCTACAGAGCATCTATTTGCCCGGATTTGGCGCAATTATATGCTTCGCCGGTCTGGCGTTACTGATGCCGCTTACGATTAAAAATGCGCCGCCGCTTCAAAGCTTCTTGGTAATTGCGCCGATATTCTTGTCGTTCTCGATTAGCTGGTCCATGCATTATTATGACATGGACATAAAAACGATATTCGGGAGCGCGGTGAGCCTTCTGGCCATCCCGATCATGATCGGAATTTTCCGTCACAGGTTGGTGTTTCTTGATCGTGCGTTGAAATGGGTCCTGATTGCCCATGTGTTCTTTTTCGCCGTCCAGGCGGTTTATTGGGTCGTTACGCGACAATTCATCGACTACATTTCGTTTTTTGGCGCGTTTGAAGAGGCGTCTTGGAGTTCCCGAAAGGGAATCTCCTTGGGTGGGGTGCTGATTCCTCGTTTTACTGGGTTCTTCAATGAGCCCGGCACGTTTTCTGCGGCGATGGTTGTCCTCCTTGCCGCTCGCTACGGCGTGACCCGACGAATAGATGCGACCACAATAGTTGCCGCACTTTGTGTTATCGGAAGTGTCTCGCTTGGCGGGATCGTTCTGCTGGCGGGCCTGGGGTCGATTGTCTTCGTCGACAAGATTCGGTCTGTACGCCGCCGGCCCGGGCTAATGATGGGCATTATCGCGATGGCGCTGCCCGCGATCTGCGCTGTCGGATACTTTGCCTGGATCAACTGGCAGAAGCGGCAGGAGCTCTTCTTCGACTCTGGTGTGTATGAGGTGTATCTAGCTCAATGGGCGCTAGACCCCCAGAGAATGAGTGCCTTTGGTGTTGGCGACCTAGCAATTCCGGCTGGAATTGGGGTATCGAGTATCGGATTTTGGCTTGAAATCTTGCTGTTCTACGGACTGTGCGGGCTAGTCGCGTGGGCGATTGTGATCGGGCAGGCAGGGCGTCTCGCATTTTTCTTGTTGGCTGCGATCATGCTTACAAAGCTCAAAATAACGTACCCATTTGTATTTATTTGCTTTGGCGCGATATTCGCTTCATCCCGATTTAAGTCGGTTCAATCCGGGGTGAGGCGTGTCATTGTAAGCCCGATTGCTGGCTGGAGAGCGCCGGGGGGCTTCTCATGTTGAGGCGAGACGCGAAGGTCTATTTCGATCCTGATCTCAACGCGCTGGTCTACGTTGGAATGCCGGCGGATGAGCGGTACTGGGACGGCCACTGGAAGGTGGTGGCGGACGATGTGCGTCGTCCGGACCAATTTGTAGTCAACGAGACCAAGCGCTGGCTGAGTCCCGGCGCGCGCGTCATCGATGCGGGATGCGGCTTGGCTCGAACCGTGTACGGGCTTCATAACGAAGGCTTCGAGGCCTACGGCGTTGATTACGCGCCGGAGACGGTGCGGGCTGTATCTTCTGTTGCCCCCGAGCTCAGAGTCAGCGTTGCCGACGTGAGGGATTTGTCTCGATTCCCGGACGGCTTCTTTGACGGCTATTGGTCTCTGGGGGTCATCGAGCACTTCTTTGAAGGGTACGGCTCGATTGTCGAGGAAATGCGACGGGTAGTTAAGCCTGGCGGCTTGGTCTTTGTCACTGTTCCCACGATGTCGCCACTCAGGCAGTTGAAGGCCTGGTTCGGGGCGTACCCGGCTTTTAACGGCGACTCGTCAAGCTTCTACCAGTTCGCGCTGCCTGCCGATAAGGTAGTCGCTGACTTCTTGGCGACAGGATTTCGCCTCGAAAAGGTGAGGCCGCGCGGCGGATTTAAGGGCCTCAAGGATGAGGTCGGCCCGCTCGGCCCAATCCTCCAGCGCATGTACGATAGCAAGCTTTGGGTGGTACGAGGGCTGCGTAAGGCGCTCGACGTCTTCCTTGGCCCGGTAACGTGCCACACTCGCCTGTACGTCTTCCGGGCCTAGTGACTCCTATCGCCTCGCGATGGCAGGAGTCGCTGACCGCGAGAGGATCAGGGCCGTCGTGAGTGCAGCCGTAAGATACCCGGCCAAATACGCGAACCCAACGCCGTAAAGATTGCCGCTTCTCAGGGCGAGTGCTGTTAATGCGAGCGCTGCAAATGCGCCCATCAGATAGCCGGCCACAACTGACGAGGCCTGTTGGCCTCTCAGCGCAATTGGATCCAAGCTCAACTTCTTGGTCCGGTTTACAATGATGGCTGCTGAGGTAATCGCAAAAAGTCCGGCGTTGAACAGGCTGCCTGTGCCGAGGATTTTCGGCCAGAACGAATTTAGCACAAGCACTATTCCGACAGCTGGAGTGGCCAGGGCGATGGCGAACACTGCTCCGCGGGTGAGTTCTTTGTGAAATGCGTCGGCTCCGCTGACTTGGGCCGCCTTGAAAGCCTCGGGCACTGATCTGAATGAGATTGCGCTGATGAGAAATCCGGCGAAACGTTGAGATATATCGACGCAATAAGAAAACGTACTGAGGTGTGCGGTGGCTCCGGTGAGCAGCAATGCGTACCGAATGCCTAGAAACAGGCCGTTTTCCGCGACTGTGCTGAGTGTGTACGGAACACCTATCGTTATCGCTCCACTCATTAGCCGCCATTTCGGCCACGCGATCGGGGGGAGGCCCGAGAGCGCGTAGGAAAGGACCGCTGCAATGCCGTAGCTCGCCGAGAAGGCGAGCAGGGCGGCATCGATACTCGGGTGAGGGCGCACGACCGCCCAGGCGAGGACGAGGAAAGAGCCTGCTTGCGTCAGCGCTGCGGCCCCAAAGGACCAAAATTTCAGGCGCGCGTGGGGGATTTCCTGGAGGGCCGTGTAAATGCCGAACGTAGCGATGGGCGCGGCCCAGCTCCATGGGATGAGGCCAATGCCGATTAGCGGGATAGTGGCGGCAGTGGTCGCGCACGCCATAAGGAGCGCGGTCGAAACTAAAGCGGATTCGTAGGCTCGTGCGTTGCCGAGTGCCGCGATTTTGGCGTGCTCTGAAACGATCGAGGAGATTACTGGACCGAATATCAGGTTGGCGCATAGGCCGGTCGTCGCCAGCCCGGTGCTGAACAGGCCGTAATTGTTGGCACCTAGCCAGGCGCCAAGCGAAACCAAGGTGGCGACGTTTAGTAGGCCCGGCGCAGCACGCAGGACAACTACTTCCGCAATTTTGGCTAAGCGCTCAAGGGTTTGGGGGCGCATGTGGCTTTAAATAGATCAAAAGCGATTGCTTTGATGCTGTATACGAGAAGTCCGGCAATGGCTTTCGCCAGAAACGGCAGCGATCTGTATCGCCCTTTCGTATACCCAACTATATGGATGGCGTATAGCTTTGCCATTGGCAGCGCATTTTCGTTCTTTATGCGACTGATATTTGCGGTTAATCCGTCGGCTAGATACTTCTTTTGACCCACGACGTGGTCTCTGCAAATCACATCGTGGCGCAATGCAATTTTGGACCAATAAGATGACATCGGGATACGTCGGAACCCGCGAGGGTTAGCGCCCAGGGCGCTGCGAAGTGGTTCTGCGAGAACAACTTCCTTCTTGTCGCCCTTCACCTTGTAATCTGCGCGCAGTTCTAAGAAGTTTGACTGCGGCTTTGGAAAGTCGCTGCCTACGCGCGCTCCGCGCTCATCTTCCAAGTGGTAGATGAATCCAGCGCATCCTTGCGGAACACCGGATATGCAATCGTGAATTATTGTCTTGAGGCCGTCGCGATATAAATGATCATCGTCATTGAAGGGCATCACATAGCGCCCTTTTGCTAGCCTGAAGGCGGAAAGCAATGCCTCAGCGGATCCGCGATTCTGCCCGGCGCTAACGGAAAGTCGATGATCGTTGATGGCGCGCAACGCGCTTTCGGTGCCGTCTGTTGAGCCGTCTACGTGAACGCAGACCTCGAACGGGCCTTCGAAGGACAGTAGCTCGCGCACTAACGGTTCGATCAGAGCGCGCCGGTTGTAACTCGGTATGCAAATGCTAAGCGCGAACTTAGAGGTCTCGTCCTCAGCATTCTCATTGCGAAGTTGTGGGGGCAATCGAAAGCTCGCTCTTAATTCGTGGGGTGTGGCAGCGGTACGTCGTCGTTGCCGGTAAGTTGAGACCGGTAGAGGTTTGTGTACCGAGACGTGATTGTTCGGATGCAGTAAGTCTCTTCTGCCCGCTGCCGTCCCGCTCGCCCCATTGCTTCGCGCCCTGCCGTGTCTGCCGCGAGCGTGGTCATTGCGTCCGCTAGTGCTTCGGCGTCACCAATCGGAATGACCAGGCCGCCATCCCCTAAGATCGTGCGTACGTCTGATACTTCCGTAGCGATGCACGGAATAGCGCACGCCATCGCTTCACCGACGACGTTTGGAAATCCCTCGTAAAACGAGGGAACGCAAACAACGTCAAGCGCCCGCATTATGTCGGCGACGTCGGCTCGCACCCCAAGACGTAGAAATCGGTGGGTTACTTGATGCTCGGCGAGTAGCGCCTCGAGTTCTTGCGAATCCTGTGTGCCGGCCCCGACAAGCACGAAGGTCGCGTTGGGGGCGGTAGGTGCAACGGTGCCGGCTGCTTCTGCAAAAACGGTGTGGCCCTTTACAGGGTGGAAGCGGCCAATCAATCCGAAAGCGATCGCATCTGTCGGGAGGCCTAACTCATCGCGTATTCGATTTCGGGTACCGGCATCCGGTCGGAACGTGTCTAGGTCGAAGCCGTTAGGCAGGACTTCACCAATCTTTGGCCGATAGCCAAGCGCGGCATGCTGTGCAAATCCGGCCGCCGAGTTGGCTATCAGAAGGTCGACTGATTTTGAGACCGTGGCTGCGGCGCGCGTGAGAAGTCGCGTAAGTGGCCGCTCGTACTCAAGTTGGCCTGCAGATCCCCGCAGGTTCCAGGCCAGCCTGGCCGACGGCGCGGCCAGGGCGCGGGCCAGCCAGGCCAGCAGGTTGGCGTGCACCATCCAGCCCTGCACCACCTCGGGCCGCGCCGCGCGGATCACGCTGAGCAGCCGGGGCAGGCGCAGCAGGGTCGAGGCCGGGCTGCGGGCGCCCAGGGCGATCACTTCGACGCCGGCGGCCTCGATCGGCTCGGCCAGCGGCCCGCGCCCGGTCAGCGACACGACGGTGTGGCGGACCTGGGCGGGATCGGAATGCGTGACGACGCGCGTGAGCGCGTTCTCGGCGCCGGCCCGTTCCAGCGACGGGATGAGGTGGACGACGCGGACCGGCTCGCTCATGCGCTCTTCCGGAGCTCGGCCGCCTCGTCGGCGCCCTCCAGCAGCCGCACGGTCGCGCGGCTGACCGTGCGCACGTCGTAGCGGTCCTCGCACAGCTTGCGCCCGGCCCGGCCCATGGCTTCGGCGCGCTCAAGGTCCGAGGCCAGCTCGACCATGGCCTCGGCCAGGGCCTGCGGATCGCGGACCGGGACCAGCAGGCCGTTGTGCCCATGGGTGACCGTCTCGCGGCAGCCGGGCACGTCGGTGGTGAGGACGGCGCGGCCGGTGGCCATGGCCTCCAGATTGGTGCGCGGCGTGCCCTCCCGATAGGACGGCAGGACGAAGACGTGGGCGGCCGCGAACGCCTCGCGCGGGTCGGCCAGGTGGCCGCGCGCCTCGATCAGGCCCTCCGCGACCCAGGCGTCGACCTGGGCCTGGGGCACGGCGGCGGGGTTGCTGTCCGCCGCCCCGACCAGCACGAAGCGGGCCTCGGGCAGGCGCTGTTTGGCCAGGCGCGCCGCCTCGACGAACTCGTACACGCCCTTGTCGCGCAGCAGGCGCGCGACCATCAGGAAGGTCGGCGGGCCGTCCGGGAAGGCGGCCGGCGTGAAGCGCGTCAGGTCCACGCCCGAGCCGTCGACCAAGCCGACCTCGGTCCTGGGGCCCAGCAGGCGCAGGCCGCGGAAGGTCGCCACGTCGTCGCGGTTCTGGAAGATGGCCAGATGGGCGCGCGCCAGGGCCGCCCGGTAGCCGGCGCGCGCGACGAAGCCGACCAGGGCGCGCTTCAGGCCTCGGCCGGGCAGGAAGGCGTAGCCGAGGCCGGGGATCATGGCGGTGCGCCGCGGCACGCCGGCCAGGGCGCCGGCCAGCATGCCGTAGATCACCGACTTGATGGTGTGGGCGAACAGCACGTCCGGGCGTTCGGCGCGCAGGATTGCGACCAGGCTGACGAAGGCGCGCAGTTCCTGGAACGGGTTCAGCGCCGCCTTGGCGATGTCCCAGCGGACGAAGCGCACGCCGTCGTTCTGGAAGACGGCCGTGTCGAAGCCGGCCTGTTCGGGGGCCACCGCCGTGACCTGCCAGCCGTGCTCGACGAAGCCGCGCATGACCGGACGGCGGAAGGCGTACAGGTAGGCCGGATCGGCGCCGACGAAGACGATGCGCCGGCGCGCGGGATCGGCGCGCACCTCTCCTAACGCTCGCATGTGTTTCGCCCTGATACGCCGGTCCCCGGGGCTGACGTAGCACTGCTACGCCTGATTTGCGAAGCTGGCTGGCGCGCTTCGTCGATTTCTCGGCCCGCGAACTGGCCCGCCGGCGAACCCTGCGTTGCAGCGACTCACTGTGCCGGTTAAGAGGCCATTGTTCGAAATACACTGATCGACGCACGTCGATCGTCGAGTGCGCGGGCAGATTTCATGGTGGCGGCCTTTACCGCGATAGCCGCGACCGCAGCGGCGACCTGCCTCGTCGCGATGTGGTCCCTGGGCCGCGCCGCGCCGGCTATGGGTCTTGTCGACCAGCCCTCCGGGCGGAAGCAGCATCGCAAGGCGACCCCGATGGTCGGCGGCCTGGCGATCGCGCTGGCCGTCGTCGTGGCCCTGACCTTCGGCGCCGTCTTCGAAAAGGCGGCGGTGGTCCAGATCCTGGCCGAGCACCGCGGCTTCCTGATCGGCTCGGCCGTGCTGGTGCTGGTCGGCGTGCTGGACGACATCAGCCCGATCAAGGCCCGCTACAAGCTGGCCTTCCAGTTCGCCTGCTGCACCCTGGCCGTGATGGTTGATCAGGTGATGATCAACAGCGTCGCCGACGTGGACCTGGGCGTGATGGCCGGGCCGTTCACCGTGCTGGTCATGCTGACCGTGCTGAACGGCCTGAACATGATCGACGGCATCGACGGCCTGGCCGGCGGCACCGCCTTCGTCGGCGTGCTGTTCATGGCCGCGGCCGCCGCCGCCTTCGGCCGCAACGTCGACGCCCTGCTGATGGGGGCCTTCGCCGGCGCGCTGATCGCCTTCCTGGCGCGCAACTTCCCGCTCCGGCGGGGTGGCCGGGCCTCGGTGTTCCTGGGCGACGCCGGTTCGCTGCTGCTGGGCTTCGTGCTGGCCTATTTCGCGATCCGCCTCAGCGACCAGCCGGGCCGGGTGTTCCGCCACTGCACCGCCTTCTGGTTCTTCTTCGTGCCGGTGGCCGACGCGATCCTGCTGTACGTGCGGCGGTTCCTGCGCGACGGGGCGCCCTTCGCGGCGGGGCGCGACCACATCCATCACATCCTGCTGCGGCGCTGGTCGGCGCGCAGCGTCTGCTGGTTCCTGATCGGCGCCACCGCGACCCTGGCCGGCCTGTCCTATCTGGTCGAGCTCGCGGGGATCTCGCCGCTGTTCCAGGTCGCGGGGTGGCTCGTCCTGTTCGGGCTCTACGCCTCGATCAGCCACAGGCCGTGGGCCGCGGCCTGGCTGCGCAGCCGCCGCGCCGAACGGCGGCGCGCCAAGGCGTCCGCGCCCATGCCGGTCTTCGTCGAGGCGCGCCGCGCGGCCTAGGGGCCGACGACCGGAACCAGCGGCTGTCCGGCCGCGCGCTTCGCTTCGATCTCGCGCCAGGTCGCCTCGATGTTTTCCGCCCGCTCGCGCGCGCCCGGATGACTCAGGCTGAAATACGCGCCCGAACCGTAGTCGGCGGCGAACCGGCGCCAGAAGTCCCGAGCGCCCGAGACGTCGTAGCCGGCCCGCGCCGCAAGGTAGAGGCCGGCATGGTCCGCCTCGCGCTCGGCCCGGCGCAGGTCGGCGGGGTTGGTCCCCAGATTTCCCAGCAGCTTGCGCGCGAACCCGCCCTGGTCCAGCCGCGTCCGGTGGCGCAGCACGTCGTGGGCGAATTCGTGGCCCAGCACGATCGCCAGCTCGTCGTCGGTTTTGGCGTAGTCGGCCATGGCGGTGGTGACGAACACGTGGCGGCCGTCGGCCGAGGCGTTCAGCTGTTCGGACGGGATGAGCTGGGCGTCGTAGGCGCAGGCCGTGACCGGGGCGAGGACGACGGTCAGCTCGACGCCGGACCGGCGCACGGTCAGCTCGACCGGCCCCGCCCGCATGGCGGCGTCGAGCCGCGCGAGCGCCGCTTCCATAGGCGCGTAGTCGCCCTGGACCTTGGGCTTGCCCGCGGGCGAGGCCAGGGTCTGGCCGTTCACCGCCAGCAGCACGTCGTCGGCCTGCAGGCCCGCCCGGGCCGCGGGGCCGTCCTGCACGACGCCCAGCAGGCTGGGCGCGGCCTCGTCCAGGCCGAAGTGCGCCCGCGCCTCGTCGCGCAGGTTCGGCCCGTACTGGCGAAGGTCGTGCAGCACCCAGCCGGCGACCGGCCCGGTGTCCTGGCAGAGCCCGGCGCTGGCCGTCACGATCCGGTGGGCGACGGTGGCGACCCGCAGGTCCTGCCGGCGCAGCTGCTCCAGCGCAGCCCGGCGTTCGACGGCGACGTCGTCACGCAGCGGCGCGGCGAGCGCGAGCTGGACCGGCGCGCACGCCGCGCCGGCGCAGGCCAGAACCGCCAGAACGCTCCGCTTCATCGCCGCCCCTTCCGAACCGTCGCCGCATAGCACGGTTCGTCGCCGAGCTTGACCATCGCCCGGTGGTTCGCGACGAACGGGCCATGAGCTCCAGCCTCGTCGTCACCCGCCGGCTCTGGCCGCTGAAGGCCCCCTTCCGGATTTCACGCGGGGTGAAGACCGCGGCGGAGACCGTGCTGGTCGAGATCGGCCGGGGCGGCGCGACCGGCCGCGGCGAGGCGGTGCCCTACGCCCGCTACGGCGAGACGGTCGAGGGCGTGATCGCCGAGATCGAGGCGGTCGCCGGCGCCGTGTCCGAGGGCGCCTCGCGCGTGGATCTGCCGGGCCTGCTGCGCGCGGGCGCGGCTCGCAACGCGGTGGACTGCGCGCTGTGGGACCTGGAGGCGCGGCTGAGCGGCGTTTCGGTCGCCGAACGGATCGGCCGGCCGCCGCCGGCGTCGATGGTCACGGCGGTGACCGTCAGCCTGGATACGCCGCAGGCCATGGCGGCCGCGGCGCGGGCCGTCGCCGCTTCGCCCCTGCTGAAGGTCAAGGTCAACGCCGAGAACCCGGAAGCGCGCATCCGTGCGGTGGCGCAGGCGGCGCGGGACGCGCGGCTGATCGTCGACCCGAACGAGAGCTGGGACTTCGCCCTGCTGGAGCGCCTGCAGCCGCTGCTGGGCGAGCTGGGCGTGGCCCTGGTCGAGCAGCCGCTGCCGGCCGGCCAGGACGCGGCGCTGGAGGGCTTCCAGCCCACCGCCCCGATCTGCGCCGACGAGAGCGCCCACGTGACGGCCGATCTGGAGGCCTTGCGCGGCCGCTACCAGGCGGTGAACATCAAGCTGGACAAGGCTGGCGGCCTGACCGAGGCGCTGGCCATGCTGGCGGCGGCGCGGGCGGCCGGCTTCAGGGTGATGACCGGCTGCATGGTCTGCCCGTCGCTGGCCGTCGCGCCGGCGCTTCACCTCGCCGCACAGTCCGACTTCGTCGACCTGGACGGGCCCTGGTGGCTGTCGCAGGACTGGCCAGGCGGCGTGAGCGTGCGCGACGGGTGGATCGCCCCGCCGGCCCCAGGCTTCTGGGGCGAACCCGACTAGCCCCCGCGACGGGGCGCCCCCTGTCGTTCCTGTGGAAAATGCGCTAGGTGGCGCCCGTGGTCGGCGAAGGAGCCCGGCCGCGCGCCCAGACGTGGCGCCCCAGACGCGCCCTTCACTTCGCTCAAAGCGAGTTCTCACCACCTCTCCGGGGCCGCCCCGGGGACGCCTCATGCACCGGCCATGGCGCCGGACGGCCGCTCCCCCGGCCGGATTGGAGTTCTATGACCTTTCCCGCGATCAACCCGGCGCTGGACCGCGCCCTGGCCGAGCAGGGCTATGCCCAGGCCACGCCCGTGCAGCAGGCCGTGCTGGAAGCCGACGCCGCCGAGCGCGACCTGCTGGTCTCCGCCCAGACCGGCTCGGGCAAGACCGTCGCCTATGCGCTGGCCTTCGCCTCGACCCTGATGGGCGACGCCGAGCGCCTGCCCGCGCCGGAGGCGCCGCTGGCCCTGATCGTCGCCCCGACCCGCGAACTGGCCCTGCAGGTGCACCGCGAGCTGACCTGGCTGTACGCCCACGCGGGCGCGAAGCTGGTCACCTGCGTCGGCGGCATGGACTCGCGGCGCGAGCAGCGCGCGCTGGAGGCCGGCGCCCACATCGTGGTCGGCACGCCGGGTCGTCTGCGCGACCACCTGGAGCGCGGCAACCTCGACGCCTCGGCCCTGCGCGTCGTGGTGCTGGACGAAGCCGACGAGATGCTGGACCTGGGCTTCCGCGAGGACCTGGAGTTCATCCTCGACGCGACGCCCTCCGAGCGCCGCACCCTGCTGTTCTCGGCCACCATCGCCCGCGACATCGCCGCCATGGCCAAGCGCTACCAGCGCGACGCCGTGCGCATCGACACCATCGTCGCCAACGAGCCGCACGGCGACATCACCTACAAGGCCGTCCGCGTCGCCCCGAACGAGGTCGAGCACGCGGTGGTCAACATCCTGCGCGCCTACGAGGTGCAGGGCGCCATGGTGTTCTGCTCCACCCGCGAGTCGGTGCGCCGCCTGCACGCCAACCTGCAGGAGCGCGGCTTCGGCGTGGTCGCCCTGTCCGGCGAGCTGACTCAGAACGAGCGCACCCGCGCCCTGCAGTCGCTGCGCGACCGTCGCGCCCGGGTCTGCGTGGCCACCGACGTGGCCGCCCGCGGCCTCGACCTGCCCGACCTCGGCCTGGTGATCCACGCCGAGCTGCCGATCAACAGCGCCACCCTGCTGCACCGCTCGGGCCGCACCGGCCGGGCCGGCCGCAAGGGCACCTCGGTGCTGGTCGTCCCCTACAACCGTCGCCGCAAGGCCGAGACCCTGGTCGCCGGCGCGAAGGTCGACGTGGAGTGGGGCGGCCCGCCGCAGGCCGACGAGATCCGCCGCGCCGACCAGCAGCGCCTGCTGGAGGACGCCATCTTCACCGACGAGGTCGCGGACGAGGAACTGGTCGCCGGCCAGACCCTGCTGGAGGGCCGCACGGCCGAGCAGGTCGCCGTCGCCCTGCTGCGCCTGCACCGTTCGCGCCTGCCCGCGCCGGAGGACCTGTTCGACGCCCCGCCGCCCGAGCGCGAGTTCGGCGAGCGCGCCCCGCGCGAGACCGGCCCGCGTCCCGAGATGGAAGGCGCGTCCTGGTTCCGCGTGAACGTCGGCCGGCGCAACAACGCCGACCCGAAGTGGCTGATCCCGCTGATCTGCCGCCTGGGCCACGTGACCAAGCGCGAGATCGGCTCGATCCGCATCTTCGACAACGAGACCAAGTTCGAGATCGCCGCGCCGGTGGTCGAGCGCTTCGGCCAGGCGGTCGAGGGCTCGGCCGAGGGCGGCGCCAAGATCCAGCCGACCAACGCGCCGGCGCCGCGCAGCTTCCGCGACGGCCCGCGCGAGGATCGCCCGCGTCCGGAGCGCAAGTTCGGTGAGCGCAAGCCGCGCGAAGAGGGCGAGCGCGCTTACGGCGATCGCAAACCGCGCGACCGTGACGAGGGCGAAGAGCGTCCCCGCCCGAAGCGCGATTTCGGCGCGCCGCGCGCCGAGGGCGAGCGCGCCTACGGCAAGCCGCGCGACCGCTTCGAAGGCGACGAGCGTCCGCGTCCCAAGCGCGACTTCGGCGCGGACCGGGCCGAGGGCGAGCGCTCCTACGAGCGCAAGCCGCGCTTCGAGGGCGAGGAGCGTCCGCGTCCGAAGCGCGAGTACGGCGCCGAGCGTGGCGGCGACGAACGACCGTTCGCCAAGCGCAAGTTCGAAGACCGTCCGGCCCGCGACGAGACCGCGCCGCGTCCCAAGCGGGAGTACGGCGCGCGCGCCGAGGGCGGCGAGCGCAGCTACGGCGAACGCAAGCCGCGCCGCGAGGAAGGCGGCTATGAGCGTCCGCGTCGCGAATACGGCGAGCGCCCCGCGACCGAGCGCAAGTTCGGCGAGCGTCCGGACTGGAAGAAGCGCGACGAGGCGCCCCGCGGCGAACGTCCGGGCGAGGACCGCCCGTACAAGCCCCGCAAGACCGCGGCCGAGGGCAAGCCGGCGCGCGGCGAATGGAGCCCGTTCGACCGGGCTGAGGATCGTCCCGCCAAGCCGCACCGCAAGGGGCCGGCTCCCACCGGCGACTGGGCGGGCGCGCCGCGCAAGCCCAAGGCCGTGGCCAAGCCGAAGGGCAAGCCGGTCAAGAAGTCGAACGGCGCCGGCAAGCGCGGCTTCTGATCGACCCTGAAATGAAAAGGCCCCCGCACCGACCGTGCGAGGGGCCTTTTTCTATTCGGCGACCGGCGCGACGGCCCCGAGCCGCTCGACCAGCAGGCGGTACTTGTCCTCGCTGGTGTCGGCGAGCGCCGCGGCGCGGGAGGAGGGCGTGTCCTCGTAAGGGATCGGCTCGCCGAACTGGCTGACGGTCAGGTCCCAGCGCGTGCCCTCGATCAGGTTGTAGAAGTGCGTGCCGCCGACCGTTCGGGTGGTGAGGATCTCGCCGCCGAAGCAGTCCTGCACGATCAGCGAGGTCACGCTGCAGTGGTTCCTGGCCGGCGTATCGGACGCCCAGGCGCCGGTCGGGCTGGCCGTATCCCCGGCCCACACGCGGGCCAGGGCCCGATAGAGCTCGACGGGATGGGTGAACTTCACGGCGGCCTCCACTGCGACGGTGGGCGGTGTATGCCTCCCGCGCGCCGCGGTGGAAACGGCTCAGCCTGCGACCGGAGACGAAAATCCGTCCGCTAGAACGGCAGCGGCCTCAGATCCGGCTCGACCCAGGTCCGCCGCGCCTCGACCGAGAACAGCACCGGCTTCGACCAGTAGGCCAGCGGCCAGTCCGAGCGGCCGAGCTCGGAGGCCAGCAGGCTGTCCAGAACCTCGTGCAGCGGCGTGTCGGCCGGGCGACGCGACAGCTCCGCGCGCGCGCCGCGCATGGACGCCAGCGTGATGGTCTCGTGGTAGCCGCCGGTGTCGGTGTTCTCCACGCCGGTGGCCAGGTTGTAGGCCCGGATCAGGCCCGGGATGTCGCTGAGCGCGCTGGCCGGGCGCCGGCGCCACAGCCATAGCGCGGCGGCGAAGTGGCCCGCATGGGTCCACTCGGCCTTGGGCAGGGTGCGGTCGGTCACGCCCAGACCGATGCGGTCGATGTCGGCGTCGCAGGTGATCAGGGTCGTCATGGTCTGGGCTCCTGGAAGGGAAGGCGCCCGGCGAGGCCCGTAAAGCAGAAACCCCGCCGGAGGCGGGGCTGCGGGGTTCGGGCCATCGGCCCTTGTCGAGGTGACGTCAGGGCCGGAAGCGAACGCGCGCGAGCACCGCCGCAGAGCGGTGTTGCTGTTGTTGCTGGCGCGAGGCGGTCCGGACCATGGCCCCAAGTCTAGGGAAGCGCGGTCGGCGGTCAACCGTGGCCTGAAACGAACAACGCCCCCGCACCGGCCGGTGCGGGGGCGTTCTCGTGTCCGACGCTTGAGGGCGTCAGAACCGGATGGCGGCCTTCAGGCGGCCGCCGTGGCGGTCGTGCTCCTGGCCGTACTCGCCGTCGTAGGCGACGGTCAGGTTCCAGCGCTCGGTGCCGATCAGGTCGACGCTGGCCTGAACGGTGGCCATGGTCTCGTCGAGCGTCGAGGTGGTCACGAACGGCCGGGTCGACGGCGACAGGCCCTCGAAGCTGGCCGGCACGCCGAACTCGGCGTCCGGACGCCAGGCCAGGCCCACCGTCAGCGACGGACGGATGGTGACCGAACCGGCGTCGAAGTCGCCGCCCATTTCCAGCTGCGGGGCCAGGGTGAAGATGGTCCGGTTGTCGCCGTCCGAGACCAGGTTCAGGCCGCCCGCGCCGCGCTCGGAGAAGGCGTCCATGCTGTACTGGGTCACCGAGGCGTCGGCCAACGGCTTCAGGTACAGCGAGCCGAACTCGAACAGGCGCGCGGCGCGCAGCTCGGCGGTGAGGAAGGTGAAGTCCACCTCCGCCGTCGCACGGGCGCCGGGGGCCAGCGCGGTGCTGGCGTCGCGCCAGGTGTCGAACGTCCCTTTGCCGGCCGCGAACGAGGCGGCCAGCAGGGTCGGGCCCGACTGACGCTTCACCGCCGCGCCCAGCTTGTAGAAGTCGCCTTCGGCCCCGCCCAGGGCGCGCTCCAGGCTCTGGTCGTGACGGTCGACGCCGATCGCCACGCCCAGGCGCCAGTTCTGGGAGACCGAGCGCTGGTAGCCGGCCGAGAACTGGGTCACGTCGTCGTGGAAGGCCCAGTTCTCGCTGGTCGGGCTGCGGTCCAGTGTGCGGGTGACCACCTGGCCCCACAGGCAGTCGCCTTCGGCGATCGGGGCGTTGGCGGTGTGGGCCAGTTTGCAGCTCAGCACCGCGTCGGCCATGTCCTCGCCGGCGTAGTAGGCCGCGTACATCGGCGAGAGGTGCACTTCCGACGACATGTGGTCGAAGGCGGCGCGGTACTCGTTGATGTCCGACATCGCGCCCAGGTAGGCGAACAGCAGACCCAGATCGTCCGAAGCGCCGCCCTGGTGCAGGCCGTCGTTGATGTGGTCGCCGGCGGCCTTGGCGTTGCGGCGGGTCAGCGGGTCGTCGAAGCGCGGCGTGACCGCCAGCTGCAGGTCGTTGCCGGAGACCACGACCGAGTAGTCCAGGGCCAGGGTGTCGGCCACGAACACGCCGTTGTCGACCGCGGTCGTGCCGGCGTTCACGAAGGTGCGCGGGCCGTCGTCCTCGAGCGACAGCAGGTTGACCTTCAGCACGCCGTCGATCGCCGCCGAACCGGTGACGTTCAGCAGGTCGGCCGCCTCGTCGCCGAAGCTGAAGTCCAGGATCCACAGGCCGGTGTCCGGCTGGACGAAGTCGCCGGTCAGGTTGGTGGTCTGGGTCGACCAGTAGGCGCCCACCACCGACAGCGGGGTCGCCCCGGCCGGATGAGCCACGCCCTCGAAGGTGGTGCTCTCGTCCTGGGTGGTGGCGGCCTCGAAGCCCGCGAACCAGCCGGCCGTGCGCGGGCCGTCCTCGGTGGCGGTGTCGCCCAGCTCGAGGGTGCCGGCGTTGGTCAGGGTGCCGCCGCCCAGGTCGACGTACTGCAGGGTGCGCAGGCTGGCGTCGACCTCGTTGTCGAAGGCGTTGAGGCCCGTGTCGAGGTCGATGTTGCCGTAGGTCGAGCCGAAGTTGTTGATGTGGTCGTTGCCGTCCGTGCCCAGGATGGCCAGGTGCGACAGGGCCGAAACCGCGCCCATCAGGTCGATGGTGTTGTTCAGGCCGCCGTCGATGAACACCGCCTTGCCGTAGACGCTGCCGCCCAGGACGTCGCCGTTCAGGGTGGCGACGATGTCGTGGGCGCCGTCGAGCGCCTTGCTCTGGAACAGGGCGCCGACGCCGTTCTTGTCGGGCGCGGCCAGGTCGCCGAAGTGGTTGACCGTGACCTTGCCGGCCGTGCCGTCGCCGCCGAACGAGCCGATGAAGCCCAGCCCGATCTCGCTGCCGTACAGGCCGCCGCCGCCGCCGATCGACTGGGCGAAGATCGCCGTCGCGCCGTCGCCCAGCACCAGGATGTCGCCGCTGGTGTTGACGGTCACGTCGCCGCCGTCGCCGCCGTTGCCGGCGAACGGGTTGATGCCGAGATCCAGGCCCCAGTTGCCGATGCCCAGCGACATGTCGCCGGCCACGCCGCCGCCGCCGCCGACCGACTGGGCGAAGATGCCGTAGGCGCCGTAGCCCTCGGTGACGATGTCGCCCGAGTGGTTGACCGTGACGTCGCCGCCATCGCCGGCGTTGCCGCCGGCGCCCGAGAAGGTCACCTGGCCGATGGTGCTGATCGAGCCCAGGCCGCCCACGCCGCCGCCGCCGCCCACCGACTGGGCGAACACGCCGAAGGCGTTGTCGCCCTTGGTGTGGATCGAGCCGGTGTTGGTGACGATGACGTCGCCGCCGTCGCCGGCCACGCCGCCGGCGCCGCCGAAGGCGATGCCGAGATCCGGCGCCTGGGTGGATTCCGCGAAGTCCTTGGCCGCCTGCAGGTCGCCGATGGTCGACATGGTGGCGCTCATGCCGTCGCGATAGGCGTCGGTGCCTTCCCGCTCGCCGTCGGTGCTGCCGCCGACGCCGCCGCCGCCGCCGACCGACTGGGCGAACACGCCCGCGGCCAGGTCGCCTTCGGTCAGGATGGCGCCCGAGTTGGTGACGCGCACCACGCCGCCGTTCCCGCCGCCGGCGCCTTCGCCGCCGATCGAGACGGTGCCGGCCAGGCCGGAGCCGCCGTCGCCGCCGCCGCCGCCCACCGACTGGGCGAACACGCCGTAGGACTCGCGGCCCTTGGTCCAGATCACCCCGCCGTTCAGCACGGTGACGTCGCCGCCGTCGCCCGAGGCGCCGCCCTTGCCGCCGACCGCGATCTCGGCCGCCTTGGCCTCGCTCTTGTTGAAGTTGTCGATGAAGTCCACGACCGTGTCGCCGTCGTCGGCGACCGAGCCGCCGACCCCGCCGCCGCCGCCCACCGACTGGGCGTAGACGCCCGCGGCGCCGTCGCCCTCGGTGACGATCGCCCCGTCGTTGTCGACCAGCACGTCGCCGCCGTCGCCGGCCGCGCCGCCGTCGCCGCCGATCGAGACGGTGACGTCCTTCTGGCCCTTGCTGCCCTTGGCCTTGGTCGAGAAGGCCATGGCGTAGCCGCGGGCGTCGCCGCCCGCGCCGCCGCCGCCGCCGACCGACTGGGCGAACACGCCGCGCGCGGCGTCTTCCAGCGAGTGCAGCAGGCCGGTGTTGGTCAC
>NZ_JAAIVC010000239.1 GCF_010975005.1 Caulobacter sp. 17J65-9 | reverse complement strand
GCCGCGCCCTGCCTGTCCGACGCCGCGCGGCGCGAGGCGCTGGCCGGCGAAATGCTGGCCCGCTTGGCGGCCTTGCGCGCCGAATGGGCGCCGCCGCGCCGTCCGGCCGTGGTCGGCGGGCGCGCAACTTCCGGCGTTCAGGCCGGTTAAGGTCAAGGTTGATCGAGGGAAGACGTATGCCGCGACTGCTGGATCGGGCGAAGATGACGCTCAAGGCGACCGACGTGGGCCTGAGCCTGCGGCCGGTGGATCCGCACCTGCGGTTCCTGAAGCGCGTGTTCGGCGCCCTGGGCGGCGCCGCCGCCGTCGACGTCGGCGCCAGCGACGGCTTCTACAGCCGGGTGCTGGCCTCCTGCTTCGACATGGTGGTGTCGCTGGAGCCGAACCCGATCCTGGCCGCGCGTCTGGGCGAGCTGCTGCCGGCCAACTGCCTGGTGCTGGCCGCGGCGGCCGGGGCCGCGCACGGGAAAGCCACCCTGCGCGTGCCCAGGTACGCGCACGAGGAAGGCCACTACCGCGCGACCCTCAGCGACGAGAACCAGTTCGCCGGCACCCCGGTGCAGGGCGTGGACACGGTGGAGGTCGAGGTCACGCCGCTGGACGACCTGCTGCGCGTGTCGCAACGGCGGGTGGCGGTGGTGAAGATCGACACCGAAGGCTTCGAGCTGCCGGTGCTGGCCGGCGGCCGCGGCCTGCTGGTGCGCCACCAGCCGGTCATGGTGGTCGAGATCGACCGGCGGCAGAACCCGGCCGCCGACGAGGTGTTCGACGTGCTGACCGCCGAGGGCCAGAGCCTGGCCCTGGTCGAACGCGACCGGCTGGTGCGGCTGGATCGGCGTCAGTTCCAGCGCCTGCAGGCGGATCTGGCCGGGGCCGGCGGCGTGCTGGGCTACGAGCCGGTGAACTACCTGGCCTGGTGCGCGCGCGACGACGACAAGATCGCGCCGTTCGTCAGGGCCGCGCCCGCGGCCCTGCAAAGTCTGCTCGACGGCGCGGGGCCGGCCAAATCCCCCCAAGCAGCGCTTCAGCCGTCGTAAGCTTTAGCGCGTTCGGATCGCGGAATCGGGCCCGCATTTGCGGGCGCGCTCCAGATCTCCCGGGCGGAATCCCAGTGTTTTAAGCGGTCGCTCGTGAAGAGCGGCCGCTTGCTTTGTACGCAACCCCCTGGGCCGAGGGCGCCGGGCGGCGGCCTGACGCAGGGTGCGTGACCGCGCTCGGCGAGCGCCGGTCTGCAAGTTTCTTTCCTTAGATCGCCGAAACGGGGTCGCGCCTTGCGTCTGATCAGGCGTGGCCGCGCCCAGGTGCGTCAACGCGCCGCGGAAATATAGCCGAATATTCACTGAACATGTACGGCGAACGGGGCTCGATTGCGACCGCCCGTCGCTTTGATAACATCGATCAGCCGAAGTAACTTCTCGCCATAACTTGTTGGGGAGTTACCCGATGGCTGATATTACTACTATTGATTATAAAGGTAATGCTCTTCCGCTGAGCGGCGCTACTAGCAAGGGCTTCACCGGCACCAGCGCCAAGGAAACCATTAACGGTACGGCCGGCAACGACGGCATTCGTGGCGGTGGCGGCGACACCCTGGTGGGCGGCGCTGGCGACGACACCTACACCACTGAAAATCGCACCGACATTGTGATCGAGAAGGCCGGCGAAGGCGTCGACACGGTCAACGCCATCCGCAGCTTCTTCCTGCCGGACAATGTCGAGAACCTGACCCTGAACGGCTATGACTCGTTCGGCCAGGGCAACGCGCAGGCCAACATCATCAAGGGCCTGGCCGGCTCTCAGACCATCGACGGTCGCGGCGGCAACGACGTGCTGACCGGCGGCGCCGACGCCGACACGTTCATCGTGGCGCGCGGCGAGGGCAGCGACGTGATCACCGACTTCCAGGCCGGCGCCGGGAAGATGGACGTGGTGCGCCTGAAGGGCAGCTCGCTGTACACCTTCGACCAGGTCAAGGCGGCCATGGTCCAGAGCGGCTCGGACGTGGTGCTGAACCTGGGTTCGGACCAGTCGATCACCTTCCGTAACCACAAGGTGGCGGACTTCGCGGCCGACGACTTCCAGCTGCCGATCGACATGAGCAAGCTGAAGCTCACCTTCAACGACGACTTCAACACGCTGAACCGTCGTGTCGACTGGAAGGGCGCGGGCACCTGGAACACCACCTTCGGTCCGGGCACCTCGTACGACACCCGTACGCTGCCGGGTAACAAGGAACTGCAGTACTACGTGGACCCCGAGTTCAAGGGGATGGGCATGAACCCGTTCTCCGTGAACAACGGCGTGCTGACCATCACGGCCAAGCCGACCACCCAGGCGGAAAAGGACGCGATCGGCGGTACTGCGAACCAGTACACCTCGGGCACGATCAACACGAAGGGCACCTTCAGCCAGACCTACGGCTACTTCGAGATGAAGGCTGACCTGCCCGGTGGCCAGGGTCTGTGGCCGGCCTTCTGGCTGCTCCCGCAGGACGGTTCGTGGCCGCCCGAGCTGGACGTGCTGGAAATGATCGGCTCGGATCCGACCATCGCGCACACCACCACGCACTCGAAGTCGTCGGGCAAGCACACCTACGACACCAAGGCCAACTTCATCGGTGACACCACCGACGGCATGCACACCTACGGCGCCAAGTGGGACGCCAAGGACGTCACCTTCTATGTCGACGGCGTGGAAGTTTACCGCTCGGCCACTCCGGCCGACATGAACAAGCCGATGTACATGATCGCCAACCTGGCGGTGGGCGGCTCGTGGCCGGGCAGCCCGGACGGGACCACCAAGTTCCCGGCCAAGATGGATATCGACTACATCCGCGCCTACAGCCTGGACGGCAGCGGGACCACCCCGACGCCGACCCCGACTCCGACGCCCACCCCGACTCCGACTCCGACGCCCACTCCGACTCCGACGCCGACCCCGACCCCGACCCCGACGCCCACCCCGACTCCGGGCGACACCAACCTGACGGCCACCACGGGCGACGACCACCTGGTCGGCACCTCGGGCGCTGACCGCATCAACGGTCTGGCCGGCAACGACCACATCACCGGCGGCGCCGGCAACGACACCATGGACGGCGGCGCGGGCAAGGATCAGTTCATCTTCGCCGTCGGCTCCGGCCAGGACACGATCTACAACTTCAAGGGGGCTGAAGACGGCCTGAACTTCAACGGCCAGCAGGCCGCGGGTCTGAAGCCGACGGTGACCCAATCGGGCGCCGACACGGTGTTCAGCTTCTCGAACGGCGACAAGGTCACGCTGAAGAGCGTGGACATGTCGACCATCAAGAAGATCGACGATTGGCACTGGGGCGCGGCGGAAGCTTCTTCCACCACCCCGACTCCGACGCCGACCCCGACGCCCACTCCGACGCCGACCCCCACTCCGTCGCCGTCGACCCCGAACCTGGCCGCCACCGCGGGCGACGACCACCTGGTCGGCACCACGGGCGCGGACCGCATCAACGCCCTCGCCGGCAACGACCACATCACCGGCGGCGCGGGCAACGACATCATGGACGGCGGCGCGGGCGACGACATGTTCGTCTTCGCTCCGGGCTCCGGGAAGGACACGATCTACAACTTCGCCGCCGGCGGTGCGAACGACGACCTGGACTTCAGCGGCTATCAGGGCCACGGCTCGGCCCCGACCCTCGCCCAATCGGGTGCGGACGCGGTGTTCAGCTTCTCGTCGGGTGAATCGGTGACGCTGAAGAACGTAGACATCCACAACCTGGTGAAGGTCGACGACTGGCACTGGGGCTGATCCGACCTTCGGATCGATAGTTTGGGGCGGGAACCTAGGGGTTCCCGCCCCTTTCTTTTGCCCAACCGCGCAACGAAGGCGCGCCTCGCGGGTTAACGCGACACGTAGCATCAAACTTAAGCTGGAAGGCCGCATGCCCGATCGCGTACCCGTCGTTTCGGTGCTGATGGCCAACCGCGACGGGGCGGCCTATGTCGAAGCCGCCATCCGGTCCCTGCTGGACCAGACGCTCGACGATCTCGAGATCATCGTCGCCGACGACGCCTCCCGCGACGACAGCGTCGCGCGCGTCCGGCGCATGGCCGAGCGCGACCCGCGGGTGCGGGTGCTCACCGCCGAGACCGCCGGCGGACCGGCCGCCGCCCGCAACCGGGCCTTGCGCGC
>NZ_JAAIVC010000238.1 GCF_010975005.1 Caulobacter sp. 17J65-9 | reverse complement strand
CGGCGTGGCGCCCGGCGCCGTGCAGGGCGCGGGCGCTGATCAGCAGGGCGCGCGGCGCGCGCGCCTCCTCGTCCTGCAGGCGCGTCAGCACCTCCAGCGCCTCGGCCGGGCGGCCGAGTTCGACCAGGGCGCGGGCGCGGCCCGCCACCAGGGTGGCGTCGTCGGCGTACATGCCCTGCATGGCCGCGGCGAAAAGGGTCTCGGCCTCGTCCCAGCGGCCGAGGTCGGCGGCCGCTTCGCCCAGCTTCAGCCCGTTCTGGACCGACGGGGTGTCGTCATAGGCGGCCTTGGCGGCGCGGTAGGCGCGGCCCGGATCGAGGGCGTCGCGGGCGGCCTCGCCCATGCGCCGGGCCTTGGGATCGCGCGACAGTTCGGGCAGGAAGACGGCGAAGAAGTAGACGATCGCGCCGAACGGCTGGAACACCAGCATCAGCCAGATCCAGTACAGCTCCCGCTTGCTGCGCACGACGTGGATGCAGAGCAGGATGGCCGCCAGGGTCGACACGCCGACCGCGACCGGACCGAACCCGGCCAGCATTCCGAACAAGGCACTCATACGCCCCTCCACTAAATCCCCGGCGCTCCGGTGACATGCACGGCCCAGCCGGTCAATCGGGCGATGCGCGCGGAGCGTGCATGCTCGACAGCTTCGCCGCAGCGTGACAGGTTCTCCCATCGGGGGAGTAAGCATGCACCGTCTGGCTTTCGTGGCGCTTCTGCTGGCGTCGGCCGCTCCGGCCATGGCCGAGGAGCCGAAGCGCTCCCTGACCATCTACAATTCTGACCTGGCGCTGGTGGAGGAGGTCCGCGACCTCAACCTGCCGGCCGGGCGCACGAAGCTGGAGTTCAAGGACGTCTCCGCCGCCATCCGGCCGGAGACCGTGGCCCTGACCGGCGGCGAGCTGTCGATCGTCGAGCAGAACTTCGACTACGACCTGCTGACCCCCGCCAAGCTGATGGAGAAGGCGGTCGGCCGCGAGGTGCAGATCGTGCGCACCAACCCCGGCAACGGCCAGCAGGTGACCGAGAAGGCCACCGTCCTGTCGGTGAACAACGGGGTGGTGCTGAAGGTCGGCGATCATATCGAGGTGCTGCGCGACGACGGCGTGCCCACCCGCGTGATCTTCGACAAGGTGCCGGAAAATCTGCGCGCCCGGCCGACCCTGTCGGTGACGGTCGATGCGGAGAAGGCCGGTCCCCGCAAGGCGACGCTGAGCTATCTGTCCGGCGGCCTGTCGTGGAAGGCCGACTACGTCGCGCTGTTCGACGAGAAGGCCGGCAAGCTGGACCTGCAGGGCTGGATCACCCTGACCAATCGGTCCGGCACCGACTTCCAGGACGTCAGCGCTCAGCTTGTGGCCGGCGACCTGAACCTGGTGACCAACCCCGGCATCCCGGACTGGCAATGGCGCCAGCAGCAGGAGCAGCGCCGTCGGGCCGGCCAGGCGACGGGCGGCGCCGAGATCGGCGGCCAGGCCTCGGTGGGCGACTTCTATCTGTATCCGCTGCCGGAACGCACCACGGTGGCCAACAACCAGACCAAGCAGGTCGGCTTCCTCGACGTGTCCGGCGTCCCGGCCCGCAAGGCCTACGCCTACCGCGCCCGCTCGTTCAGTTCCTCCACCGAGCCGCTGAGCGCCGACGTGGTGCTGAAGTTCTCCAACTCGGCGCGCGGCGGCCTGGGCGCGCAACTGCCGGCCGGGGTGGTGCGCGTCTACATGCGCGACCAGGCGGGCGAGGCGAAGTTCGTCGGCGAGAACCGAGTGGATCACACCGCCCAGGGCTCGGATCTGGTGGTGAAGACCGGCGAAGCGTTCGACGTCACCGTCAAGCCGACGGTGGTCTCGCAAGCCCGCAAGGGCGGCCACGACGTCTTTGAAATGTCCTATCTGGTCCGCAACGCCCGCGCCGAACCGGCGGTGGTCGAGATCACCCAGGCCGGATGGTGGGGCGAGACCCGGCTGGTCAAGGAAAGCCTCACGGGCCGCCGGGTCGACGCCCGCACCCTGACCTGGGATGTCACGGCGCCGGCGGGCGGCGAAACCACCCTGACCTTCACGGTCGAAACCGGCTGGTGACGCGGGTGCGCCGTGCGGCCCTGACAGCGGCGGTGCAGATCGCCGCGGCCTGCGTGACCGCGCAGGCCGCCGCCCAGGTCGTGTCCGACCAACCGGACGCGGTGGCGGTCACCATCTATCGCGAAGGGACCGCGGCGAGGCCCCCTCGCGGCGGCTACGTGTATTTCGGCGATGGCGGACTGGCCCTGATCACCGAGACCCGGACGGTCGACCTGCCGGCCGGACGCCAGCGCGTCAGCTTCCGCGGCGTCGCCGACGGACTGGTGCCGGAGACGGCCGCCCTGGAAGGGCTGGGCGGCGAGGCGGTCGAGCGTAACTATGACTTCGACCTGCTGACCCCGGGCTCGCTGATCCAACGGTCGGTCAACGAACGGGTGCGGCTGGTCCGTACGAACCCGACGACTGGGACGGTGGAAGAGCGGGACGCAATCATCCGCTCCGGGCCGCAGGGCGTGCTCGTGCAGACCGCCGACGGGGTCGAGGCGCTCGGCTGCAGCGGCCTGACCGAGCGCCTGGTGTTCGACCGTGCGCCCGAGGGGCTGACGGATCGGGCCACTCTGTCGGTGGCGATCGACGTCCTCAAGCCGGGGCCGCAGACGCTGCGGCTGAGCTATCTCGCGACCGGGTTCAACTGGTCGGCCGACTACGTCGCGCGGATGGCCCCGGACGGCCGCACGGTGGACCTGACCGGCTGGATCACCCTGGCCAACAGCGGCGGGACCACCTTCGAAAACGCGCCCACCCAGGTGGTGGCGGGCAAGGTCGCCCGCGACCGTGCGACCCGAGCGCCGGGCGCCCGCGTAACTGGAACGTTTCCGGCGTGCTGGCCGGGCGGAACGACCTCTGACCGCGTGGAGATCTCGGGACTGATCGGGGCGAACCGGGTCGAATACGAAGGTCCGCCGCAGGTCGTGCCGGGGGTGGCGTCGGACGAGATCGTCGTCACCGGGTCACGCATCAGCCGCATGGCCTTCATGAGCGAACTCGGCGACTACAAGCTCTACACCTTGCCCGAGCCCACGACCGTGGCGGCCCGGCAAAGCAAGCAGGTGCAGTTCCTCGACCAGCGGCGCGTGCCGGCGGAGCGGGTCTACCTCTACGACCTCGCCGCCGATCTCGCGGGCGGCGACCGCTACGTCGAGGGGCGGCCAACGGCGGTGCTGCGCCTGAAGAACGAAGCCCGCGCGGGGCTTGGCAGGCCTCTGCCCGGCGGCACGGTTTCGGTGATGCAGACCGATGCGGCCCGGCCCGTGCTGGCCGGGTTGGATTCCCTGTCCGACACGCCTGTGGGGCTTCCCGTCGAACTGGAGCTGGGTCGCGCCGTCGACGTGCGCGCCGCCGCGACCCTGGTCTCGGAGACCCACGTCGTTCGCAAGGGCGTCGGCCGGGTCCGTTCCGAGGTGGAAGTCGTGCTGGTGAACGGCAAATCCGTGCCCGTCCGGCTGGAGCTGGCCCATCCGGCGGCGCCGGCGGAAGGCCTTCGCGTGGTCAGCGAGACCCGCCTGCATTTCGTGAAGGACGCCACGCCGACCTGGTCCGTGGAGCTGAAGCCCGGCGAACGGCTGCGTTTCCGCTATGCGGTCGAGGCCCGGAGCCCGGTCAGGAACGGCCGCTGACCGGCCGCTCAGTCCTTCAGCACCAGCTCTTTCTTGTGGTTGTCGATCGACCAGCTCTTGAAGCGGCGCAGGAAGCTCTGGCCCAGCAGCAGCTGGCCCTGGCGGCCGCGCGCGACCACGGCGGTGACGTTGTGCAGGGTGCGGTCGCCGACCGTCAGCGAGTGCAGGTTGTACATCTCGGCCGGGACCTGGGAGCCGTCGGCCAGCACGGCGTAGCCTGAGCCGAGGTAGTCGGACTGGCTGAGCTTCTTCTGGCGGACCAGTTCGCGGAACACGTCTTCCGACAGGCTGACCTGGCTGGCGCCCGAATCGACGGTGAAGTCGGCCTCGATGCCGCCGTCCAGCTTCACCGGCACGTACAGCACGCCCGGCCCGCGCTTGAGCGGGACGCGGGTCTCGCCCTTGCCCGGCGCCGGCGCGTCGCTGGCGGCCAGCTTGCCGGCGGCCGCGGTGACCGCGGCGTCGGCGGCGGCCTGCTGGGCGGC
>NZ_JAAIVC010000237.1 GCF_010975005.1 Caulobacter sp. 17J65-9 | reverse complement strand
CGACGCAGCGGCGCGGGCTCGAGCGGCTTCAGGCGGTCTTCCGCGCGCGGGCGCGGCAGGGCCGGACGTTCCGGCTCGGGCGGCGAACGGACCGGCGCGGGGGCCGGCGCGCGTTCGGCCCGGGCGATCAGGGCCTCCAGCTGGGCCTTCAGCTCGCGGGCCTTGAGGATGCGGTCATGCAGGCCGTCGTGGGCTTCCTCCCCGGCGCGGCGCAGGTTCTCCAGCCCGGCCTCGGCGCGGGCGGCGGCCAGGTCGAGATCGCGCACCGAGGCGGCGAAGGCGATCTGGCTGTCGCGCAGGGTGCGCAGCTTCTTGTCCAGCCGCCAGCCGTAGATCAGGGCGGCGATCAGCAGGACGGCCAGGAGGACCTGGAGCGCGACGGCGACGATGCTCATTTGAGGCTCGTCAGCGCGCGCTTGGCGGCGGGGGTCAGCGGGTGCTCGACCCGCACGGCGATGTTCTGGCCGCGACGGCCCATGCGCCCCTTGGTCAGGGGAATGCTGCCGCAGCGGATGTCGACCAGGCTGTCGGGCCCGACGTTGAGCATCAGGGTCTCGCCGACCTTCAGGTCCAACACGCGCGACAGCGGCACCTGCTGCTCGTCGAGCACGGCGCGGACCTCCATCTGCGTGGTCCAGAGCTCGGTGGCGAGGTGGCCTTCCCAGATGTTGTCCCGGCCGAACTTCTCGCCCATGAACTGCTGCAGCAGCATCTTCCGGATCGGCTCCAGCGTCGCGTAGGGCAACAGGAGCTCGATTCGACCGCCGCGGTCTTCCATGTCGATGCGCAGCTTCACCAGGATGGCGGCGTTGGCCGGCCGCGCGATGGCGGCGAAGCGCGGATTGGTCTCCAGGCGGTCGAGGTGGAAGCTGACCGGGGTCAGCGGCTCGAACGCCGCCTTGGCGTCGGCCAGCACGACCTCGACCATGCGCTGCACCAGCACCCGCTCGATGGTGGTGTAGGGCCGGCCCTCGATGCGCAGGGCCGCGGTGCCGCGACGGCCGCCCAGCAGCACGTCCACGATCGAGTAGATCAGGTTGGAGTCGACCGTCAGCAGGCCGTAGTTGTCCAGCTCCTCGGCCCGGAACACGCCCAGGATGGCCGGCAGGGGGATCGAGTTCAGGTAGTCGCCGAACCGGATCGACGAGATGTTGTCCAGGCTCACCTCGACGTTGTCGGAGGTGAAGTTGCGCAAGCTGGTCGTCATCAACCGCACCAGGCGGTCGAACACGATCTCCAGCATCGGCAGGCGCTCGTAGGAGACCAGCGCCGAATTGATGATCGCCCGCACGCCCGAACGCTCGGACGACTCGTCCTGCGAGAGGTCGAAGCCGAGCAGGCTGTCGATCTCGTCCTGGTTCAGGATGCGCTCGCCGCCGCCGAGGCCGTCTTCCTCGTCGGTCGGCCAGCCGAGCTCTGCGGCCTGTTGTGCGAAGGGATCGGACATCGCGGGAAGCTAAGCCTTTACTGGATCAGCATTTCTTCGATCAGTACGGCGTCGACCTTCTCCGGCGCCACGATCAGATTGACGCGCCGCAGGATCTCCATGCGCAGCTGGTAGCTGCCCTGGCTGCCGGACAGATCCTCGGGGCGCAGCTCGCGCAGGAAGCTCTGCAGGGCGTCCTGCAGGCGAGGCGCGTCGGCCTCCAGCCGCTCCGTGACAGATTCGTCGGACAGTTCGAAGGTGAGCTTCAGCTTCAGGAACGACGGGCGGCCGTCCAGCGACTGCATGTTCACGACCAGGTCGGGCAGCGTGTAGAAGGTCACGCCGTCGGGGCCCGCGCGGACTTCGCCCAGCGTCTTCTCGCCCTTGCCGCCGCCGTGGCCGCCTTCTTTCTTCTTCTTTTTCTTCTCGGGCTTCTCGTGGCCGGCCTCGGCCGGAGCGTCGGTCTTGGCCGCCTTCGGCTTCATCAGCATGAAGACGCCCGCGCCGCCCCCGCCCAGCACCAGGACGGCCGCGACGCCGGCCATGATCAGGACCTTCAGCGGCGGCTTCTTCTTGGAGCCCTCGCCGCCTTCGCCGTCTCCGCCAGCCGATTCGGGCGCCTCGCCCTCAGCCGGCGCGGCGTCCTTGGCAGCCTTCTTCTTGAGAAAGGAAAACATCACCGGCCCCGTACCTCGAGGGAAGGATCGGCCGGGTTTGGTTAACGATCCGTTCGGAATCCGGCCTCAGTCGGCAAGTTTTGCCCGGCGCCCCAGGGGCCGGATCGGCCGATCCCTTGAAAAACAAGGGCGTTAACCACTTGGCCCAGGCGTTGCACAGGGAAGCGCGAACGGAGCCTCCCTCGTGGAAAACGTCGCCTACATCGCCCTGTCCCGTCAGATGACGTTGCGCCGCCAGCTCGACATCGCGGCCAACAACGTCGCCAACGCCGACACCGTGGGCTTCAAGGTCGAGCAGCTGATGGTCGGCACGGAGCTGGGCCGCGGCGCCCGCAACGACCCGATCAAGGCTCCGGCCAGCTTCGTGCTCGACAACGGCGTCGGCCGCGACTTCCGCGCCGGCGAGATGCGGGTCACGAGCAACACTTTCGACTTCGCCGTCGAGGGCGAGGACGCCTTCTTCCAGATCAACGCCCCGCAGGGCGCGCGCTTCACCCGCGACGGCCGCTTCACCACCGATCCGCAGGGTCGCATGGTCACCCAGCAGGGCTTCCCGGTGGCGGGCGAAGGCGGCGGCGAGATCCTGCTGGACCCGCGCAAGTCGCCGCCGTCCGTCTCGGCCGACGGCATCGTCACCCAGGACGGCGAGCGCGTGGGCCGCATCGGCGTGGTCCGCTTCCCGTCCCTGTCGGCGCTGTCGAAGGACGGCGACAACCTCTACGCCAACGCCTCCAACCAGCAGCCGGAAGCCGCCACCGACGCGCGCATCCGCCAGGGCGTGCTGGAAGGCTCCAACGTCAAACCGGTCGTCGAGATCACCAACCTGATCGAGATCACGCGCGCCTACGAGCGGATCTCCAAGATGATCGACCAGTCCACCGATCTTTCCCGTCGCTCGGTCGAGCGACTGGGCCGCGTCAGCTGAGGAGTTAGCCCATGAGAGCTCTGCGCATCGCCGCCACTGGCATGGAAGCCCAGCAGCTGAACGTGGAGGTCATCTCCAACAACATCGCCAACATGAACACGGTTGGCTTCAAGCGGCAGCGGGCCGAGTTCCAGGACCTGCTGTACCAGAACGTCGAGCGCATGGGCGCGCAGTCGTCGGACACCGGCACGGTGGTGCCGACCGGCATCCAGGTCGGTTCGGGCGTGAAGGCCGGCTCGGTCTACCGCATCACCTCGCAGGGCAACCTGACCCACACCGAGAACACCTTCGACCTGGCCATCCAGGGCAAGGGCTACTTCCAGGTGCTGCTGCCGTCGGGCGAGATCGCCTACACCCGCGCCGGCAACTTCTCGCCCAACGACCAGGGCCAGCTGGTCACCGACGACGGCTACCTGGTCCAGCCGGAAGTGCAGATCCCGCCGAACGCCAAGGACGTGGTGATCTCCAAGACCGGCCAGGTGCAGGCGATCATCGACGGCCAGGTCGCGCCGCAGACGGTCGGTCAGCTGGAGCTGGCCGAGTTCTTCAACGAAGGCGGCCTGGAAGCCGTCGGCGACAACCTGTTCAAGGAAACGACCGCCTCGGGCGCCCCCACCCTCGGCCAGCCGGGCGAGGTCGGCTACGGCCAGCTGCTGCAGGGCTACACCGAAGCCTCGAACGTCGACGCGGTCGGCGAGATCACCGCCCTGATCGTGGCCCAGCGCGCCTACGAGATGAACTCCAAGATCGTCACCGCAGCCGACGAGATGCTGCAGGCGACCTCGGCCCTGCGGTCGTGAGGCGGGTGATGCGCAAGCTTTCCGCCCTCCTCGCCTTCGCCGCCGCCCTCGCCGTCGCCGGCCAGGCCTGCGCCGGCACGCCGGTGGCCCTTCGCGGCGACCTCGCCGACGCCGACGGCGCCGTCACCCTGGGCGACCTGTTCGAGGACGCCGGCCGGGTGGCCAACGTGGTGGTCGCGCGCGGCCCGCAGGCGGGCTCCACCGTCGTGCTGGACGCCGGCGGCGTGCAGCGTCTGGCCCGCGCCAACGGCCTGGACTGGGCCAACGCCGAGGGCTTCCAGCGCCTGGTGGTGCGCGGCGCCGGCGCGCCCGCGGGCGGCGCTATGGTGACGCGCACGGCGGCGACGTCGTCGGCC
>NZ_JAAIVC010000236.1 GCF_010975005.1 Caulobacter sp. 17J65-9 | reverse complement strand
CCTTGCGCCGGCCGGGCGAGCCCGACGCGCGCTGGCCGGCGATCCTGAGCGCCGCGGCCGGCCGGGCGCCCGAGCCGCGGCTGCTGGCCGAGATCGCGCCCGGGCGGGCCTACTTCCCCCACCACCTCGGCTTCGACCACCGCCGGCTGCTGGGCCAGCTCAGGGCGCGCTTCGCCCTGGAGCGGGTCGCCGGCAGTCCGTGGCGCGGGGGGCCTCTCTTTTTGAACAGCGAGGCCTATATGGTGGCGCGCAAGTCCGAGGATCCCGCCTGATGAGTTACGTCGCCCGCGCCGACCGCCCCGCCGACAAGGCCGCCCGCTACGCCGAGGTCGCCGAGGAGATCGCCTCGGTGCTGGACGGCGAGCCGAACCGGATCGCGCGTATGGCCACGCTCAGCTCCATGCTGGCCGACGCCTTCCCGGCCTTCTTCTGGACCGGCTTCTACCTGGTCGACGAAGCCAAGCAGAACGAGCTGGTGGTCGGGCCCTACCAGGGCACCCTGGGCTGCCTGCGCATCCCGTTCGGCCGGGGCGTGTGCGGCGCGGCGGCCGCCCAGCAAAAGACCCAGGTCGTGCCGGACGTCCACGCCTTCCCCGGCCACATCGCCTGCGACAGCCGCTCGGCCAGCGAGATCGTCGCGCCGGTGTTCGACGCCGAAGGGAAGCTGATCGCCGTGTTCGACGTCGACGCGACCGAGAAGAACGCGTTCGACCAGGTCGACGCGGAGTGGCTGGAGCGGATCCTTCAGCGCGCCTTCGCGGCCTGAGCGCCGTCGCGGAACCGCCACTTGCACCACAGCGCGGTGGCGGCGCACGCCAGGCTGACGCTGTTGGCCGCCACCAGCGGCCAGGCCTTCAGCAGCACGCCGTAGAGCGTCCACAGCACGAAGGCCGAGACGGTCAGCAGGTACATGCGCAGCGACACCGCCGAGGCGTCGCGCTCGCGCAGGATCTTGGCGATCTGCGGCAGAAAGCTGACGATGGTGCAGCCGGCCGCGACCGCGCCGATCACGTTGGTCATCAGGGACGCCATGGCGACCTGAACGCGTGCGGCGCGGCCGGGCTCCGGTTCAGGTCTCCGGCTTCAGCTTGCGGGCGAAGAAGTCGAGGTAGGTGCGCCACAGGTGCAGCTGCTTGGCGTTGCCGCGTACGCCGTGCCGCTGGCCCGGATAGACCATGGTCTCGAACGGACGGCTGCCGGCCTGCAGCGCCTCCATCACCCGGGTGCTGTTGTCGAAGGTGACGTTGTCGTCGGCCATGCCCTGCAGCAGCAGCAGGTCGCCCTTCAGGTCCTTCAGGCGGGGGATCACCTGGGAGCGGGCGTAGCCGTCCTTGTTCTCCTCCGGCTTGCCCATGAACTGCTCGGTGTAGTGGGTGTCGTACAGCGACCAGTCGGTCGGCGGCGCGCCGGCCGCGCCCGCCGCGAAGGGCGAGTCCTTCTCGGTCAGCAGCATCAGGGTCATGAACCCGCCGTAGCTCCAGCCCATCACCCCGATCCGGTTCGGATCGACGTAGGGCAGGGTCTTCAGGAAGCTCACGCCGGCCAGCTGGTCCTCGACCTCCACCGTGCCGAGCTTGCGGTCGATGGCGGTCTTGAACGCCTCGGAGCGGTTGGCCGAGCCGCGGTTGTCCAGGCGGAACAGCACGTAGCCGGCCTGCAGCAGCAGCTGGTCGTTGGGCGAGCCCCAGGCGCGCTTGACGTTCTGCACGTGCGGGCCGCCGTAGACCGACACGATCACCGGGTATTTCTTCGACGGATCGAAGCCGGCCGGGGTGTACAGCGCGTACTGCAGGTCCGTGCCGTCGGACGCCTTCACCGTGCCGAAGGTCGGGGTGCGGTGCTGGTCCAGGTACTTGAAGTAGGGGTGCGAGGCGTCGAGCGTGTTCGGCTCGATCCAGCGCACCAGCTTGCCGTCCGGCGCGTAGAGGCCGGTGCGCGGCGGGGTCGACGGATCGGAATAGGTGCCCGCGAAGGCGCCGCCGGCGTCGGCGACGGTCATGGTCCACCAGCCGTGGCCCTGGGTCATCGCCTTGGGCGCGCCGCCGCGCTTGTAGGAGACGCTGTAGAGCTGGCGCTCCAGCGGGGTGTCCTTCGAGGCGCCGAACAGCACCAGGCCCTTGGCCTCGTCCACGCCCTCGATCTTGTCGACCGGCCAGTCGCCGGCGGTGATCTGGCGGATCACCTTCCCGTCGGCGCCGTACAGATAGAGGTGACGCCAGCCGGACCGCTCCGACGACCACAGGAAGGTCCCGTCCTTGAGCGGCTTGAAGTCGTCGGTCAGCTCGACCCAGTGCGGCGAGGTCTCGGTCAGGACGGTGCGCGCCGCGCCGGTCGACGGATCGACCGCCAGCAGGTCCAGCCTGCGCTGGTCGCGGCTCTGGCGCTGGACGTAGAGGGTCTTGCCGTCGCGCGACCAGGTCACCCGCGCCAGATAGATGTCGGTGTCGCGGCCGAGGTCGACCTTGACCTTCTGACCGCCGGCCATGTCGTGGACGTACAGCTCCACGATCGCGTTCGGGCGCCCCGCGCGCGGGTAGCGCTGGTCGATGATGCGCGCGCCCTCGGCGCCGACGTCCAGGCGGGGGATCACGTCGACCGGGCTCTCGTCGACCCGGGTCAGGGCGATCTTCGTCTCGTCGGGCGACCACCAGTAGCCGGTGTCGCGGTCCATCTCTTCCTGGGCGACGAACTCGGCAACGCCCCAGGACAGGGTTTTCTCGCCGTCGGTGCTGAGCGCCTGCTCGCGGCCCGAGGCCAGGTCGGTGACGTAGAGGTTCTGGTCGCGCACGTAGGAGACGAAGGTCCCCTTCGGCGACACCTTGGCGTCGACCTCGTCGCCCGGGGTCTCGGTCAGCCGGCGGACCTTGCCGTCGGCGCGCTGGGCCAGCCACAGGTCGCCGTCCAGCGGGGCCAGGATGAAGCGGCCTTCCTCGTCCCAGTGGTACTCGACCACGCCGCGCGAGGAGACGCGCATGCGCTCGCGCCGGGCCTTCTCGGCCTCGGACAGCACCTTGTCCTCGGGCGCCAGGGCGCGCGCGTCGATCAGCCGGTGCGGCTCGCCGCCCTTCACGTCGGCGGCCCAGAGGTCCAGCACGTTCTGGTCCTCGTCCTTGGCCTTCAGATAGGTGACCAGCTGGCCGTCGGGCGACAGGGCCACGCCGCGGGCCGCGCGGCCGTTCAGGCCGGGATCGGCGAACACCCGCTCGGGCGTCAGGCCGTCGGCGTGGGCCGAAAACGCGGGAACGAACAGCGCCGCGCTGAGCAGCGCGACCTTGAGACGCGACATGAAAACTTCCCCGACGCCCTCGTCGAGAGGGCGGCCGGACGCTCGCCCCGGCGGGGGCGGGGAGTCAAGGTCGCGGTTCCGCGCGGTCGGGGGCGTGTGGGCGGTCTGGCCACGTCTGGACGTTGAGCGCGACGGGGATCAAAGTCGGAGCGGGGGGAAGGCCATGATCGTCCGACACATCCAAGCCGTCGTGCTCGCCGCGATCGTCGGCTGCACCGCGCTTGCGACCCAGGCGCAGGCCAAACCCGATCCCCGCGGCGGGGTTCTGGTGAAGACGTGGGGGATCGAGGTCTACGACTTTCACTACACCCCCTCCGTGCCGGACCCATGGTTCATCTACGAGGGGGCGATGAGCGGCCGGCTCGGTCCCATCGAGACCGAGGCCTCGTATTCGAACGCGAAGGAGACGGTCACGGTTGTCCGTCGCTGGGAGCGGGTCGACGGTTTCGACGCCTGCGCCGCCGCGAGCGAGGCCGACAATTCGCTCTATTCGTCCGCGCCGGCGATCCTGCTCGACCAGCGTGAGGCGGATGATCTCGTGAGCGGCCGGTGCGTGGTGGGGCGATTGGTTCCCCGCGTGACGGCGCGGTACGTCGCCTATCGCCCGAGGCGGCACTACAAGGCGCTGGTCCTGGCCGAGCGGCGTACCGGAAGGAAGGTCGCGTACGCTCCGGGCGAGGCCCGGCCGTCGATCTGGGATCTCTTCGGTCTGGATGCGCCGAAGAAGCCGGAAGGCCCGGACGAGGTCCGCGACGACGACCTGATCCAGGCGCTGGGCTCCGTCCGTCGCATGCGCAACGCCGCGCTCGAGGTCCTGTGGTATCGGCTGGACTTGAGCTCCGAGCCCCAGGCGGCCTTGCGTGAGCGGCGGCCGAGCAGCCGCGCGGTCGGCGCCGCGCTGGCGGCGAGCGGGTTGCTCGAGAGCGCCGATCCGGACCTGCGGGCGCGGGCCATGCG
>NZ_JAAIVC010000235.1 GCF_010975005.1 Caulobacter sp. 17J65-9 | reverse complement strand
TCGTCCTGCTGGCCGTGGCTGGCGGCCTGGCCGTGGCCTCGCAGCGCGCCCAGGCCGCGCCCGAACCGATCCGGCACGCCGGCGGCCATGAGGCGCACGCGCCGGCCCCGGCCGACCTGGGCGGGAGCTTCGTGCTGCAGGACCTGCGGGGCGCGCCGGTCACCTCGGAGAGCCTGAAGGGGCGCTGGACGCTGATGTTCTTCGGCTACAGCCGCTGCACCGAAGCCTGCGCGCTGGCGGCGCCGACCCTGGCCGAGGCCTCCCGGCGCCTGCGTGACGAGGGCCTGCCGGCGCAGGCGGTGTTCGTCGACATCGACGCCATGCCCAGCCCCGCCGTGCGCCCGCGTCGGGCGGAGCTGATCGCGGCCATGCCGCACGCCGAGCACGGCGTGCACGACGCGCCGGCGGCGGCGAGCGGGCTGGCGCGCAAGTACGGCGACGACCTGCTGGTCGTGTCGGGCACCCGGCTGCAGGTGAACCGCGCCGCCGCCCTGTTCCACGTCAACCGCGAGCACGTGCCGGCCCGCCCGAAGGAGCACGGCCACAGCATCAACCACACCAGCTTCGTCTACGTGCTGGCGCCCGACGGGCGGGTGGTGGCCTTCCTGGAGCACGACCTTTCACCCGCGGCCATGGCGGCCGAGGTGCAGCGGCTGGCGGCCGGCTAAGCTCAGGCGTCGGTGATCAGCCGCGCCCCGCGCCGGCGGGTGACCCAGGCCCACAGCCAGTCGGTGGCCACCGCCAGGCGCTGGCGCAGCCCGATCAGGAAGTAGACGTGGGCCACGCTCCAGAACAGCCAGCCCACGAACCCGGTGATCTCCACCCGCCCCAGCTTCACCACGGCGGCGTCGCGGCCGATGGTGGCCAGGTCGCCCTGGTGGCGATAGCGGAACGGCGCGTCGGCCGACGCCCCGGCGATGCGGGCGCCGATCAGCTTGCCGACGTAACAGCCCATCTGCTTGGCGGCCGGCGCGATGCCGGGGACGGGCTTGCCGTCGGCTTTGACGACCATGGCGGCGTCGCCGATCACGAACACCTCGGGCCGGCCGGGCAGGGACAGGTCCGGGCCGACCAGCACGCGGCCGGCGCGGTCGTGCTCGGCGGGCAGGGCGCGGACCAGGGCGGCCGCCTGAACGCCCGCCGCCCAGATCATGGTCGCCGCCTCGATCCGCCCGCCGTCCAGCGCCGCGCCCTCGGCGTCGACGCCGGTGACCATCCGGCCGGTCAGCACCTCGACGCCCATGGCCTCGAGCCGGCGTTGGGCGTAGGCGGCCAGATGCTCGGGCATGGCCGGCAGGATGCGCGGGCCGGCCTCGACCAGCACGATCCGCGCGGCCGCCGGATCGATCGAGCGGAAGTCGCGGGGCAGGGCGTCGCGGGCGATCTCGGCGATGGCGCCGGCCATCTCCACCCCGGTCGGGCCGCCGCCGACCACCACGAAGGTGAGCTGGCGTGACAGCTGGTCCAGGTCCTGGGCCAGTTCGGCCCGCTCGAAGGCGCTGAGGATGCGCCGGCGCAGTCGCAACGCGTCGTCGATGCTCTTCAGGCCCGGCGCCCAGGCCGCCCAGTCGTCGTGGCCGAAGTAGGAGTGCGTCGCCCCGGCGGCGAGCACCAGGTAGTCGTAGGGGAACGGGCCGTCGGCGGTCTCGACCACCCGCGCGTCCAGGTCGACCGCGCGCGCTTCCGTCAGCACGACGCGCACATGGCGCAGGCGGTGCAGGACCTCGCGGATCGGCCAGGCCACCTCGGCCGGGGAGAGGGCGGCGGTGGCCACCTGGTAGAGCAGGGGCTGGAAGGTGTGGTGGTTGCGCCGGTCTATCACCGTGACCGAGGCCATGGCGTGGCCCAGCGCGCGCACCGCCTCCAAGCCGCCGAAGCCGGCGCCGACCACCACCACCCGGGGGCGGGTGCGCACGGGGCGGCTGGGGTCTGCCATGGCTGCGCTCCTGTCGTGGACAGGAACCCGGCGGGGGCGCGTGGGGTTCGGCGGGGCTTTCAGGCGAAGGCGCGACCGTCGGCGCCGTGGGCGATGCGGCCGGCCAGCTCGACCACGTTGCGCAGCACGAACAGCACCACCGCGAACAGCAGCCACGCCATCACCCGGGCGCCGCGCGGCGCGCGCACGGCCAGCTCCAGCGCCAGGCCGCCGAAGGCCAGGACCAGCAGGACGGCGAAGAAGGTGAAGGCGAGGGCGGCCATGGCGGGGCTCCGTTTGCGACAGAGCCAGGATGTCGGGCGGTTGCGTCAGAAGCGGACGCATGTCGAATATGTTGGCGGCCAAACAAAACCCTGTGACCGCGCTTGCGGGCGCCCGCCCGACGTGAGACCGCATGCCCCGGGAAGGGGGATGAGAGTAGGAGCTTAGCGCCGCCATGAGCGCCCCCGAACGGATCGGAAATCCCGCCCTGCGGGCCAAGGTGATGCCGGCCGAAGCGGCCGCCGCCCTGATCGCCTCCAACAGCACGGTCGGCATGAGCGGCTTCACCGGCTCGGGCTATCCCAAGGCCGTGCCGCTGGCGCTGGCCGCGCGCATCGAGGCGGAGCGGGCCGCCGGGCGCCCCTCGCGCCTGCGGGTGTGGACCGGCGCCTCGACGGGGCCCGAGCTCGACGGGGCGCTGGCCCGGGCGGACGGCATCGAGTTTCGGCTGCCCTACAATTCCGACCCGCTGGCCCGCGAGCGCATCAATCGCGGCGAGATGGAATACCTGGACATGCACCTGAGCCAGGTCGCGCCCATGGCCTGGGAGGGCTTCCTGGGCCCGCTCGACACGGCGGTGGTCGAGGTGACGGCGATCCGGCCGGACGGCACGCTGATCCCGTCCTCGTCGGTGGGCAACAACAAGACCTGGCTGGAGCGGGCCGACCAGGTGATCCTGGAGGTCAACGCCTGGCAGAACCCGGCGCTGGAGGGGATGCACGACATCTACTATCGCACGGCCCTGCCGCCGAACCGGGTGCCCATTCCGCTGGTGCGCCCCGACCAGCGGATCGGCGAGCCGGGCTTCCGGGTCGATCCGGCCAAGATCGTCGCCATCGTCGAGACCGACGCGCCGGACCGCAACGCGCCCTTCACCCCGCCCGACGAGACCGCCCGCGCCATCGCCGGCCATCTGATGGAGTTCTTCCGCCACGAGGTGGCGCGCGGGCGGCTGCCGGCCTCGCTGCTGCCGCTGCAGTCGGGGGTGGGCAACATCGCCAACGCCGTGCTGACCGGGCTGAAGGACGGGCCGTTCGAGAACCTGACCGCCTACACCGAGGTGATCCAGGACGGCATGCTGGAGCTGCTGGACAGCGGCCGCATGCTGAGCGCCTCGGCCACCGCGTTTTCGCTGAGCCCGGACGCCGCGGCGGCCATGAACGCGCGCATGGCCGACTATCGCGACAAGATCATCCTGAGGCCGCAGGAGATCAGCAACCACCCCGAGCTGATCCGCCGGCTGGGCTGCATCGCCATGAACGGCCTGATCGAGGCCGACATCTACGGGGCGGTGAACTCCACCCACGTGATGGGCTCGCGCATCCAGAACGGCATCGGCGGCTCCGGCGACTTCGCCCGCAACGCCTTCATCTCGGTGTTCATGACGCCCTCGACCGCCAAGGGCGGCAAGATCTCCGCCATCGTGCCGATGGTCAGCCACGTCGACCACATCACCCAGGACGTGCAGGTGATCGTCACCGAGCAGGGCCTGGCCGACCTGCGCGGCCTGTCGCCCAAGCAGCGGGCGCGCGCGATGATCGAGAACTGCGCCCATCCGGACTTCCGCCCGGGGCTGGAGGACTATTTCCAGCGGGCGTTGAAGGAGTCCTACGGCCTGCAGACCCCGGTGCTGCTGGACGAGGCCCTGTCCTGGCACCGGCGCTATCTGGAGACCGGCTCGATGCGGGTCTAGGGCGGGCGTAGAGGCGGCGACTCGGGCCGCCCGCGGCGCAAAGGGGCGGCGGCGTCACGGGGGTGCGACCTTTGCGCACGTGGACGGCCAAGCTTCCGGCGGGCGACGATCAATTCCAAGCTTTGCAGGAGATCGCCGCCGATGTTCGCCCGAAAGAAGCCCGCCCCCGCACCGAAAGCCGCCGCGCCGAGCGCGACCGACGCCTTGCTGGGGGCGCTTCTGGGCGACCCGATCGATCCACCCGCCGAGCTCTCCGAGGCGGCGTCGCCCGTGGCCGAGTCCGCCGCTGAAGCTGAACCGAAGGCCGCGTCCAAGCCCGAGCCCAAGTCCAAATCCGAGCCCAAGTCCGAGCCTGCTCCGGCGCCGGCCGCGGCGCCCGCCCAGCCGGCGCGGGCCGAGCGCGCCCCCGCTCCGGCGG
>NZ_JAAIVC010000234.1 GCF_010975005.1 Caulobacter sp. 17J65-9 | reverse complement strand
GCGGCGCCGACGCCGGCGGGCGGAGAGGGCTGATGCGCGCGGCTGTCGTCGCCGTGGTCGCCGGGCTGATGCTCGGCGGCTGCGCCGTGGGGCCGGCCGCGGCGCCCCAGCCCAGCCTGCGCAACCTGCAGGCCCTGCGCGCCGCCGAGATCTCGCCCCTGGCCGTGGGCCGGTTCACCGCCGGTCCGGAGGCTCCGAAACGCAAGGTGTCGATCGGGGCGGCGGTCGTCTCGGCTCCGGGCGAGGGGACTTTCGCCGACCACCTCGGGGAGACCCTCGCGGCGGAACTGCGCGCCGCCGGCAAGTTCGACCCGAATTCCCCTGTCGTGGTGACCGGCGTGCTCACGCGAAGCGAGGTGCACAGCGAACCGCCGCAAGGCCATGCGGCCCTGACGGCGACCTTCACGGTCACGCGGGAGGGGCGTGCGGTCTTCGAGAAGGCGTTCGCGGTCCATACCGAGTGGACGCCGGAGTGGCCGCTGAACATCGTGCAGGCGGAGGGGGCCTACACCGGGCTCTACAACGATCTGGTCGGAGCCCTGGTCACGGACCCGGAATTCCGCAAGGCCGTGAACCCGTAACGAGAGAGGGCGCGGCGGGTGACCGCCGCGCCCTCTTCAGTTTCAGACCAGGGCGCCTTCCATGACGCCCTTCATCCACTTCGGGTGCTCCAGCACCTTGCCGCAGCCCAGCGCCACGCAGGACAGCGGGTCGTCGGCCACCGACACCGGCAGGCCGGTCTGCTCGCGCAGCTCGGCGTCCAGGCCGCGCAGCAGCGCGCCGCCGCCGGTCAGCATGATGCCCTTGTCGGCGATGTCGCCGGCCAGTTCCGGCGGGGTCGCTTCCAGGGCCACCTTCACCGCTTCGATGATCTGCGACACCGGCTCGGCCAGGGCCTCGGCGGCCTGGCGCTCGGAGATGCGAACCTCGCGCGGCACGCCCTGCATCAGGTCGCGGCCCTTCACCACCACCGACAGGCCGTCGCCGTCCAGCGGCACGCGGGCGGCGGCGATGTCCTTCTTGATCCGCTCGGCGGTGATCTCGCCGATCATCAGGTTATGGTTGCGGCGGACGTAGCTGATGATGCTGTCGTCCATGTGGTCGCCGCCCACGCGCACCGAGCGCGAATAGACGATGCCCGAGAGGGACAGCACGGCCACTTCCGTGGTGCCGCCGCCGATGTCGACCACCATCGAGCCGGTGGGCTCGTGGATCGGCAGGCCGGCGCCGATGGCGGCGGCCATCGGTTCGTCGATCAGGCCGACCTGGCGGGCCGAGGCGTTCAGGCAGCTGTCGTTGATGGCCCGGCGCTCGACCGCGGTCGCGCCCGACGGCACGCACACCACCACCTTCGGGTTCACGAAGTTCTTGCGGTTGTGAACCTTGCGGATGAAGTGCTTGATCATCTCTTCGGCGACTTCGAAGTCGGCGATGACGCCGTCGCGCATCGGGCGCACGGCTTCCATGTGGCCGGGGGTGCGGCCCAGCATCTGCTTGGCTTCGAGGCCGACGGCGTGGACCACCTTGCGGCCGCCGACGTTGCGGAGCGCCACGACCGAGGGCTCGTTCAGGACGATGCCCTTGCCGCGCATGTAAATCAGGGTGTTGGCGGTGCCGAGATCGATCGCGATGTCGCTGGAGACGGCGCCGACGAGGGTTGAGAACATGAACGGTCCCGGTTGTTCTTGAGAGACGGATGAGCGGGGCGCGCCCCGAGGACGAAATTGTCGTCTTTGCGGCCCGGCGTATCGGCGCTCGTTGTCGCACCCAAGCCGTAAATGCGCAGATCGCGGTCCCATACCGGAAACGAGTTGTGGATAACGGCCGGACCCGCCCGCGAAGGCGGGCCCGGGGCGGCGCCTAGTTGGTCGTCTCCGGCGCTTCCTCTTCGCCTTCCTCTTCGTACTCTTCGTCCTCGAATTCCTCGTCGTCGAACACCTCGTCGTCGACCTCGGGGATCATCTCCAGCAGGGTCTCCATGATCGCCGCCATCTGCTCGGGCGAGATCTCGTAGGCGTGGGTCGCCTGTCCGTCGCCGATGTGGAGGAGGTAGCCGTCCTCGGTTTCGTCGATGTCGAACTGAGCCAGCGGCTTGGCCATGGGGGCCCTCCTTCTCGATGCTCGGGCGACGCACGCCCTCTGAGCCACATAGGCGCCACGGGAAGATTGCCAAGCGCAAGACTGCAATGCGGGTTTTGCACCGCTCAGGGATCATACGTTCGTTAGCCGGGGTTCTCCCGATGGCGCACGGCGCGGCTTCCCGCCGACAGTGCCGGACCGAAAAGGTCGCAAGGGGAGACGGATGATGTTGCGCAGCATCGCTGGGTTCGGCGCGGCGATGGCCGCCCTGCTGGCCGGGACCGTGGCGGCGGCGGACGACGCGGCGGACGGGTCGATGGCGGCCTATGATTACTCGACGGCGGCTGCGTGGGACGACGGATCGGCGGCGTACGACTACGCCGCGCAATACGTGCCGCAGCCCGACTGGGCCGAGCACGGCGGCTGGCGGTTCGCTGTGACGCCGTACCTCTACCTGCCGATGATCGACGGCAAGCTGCGCTACGACATCCCCAAGGGCACCGGCAATCGGCCGACGGTGAAGATCGACGCGAAGGACATTCTCGAAGCCCTGAACTTCGCCTTCATGATCTCCGGCGAGGCGCGCAAGGGGCGCTGGGGCGCGTTCACGGACGTGATGTACGCCGATCTGGACGCCGACCGCAGCAAGGTGCGGACGCTGACCGGGCCGGGCGGGCGGGTGCAGGTCCCGATCGACGCCGGCACCGACGTGGGCGTGAAGTCCTGGCTGTGGACCCTGGCGGCGGGCGCGGAGCTGGGCCACCCGGGCGGGCGGGCCAGCGTGGAGGCCTTCGCGGGCTTCCGCTACCTGACGGTGGACACCGACCTGACCTGGTCGTTCGCCGGACCGTTGGACGAGTTTCCGCAGACGGGCAGGGTCTCCCAGGACGAAGACGTCTGGGACGGCATCGCCGGCATCAAGGGCCAGGTGGCGCTGGACTCGAACCGGCGCTGGAACGCCACCTACTACCTGGATGTCGGCGCGGGCGATTCAGAGCTGACCTGGCAGGTGATCGGAGGGATCGCTTACGCCTACGACTGGGGCGACCTGCGCTTCGCCTGGCGCTACATCGATTACAACCAGTCGGCCGACCATCTGGTGAACGACATGAGCCTGAACGGCCCGGCCTTCGGCGCGACCTTCAAGTTCTGACTGCCGGATTCTGACCCGCGGCGCGGAACCTTAGCTGAGATATCGGCGTTACGTGCCGAATAGCGGGGAGCTGCGTCATGCATCATGAACTTCAGTCCGCCGCGTCCGCGGCGCGTGCGCCGGCTATGGAAGCCGGCTTTCCGGTGCTCGATCTCGAAGCGTTGCGTCAGGCTGAAGTGAAGACCGATCCGTACGTCTACCTGCACGGGACCGGCGTGGTCCGGCCGGAGATGATCGCGGCGGTGCAGGCCAGCTTTCCGGACATCCGCACGACCGGCTTCCACCCGGTCGAGGACTACGCGCCGCACGGCGCCTTCGGCGAACTGATCGACGAACTGCGCGGCGAGGCCCTGAACGAGGTGCTGAGCGACAAGTTCGGCATCGACTTCACCGCGCTGCCCCAGCTGATCACCATCCGCAAGCTGTCGGCCGCCCACGAGGGGCGAATCCACACCGACGGCGACAAGAAGGTGATGAGCCTGCTGATCTACCTGAATGACGCCTGGGACTCGCCGGCCGGGCGGTTCCGCGTGCTGCGCGGGAAGGACGACTTCGAGGACTACGCCGCCGAGGTCCCGCCGGAGACCGGCGCCTTCGTCGCCTTCCTGCGGGCCGACAACTCCTGGCACGGCCATACGCCGTTCGTCGGCGAGCGGCGCGTGGTGCAGGTGGCCTGGCTGCGCAGCCAGGAAGACGTCGACCGCAAGCGGCGCACCCACGGCGTGCTGGGGGCGCTGAAGCGGATCTGGGGACGTCCCGCCGGCACCGCCTGAGCTCCAAGTTCCGCCACGGAATTGGCCAAGTCGTCTCGCTAACCTCTACGGTGCGACGCGTTCGCGCATTTGCGCGGACGCGTCGGCGCGACATGGTCTGAATTCGCGTCCGTCGGTGCAGGAGTTTTCGCATGCAGCCGCCCTCCGACCGCAAACCGCCCGCCAACCCGTTTGAGCGGCGCAGCCCGTGGGGGCGCATGCCGCACTCCATGACCGAGCCGCTGGCTGACGGGTCGGTCGCGGTCGCGCCCGGCGGCGCGCCCAAGCCCGCGCAACCGGCGACGCCTGCGGCGCAGACCCCCAAGCGCGCCGCGCGGGCTGACGCCGGGGTTCCGGTTGCGGACGCCCCTCCGCCCAAGCCTGTCGCGCGGCCCTCGGC
>NZ_JAAIVC010000233.1 GCF_010975005.1 Caulobacter sp. 17J65-9 | reverse complement strand
CCCCCGTTCCGACCGCCGGCTCCGCCCGGCCGATGCGCAACCTCGCCCCCGACGCCAAGGAACAGGCGCCGATTATCGACGCCCAACCGGCCCGGCCGAAGGTCGAGCCGACCGTGCTCGAGCCGGACAAGCCGAAGGAAAGCGAAGCCGCCGACCGCCTGCGCGCGCGCCTGATGCGCTTCACCGGCTAGCCTCGCCCTACCGATCGTTCATTTGACACGCCCGCCTCCGCGCCGCGACATCGCTGCACGAGACGGGGGACTTCCATGATCGAGGCGATGAACCGGCGCGGCCTCCTGGGCGCGGCGCTTGGACTGGGCGCGGCGACGGCTCTGGGCGGGCGCGCCCTGGCCGGCGAGGACACGGCGGCGGTCGTCGAACGGCTGTTCCGCACCGGCCTGATCATCGACGGCAACCTGGCCCCGCCGATCGACGACTCCGCGCCGCTGCCCAAGGAATGGGCCGACAAGGTGCTGAGCTCGGCCCTGACGGCGGCCAAGGTCACCGTGGTCGGCCCGGGCACGGGCTACGACGACACCAAGACGATCCTGGCCGCCTACCAGACGTGCACCGAGATGAACCCGACGGTGTACCGCAACGTGCGGACCATGGCGGAGATCGAGGCCCTGCGCGGCAAGGGGCCGGTCGGCCTGATCTGGTCGTTCGAGACGACCGAGATGCTCGACGGGAAGCCCGAGCGGATCGCCGAGTTCGCGGCGCTGGGCGTGAAGGTGATGCAGCTCAGCTACAACACCGCCTCGCCGTTCGGCGGCGGGGTGATGACGCCGGCGGCGGAGGCCACCGGCCTGACGGAGCTCGGCCGCCAGGCGATCGCGTCGATGGAAGCGAACCGCGTGGCCCTGGACCTCAGCCACGCCGACGAGCGGACGACGCTGGACGCCGTCCGCGTGTACAAGCGCCCGCCCCTGCTGACCCACACGGGCGCTGCAGCCGTCCACCCGCATCCGCGCAACAAGTCCGACCGGGCGATCCGGGCGGTGGCCGACAAGGGCGGGGTGGTCGGGATCTACGACCTCTCGTTCATCACCCCGCTGCGCCCCAGCCAGCCGACCGTCGACGACTACATGGCCCACCTGATGCACGTGCTGAAGGTCGCCGGCGAGGACCATGTCGGGGTCGGCAGCGACGCCGTCCTGACCGGATGGGACACCTCGCCCGAGAGCATGAAGCGCTGGGACGAACAGAACGCGGACCGCAAGAAGCGCGGCGTGGCCGCCCCCGAGGAAGGCCGTCCGCCCTACGTCGAGGGCATGAACAGCCCCGACCGCATGAAGGTCGTCGCCGCCGAACTGCTCAAGCGCGGCGTCAGGGAGCGTGCCGTGGCGAAGATCATGGGCGGCAACTTCGCGCGGGTCTTCCGGGACTGCTGGGGCGGCTAGAGGCCGCCCGGCGAGACCGTCGTTCCGCCAAGCTGGAACGAAGCGGCGTCTCCAGCCATAGAGAGAGGTTCCACCAGGAGCCCTCGATGCGCACCGACACGCCGCAGCCCGTCCGCCTCGCCGACTATCGCCCGACGGCCTATGTGGCGGACGAGGTGGAGCTGACCTTCCGGCTGCACCCGACGGCCACGCGCGTGCTCGCGCGCCTGCACCTGCGCCGCCAGGAAGGCCAGCCGGGCGGCACGGTCTTCCTGAACGGCGAACGGCTGAAGCCCATCTCGTTCGCCATCAACGGCGAGCCGCTGAGCGACGCCGGCTTCACCATCACCGACGAGGGCCTGACCCTCCACGACGCGCCCGACGACTTCATCCTGGAGACCGAGGTCGAGATCGACCCGCAGGGCAACACGGCGCTGGAGGGCCTCTACATCTCCGGCGGGCGCTTCTGCACCCAGTGCGAGGCCGAGGGCTTCCGCAAGATCACCTGGTTCCTGGACCGCCCCGACGTCCTGACCCGCTACATGGTGCGCATCGAGGCCGAGACGGCCGCCTATCCGCACCTGCTCTCCAACGGCAACCTGGTCGAGCAGGGCGAGATGGAGAGCGGTCGCCACTACGCCGTCTGGCGCGATCCCTTCCCCAAGCCCTGCTACCTGTTCGCCCTGGTCGCCGGCCAGCTGGACGTGCTGAGCGACAGCTTCACCACCATGAGCGGCCGCCACATCGACCTGCGGGTCTATGTCGACCTCGGCCAGGCCGAGCGCGCCACCTACGCCATGGACGCGCTGAAGCGGTCGATGAAGTGGGACGAGCAGACCTACGGCCGCGAGTACGACCTCGACCTGTTCATGATCGTCGCCGTGCGCGACTTCAATTTCGGGGCGATGGAGAACAAGGGCCTGAACATCTTCAACTCCTCGCTGCTGCTGGCCGACCCGTCGACCGCCACCGACGTCGACTACGAGCGCATCGAGAGCGTCGTCGCCCACGAGTACTTCCACAACTGGACCGGCAACCGGATCACCTGCCGCGACTGGTTCCAGCTGTGCGTGAAGGAGGGCCTGACCGTCTTCCGCGACCAGGGCTTCTCGGCCGACATGCGCGGCGCGGCGGTCCAGCGGATCAAGGACGTAAAGGCGCTGCGCGCGCGCCAGTTTCCTGAAGACCAGGGCCCGCTGGCCCACCCGGCCCGGCCGACCACCTACTTCAAGATCGACAACTTCTACACCGCGACGGTCTACGAGAAGGGCTCGGAGATCATCCGCATGCTGCGCACCCTGCTGGGGCCGGAGGACTTCCGGCGCGGCATGGACGTCTACTTCGACAAGTTCGACGGCCACGCGGTGACGGTCGAGGACTTCGTCGGCGTCTTCGCCGAGACCACCGGGCGCGACCTGTCGAAGTTCTTCCTCTGGTACGCCCAGGCCGGCACGCCGGAGGTCCACCTGGAAGTCGACTACGACGCCGACGCGAAGGCGGTGGACCTGCGCCTGACCCAGACCACCCCGCCCACGCCCGGCCAGCCGGACAAGGAATGCCTGCCGGTGCCGATCCGGATCGGCCTGCTGGACGAGGAGGGCCGGCCCCAGAGCTTCGTGCCGCCGGACGCCGACGCGCCCGTGCAGGAATACGTGCTGGTGCTGGAATCCGCCGACCAGACCGTGCGCCTGACCGGCGTCGAGCGGCCGCCCGTGGTGTCGCCGGGGCGCGGCTTCTCGGCCCCGGTCGTGCTGTCGACCGACGCGCCGGACGAGCACCGCTTCGTGCGCCTGGCGTCGGATCCGGACCTGTTCGCGCGCTGGGAGGCCGGCCAGAACCTGGCCCGCGACCTGATCCTGGCCCGCGCCGAGGGCCGCGCCGACCTGGAGGGCGAGGCCCGCTACGCCGCCGCGGTCGGACGCGCCCTGGCCGACCAGTCCTCGAACGAGGCCTTCAAGGCGCTCTTGCTGTCGCCGCCCATCGAGCAGGACCTGGCGCTGTGCATGTCGCCGGCCGACCCGGCCGCCCTGCACGACGCGCGCGAGACCCTGCGGGCGACCATCGCCACGCGCCTGCGCGCCGAGCTGGAGCGCCTGCACGAGGGCCTGACCGATCCCGGGCCGTTCTCGCCCGACGCGGCCGGGGCCGGTCGGCGCTCGTTGCGCAACGGCGTGCTGGACCTGCTGGCCTCGGTCGGCCTGCAGGAAGACACCGACCGGGCGCGGGCTCACTACGACGCCTCCACCAACATGACCGACGCCATGGGGGCGATGAACGCCCTGGTGCAGATCGGCGGGCTGGCCTGCGAGACGGTGCTGAACGACTTCTACGAGCGCTGGCGGCACGAGCCGCTGGTCGTCGACAAATGGTTCTCCGTCCAGGCCCGCACCTCGGCGCCCGACGCGGTCGCGCGGGTGCAGAAACTGGCCTCGCACCCGGCCTTCGACGCCAAGAATCCCAATCGTTTGCGGGCCCTGGTGCAGACCTTCGCCAGCGGCAATCCCTACCGCTTCCACGACTCGTCGGGGGCCGGCTACCGCTTCCTGGCGGACCAGATTCTGGCGGTCGACGCCTTCAATCCGATGACCGCCGCGCGCCTGGTCGAGCCGCTCGGAGGCTGGCGCCGCTACCGTCCGGAACTGGGCGCTTTGATGCGCGGCGAGCTCGCCCGCATCCTCGCCCACCCCGGTCTTTCGGCCAATGTTCGCGAACTCGCCTCCAAGGCGTTGGAGACGTGAGGCGGTTCGCCTGTCGACAGGTGTGAAACCTCTGGTTTAACCTCGGATCCGGAGTGGGAATCGGGGGGAGCTGCCGGTGGTTGGCCGCGGCCGCTCACAGGAGTACCGCAGGTCGGGTGACGACCTGGCGACGCGCCACGGCGCGGTTGTACCCCTTTGGGTTCGCGTCTCCGTGCTGTGCGCCGCGCTGGGCCTGACCGCCGCCACCGTCTTCTACGCCCGAGAGCTCTACGGCGTGCCGAGCGAGGCCCGCCCGGCCGCGCGCACCGAGCTGAACGCCCGCGCCGAACTGGCCGCCGCCCGGCTG
>NZ_JAAIVC010000232.1 GCF_010975005.1 Caulobacter sp. 17J65-9 | reverse complement strand
GCCCTGGTCGGCCTGGGCGTGGCGCCGCGCGCGCGGCTTCGCGTGCCGGCGGATTCGCTCGGCGACCCGTACCTGGCCGCCCCGGCCGAGGTCATCGAGTTCGCGCCGCGCGCGGGCCGGACCACGCGGGTGGCCTTCCCGGTCACCGCGCTGGGCGAGGTCGAGGTGCAGGTCCAGCTGCAACGCGCGGGCGCGCCGGCCAAGGGCCTCGCCGCCGTGCAGGTCCAGCTGGTCGCGCCCGACGGGAGCGTCGCCGCCGCCGGCTCGACCGAGCACGACGGCACCCTGGTGCTCGACCGACTGCCGCCCGGCGACTTCGCCGTCCGTCTCGATCCCGCCCAGGCCGAGCGCCTGGGCCTCAAGCTGGTCGCGCCCGCGGCCGTGCGCATCCCGCCCGAGGGCGGCTTCGCCGGACGCGTGCCCGCCCTCGTCGCCCTGGAGTCTGCCCGATGACGTGGAGACCTTCGATGAAAGCACGCGTATTCGGCCTGCTGGCCGCCCTCACCGTCGGCGTGTCCGGCGCGGCGGGCCAGGCCCTGCCGGTGTCGGCTTCGCCCTCGGCCGAGGCGCCGAGCCTGGGCAAGGTGATGACCGGCCCCTCCAGCAGCGTGTTCGCGATAAACGCGAGCGGTGTCGTCACCCGCACCAGCGGCACGGCGGTGCGCATCACCAACACCGGGACGAGCGTCCCCACGGTGACGGTCACCTGCAACATTCAAACCGGCAACACCTGCGCCAACGGCACCGTGCGGATCGTCGTCACCGCCGCCAGCACGTCGCGGGCCTCGATCACCTCGTTCACGGCCAGCGGGATCAAGTGCGACACCGGGACCTGCCAGTCGCTCAGCGGCACGACCGGGCCCGCCCCTTCGCTGGACTTCAGCGTGCGGGCGCCCGGCAAGGGCAAGGCGGTGACCTTCACCCTGCCGATGGAGGTCACCATCGGCGCGACCCCCACGACCGGAAACGCCGTCTATCGCTACAACGTCACTGCGAGCGTGAACTGATGACCCGCGCACACCTCTCCCCCGCCCTTCGGGCCGGCGCCCTGGTCCTGGCCGCCGCCCTGGTTTCGACCAGCGCCGCCTCCGCGCCCCCGAAGCAGGGCTCCGGCCGGCTGACCGTCGTGCTGCCGCTGACCGTGACCTATGTCGGCGACCTGGCCTTCGGACGGCTGCACACCGACGCCGGGCACGGGACCGGCACGGTCACCGTGAAGCCTTGGCCGATCCCGGCCCGCACCGCGGTCAACGCCCACCTCGGCAACGGCGCGCCCTTCGGGCCGGCGCTGACCACGGTCCGCGGGGAGCCCGGTCGGCTCTACCGGGTGATCCTGCCGACGGGGGTGAAGACCGAGCAAGGCGGCCTGTCCGTCGGCGCCTTCACCATCTGGAGCGACGTGCGCGGCGACGTGACCGCTTCGGGCGTGGGCCAGATCGGGCCCGACGGCAAGGACACCATCCGGGTCGGCGGCACCGTCACCGTGCCGCCCAAGACCAAGGTGCAGACGTTCAACGCCGAGCCGGCGATCACCGTGTCCTACGAATAGGCCTGCTCGCGCCGGGTACGGATCAAATGCAACGCTTGGCGAGTTGCTCAGCTGTCTGACGGTCAAGCTGACGGAGGTCCGTATGAGCGACGTCCTCGCCCCGGGGTATTCGCCCGCCGCGCCGCGCGCGGGCGCGCGTCCCCTCTCCCCCGCCGCCGTGCCCCTGTGCCTGGGCGTGCTGGCGGCCGTGCTGGTCGCGCTGAGCGCCGGGCAGGACCTGTTTCTGGCCTTCAGTCCCAGCCTCGATGCGCAGAGAATCTGGCTGCTGGACCTCGACTACGAATACAATTTCTCGACCTGGTTCTCGTCGGCCGTCCTGCTGGGCGCGGCGATCCAGCTGTTCGAGATCGCCGAGCAGGCGCGGCTGGCCAGCGACCGCTTCTTCGCCCACTGGGCGATCCTCAGCCTCAGCTTCGCGGCGCTCTCGGCCGACGAGTTCATCGGCCTGCACGAGCGGATGAGCGACGTGCTGCAGGCAAGCCTGGACACGCACGGCGCGCTGTATCCGGCCTGGGTGATCCCGGTGCTGATCGTCTGCGCCGCCGGCGCCTTCGCCTATCGCGGCTTCCTGAAGGCCCTGCCCTGGCCGGTCGCCCGCACCATGCTGCTCGCCGCCGTCCTCTACATCGGCGGGGCCGCCGGCTTCGAGATGGCGGCCGGCGGCTTCTTCGAGAACGACACCACCGACCAGCAGGCGTACCGCGTGGTCACGACGCTGGAGGAGAGCGGCGAAATGGCCGGCGCGATCCTGTTCCTCTACGCCCTGGCGTTGCACCGCCGCGGCGCCGAAGGGACGCGGCCGAAGCCGCGCCCGTTCGGGGCTAGCCCAGCGACGGATCGAGCTTGAGCGCCCTGGCCTTGTCGGCCGCGGCCCCGGCGGCGTCGCCCAGCTCTTCTTTCGCAAAGCCGCGCTGCCACAGCACGATCGCCAGGTCCGGATTGATCGCCAGCGCGGCGTCGAACCACTCCAGCGCCGTGGTTTCGTCGCCCATCCGGCGGTAAGTCTCGCCCTTCGCGCCCAGCGCGTTCGCGTCCTTGGGCGACAGCTTCAGGGCGGCGTTCAGGTCCCGCAGCGCGCGGTCGTAGCGGCCCTGGTCGGTGAACACGAGGGCGCGGTTGTAGAGGACGTAGTCGCTGTCCGCCTCGACCGCGAGCGCCGCGTCGAAGTCGCCCAGCGCCTTGTCGTATTTCTCCGCGCGGTAGTAGGCCAGGCCGCGGCCGTTGAGGGCGTACACCGATTTCGGGTCGGCCTTGATGGCCGCTTCGAAGTCGGCCAGGGCCTGCTTCTCGTCCTTCTTCGCCACCCAGACCCAGGCCCGGTCGGCCAGGATCTCGGCGTTCTTGGGCTCCAGGGCGACGGCGCGGCTGTAGTCGCGGATGGCGTCGGCGGCGCGGCCGTCTTCGCTCAGCAGCGTCGCGCGCGCAGTCCAGTTCTCCGCGTCCTTCGGATCCAGGGCGATCGCCTTGTCGTAGGCGGCGCGGGCGGCCTTGTGATCGCCGGCTTCCTGCAGCACCCCGCCCATCCAGCGGTAGAGGTCGGCGCGCTTCGGGTCCTGGGCGATGGCCTTGCGGTAGGCGACCTGCGCGTTCGCGAGATCGCCCTTGCGCCACAGGGCGCCGGCGCGGGCGCTGAGCGCCCAGGCGTGATTGGGATCGAGCTTGAGGGCCGCGTCGTAGCTGGCCAGCTCCTCGTCCGGGCGCTCCAGACCCAGCAGCTCCTCGCCGATGGCGACCAGGGCGTCGGGGTCCTGCGGGTCCAGTTCGGCGGATTTGCGGTAGTCGGCCAGCGCCGCGACGTGGTCGCAGTCCTCCGACGAGCTCATCAGCTGGGCGCGGTTGTAATAGGCCCCGGCGCCGGGCGCGATGCGGATGACCGTGTCGTAGTCCGCCCTGGCCTTGGCGACCTCGCCCAGCAGGCCGTAGGCGCGGGCGCGCTGGAACAGGGCGTCGAGGTTCTCCGGCTCGGCGGCGAGCAGCGGCTCCAGGCGCTTCAGGGCGGCCTGGGCCTGGTGGTCCTCGGTCAGGGCGCGGGCCAGGCCGACGACCGCTTCGTTGTCTTTGGCGTCCAGCTTCAGCGCGGCCTCGAAGGCCTTGGCCGCCCCGGCTTGGCGGTTCAGGTCGATCAGGACGCCGCCGCGGACGCGATGGGCGCGCCCGTGCTTCGGATCGATCCGAAGCGCCGCGTCGGCGTCGCGCAGGGCGCGGTCCAGCTCGTTGCGGTTCCACATCAGCACGGCGTGGTAGGTCGGCGGCTCGGGATCCTTCGGATGCGCCTTCATCAGCGCCTCGTAGATCGCTTGCGCTTCGTTCGCGCGGTCCAGGTGCTCCAGGGCGACGGCCTTGTTGATCAGGACGTCCCGGTCTTTCGGGAATGCCTTCAGGGCCGCGTCGAAGTCCTCCAGCGCGCCGGCCGGGTCGTCGTTCTCGGCGCGCAGCTGGCCGCGGCTGAATTTCCACCAGGGCTTCGGATCCAGCGCGAGCGCCGCGTCGTAGTCGACCCGCGCCTTGGCCGGCTCCTTGCGGAAGCTGTGGTAGATCCAGGCGCGCAGGTAGAGGCCTTCCGCCTGCTTGGGATTGATCTTCAGCGCCGCCTCGAGGTCGCTCATCGCCGCGACCTCCTCTTCCAGCCCCAGGTGGGACAGGGCGCGGGCGACCAGGACGTCGGCGTCGCCGGGGGCGAGGCCCACAGCCCTATCGGCGTCCTCCAGGGAGGCCTTGTACTTGTCCTGATCGTAGAGCGCGTCGCTGCGGCCGCTGTACGCACGGGCGCGTTCGGCGTCGCTCGAGGCTTTCTCCAGCGCGCGGTCGCAGGCGGCGACCCGCGGCGCGGCGTCCATCTCGCGGTCGGCGCAGGCGACGGCCGGATCGGCCGCGGCGCGCGGCGCGGCCAGGACGTGGGCGGGCAGGCT
>NZ_JAAIVC010000231.1 GCF_010975005.1 Caulobacter sp. 17J65-9 | reverse complement strand
CGTCCGAGCGGACCGAGGCCTGGACGACCGGCGGCGCGGCGGCGGCGACGCGGCGCGGCGCGCCCGGTTGCGGCGTGCTGGCGTCCAGCACCGCGCTGGCGGTTTCGGCCATGCCGTGCACGCCCAGGCAGAAGACATCCTCATAGTGCGGGCGGGCGACCGAAAGGCACTGGTAGAGGTTCAGCTTGGCCATGCGCAGCGCGAAGCCGAACTTCTGGTCCGACAGCAGCGGCTTGATGCGCTCGGCGTCGTCGGCCTGTCCGGCCGCCGCCAGGGCCGCCAGGGCCAGGCCGCGGTTGACGAGCGGCGAATAGGCGTCGCCGCCGCCACGCGAACGCACCGAAACCGTCTCCAGCCGGGCGCGGTCTTCGGGGGTGGGCTTGTAGCGGGTGGTCGAGATCGCCTTGATCCGGGCCAGGCGCGCGGTCGGATTGGCCACGTTGCCCTTGGCCCAGGCCTGGCGCTGGACGTCGTAGGCTTCCTGCTTGATCGCCTTGCCGGCGCTCAGCAGACGGCCGCCCTGGTCCTTCAGGGCCGCGCTGGCGAGCGCGGCGGCGCCGTCGGCGCCCGACAGGTCGCCCGCGGAAGCCGGGTCGCTGATCAGGCGGGTGGCGAAGTAGGGATCGGCCTGGGCGGCCATGCGCGCCGAGCGCACGAAGCGGGGATCCTGCAGGGCCAGGGTCGCGACGTAGGCGATCGCGCCTTCTTCCAGCTGCTTGGCCTCGTAGGAGGCGCTGGCGTTCAGCGCGCGCTGGATCTCCTCGCCGTTCCTGAAGCCGGGCGAGATGGTCGCGGCCTTGGACATGTAGGTTTCATAGGCGCTGGCCGAGTCGACGAGGCGGGCGGGCAGGTCGACCACGCCGGCCGACGCGTCCACGTCGCGGGCGGCGGCGACGCCGGCGGGCACGGCGGTCAAGAACAGCGTTCCAGCCGTGGCGGCGAGGATGGTGCGAATTCCAAGTCTCATGGCGGGCTCCCTGATGCCGTTTCAGGAGAGCGCTGCGCGCATTGCTCAAATCATAAGAGATATGGCTACCGCGTATTCAATATATCTGAACACGATCTGTTATCGTTGAACGATATTCATGATGTTCATCGGTTAAGTATGCTGAATTTCAGCGTTCTTTTTCATGCGTTTGGGTGGCGATCGACAGTATTCGCGTATCGGCGGTATCGATTGCGGGTCAGTCGCCGCCGGCCTTGCGCCAGTCCGCGCGGGCTCGATCCAGCTCGCGTTCGGCCCGATCGCGGCGGGCTTCATGTTCGGTGCGCAGCGCGGCTTCGCGCCGATCGAGCGCGCGGCGCTCCATCGCCAGGGCGGCCAGCGCCTCGTCGGCCTCGCGTTCGACCGCCTCGCGGGCGCGTTCGGCGGCGTCCAGCGCCGACCGGTCGGGTTTGGGCGCCGGGGGAGGCGGAGGTACGGGCTTGGAGGGTTTCGCGCTCGCCGCCGGCTTCGGCTTTGCGGCGGCTTTCGGTCTCGGGAGAGACGGGACTTCGGGCAGGGCCGCGTCGCCGGCGGTGAACGGCCCGTCCGTCCCGACCGCGCGGCGCAGCACGACGCCCGGCTGGGCCTGGGCCGCCTTCACCGCGCCGGGATCATCGGTCAGCCCGGCGGCGCCGGAGGCGAACAGGTCCTCGCGCACGTCCCAGGCGGCGCGCGCGGCCTTCTGGTTCGGCGCGGCCACGATGGTGTCGAAGAAGCCGATCTGGGTGCGATAGACCTTCAGCCGCGTCGCCATGGCGCGCAAACGCGCCGGACGGGCGCTGCGATCCTCAGGTCTGCGGCGTGCTCTTCAGGAGTTGGCGGCGCGTGCGGGAGATCTCGCGCCAGACCGCGGCGATCTGCAGATAGGCGAGGCGTTCCTCGTCGGTCTGGGCGATGCGCGCCAGCCGCTCGGCGTCCTCGGCCCGGGTTTCGTAGAGACACGCCTTCTGCACACGACCCCACTGGATACGGCGACGGTGAGGTAAGAACGTCGGGCGCCTCCGATGGTTCGGTATCGAACACATCTAAGGCGTTGGCGATCAGGTACGGGCGCCGTCCGGTGTTCGCCTGACGGGTTTCTACACCCGTGATCCCGACAGCCGCCGCGGGCGCCGGACGCGAGTTGATCCACCGACAAGCGAGTGATGCGTGCGGTTCGCGCCGCCCCGTCGTGGGCGGACGGTCCGCTGTGGCCGGAGTGGGGCTTATGCAGCGTCGGGAGTTTCTGGCGTTTGGTGTCGGCGCGTTGGCGGCTGCGGGGATAGGCGGATCACAGGCGCGGGCGCGCCAGGCCGCGACACCGCCCAACCGGTCCACCCTGGACGTCCAGCTCAGCATCGAGCCGGCCGACGTGGAGATGATCACCGGCGAGGTGGTCTTCCAGTTGCTGTTCGTCGGACGCGCCGGCGTGGCCGTGTCGAACACGCTTCGGCCGGTGCTGCGCGCGATCGAGGGCGAGACCCTGCGCGTGCGGGTGACCAACAACGACGGGCGCCCTCACGCCTTCGCGATTCCGGGCGCGCCCGGGTCGCAGACCGGGCCGATCCCGCCGGGCGGGACGGCGCAGGTGAGCTTCGTCGCGCCGCAGCCGGGCAGCTACCTGTATCTGGATCCGACCAACGCGCCGGTGTTCCGGCTGGTCGGCCTGCAGGGCGTGTTCGTGGTGCGGCCGCGCAATCCGGTCACCCCGGCCGGATCGCCGATCCCCTACAGCCAGGCGCAGCAGACCCGCTCGGTGCAGCTGCTGTTCGACGCCCTGGGCACGCCGCCGCGGTTCCCGGGGAACAAGTGGGATCCGAACGACCCGGAGCGCGAACGGATCTGGCTGTTCACCCAGATCGATCCGACCCTCAACGCCCAGGTGGACGCCGGGCGGGTCCCGTCCGGCGCGGCCGTGACGGCGAGCTTCCTGCCGCGGTTCTTCACCATCAACGGCCTGTCCGGCTTCGACCTGTCGCACGTCTCCCCGACGGCGACCGAGGAGCTGCACCACCTGTTCGAGGCGCAGGGACGGGTCGGCCAGCCGACCCTGATCCGCACCCTGAACGCCGGCCTGGTCACCCACTCGCCGCACATCCACGGCAACCACACGCCGTGGCTGACCCTAACCGGGCCTACGGGGGAGGTGATCGTCCGCGACAACATCCCCGACGTCGACACCTGGACACTGGCGCCGCTGGGCAAGGTGGACGTCCTGCTTCCGATCCGCCAGCCGCCGGACATCCCGGTGTTCCCGATGCGGCAGGAGCCGTTCCCGCTGCGCTATCCGATGCACTGCCACACCGAGATGTCCCAGACCGCGGCGGGCGGAAACTACCCGCAGGGCGCGGTGCTGCACTGGGAAGTGACCGGCCCGCTGGGCTCAGGCTGAGGGAGGCGGGACCATGCTCAGGAACGTGTTCGCCCAGTCCGGCGGCTCAGGCTCAAACTCAGGCTCGGGGACGATCGATTTCACCAAGACCGGCGTGCAGGGCCAGCTGACCTTCGAGACCTTCGGCTGCGACGTCTTCCACGTGAACCCGGCGACGCCGGACCGGCTCACGCCGGACGTGACCCTGTTCCGCGAGCTGGTCAGGGACCTGGATCTGGTCGCGCCGGACGGCCGCAAGATCCGCATGTGGACCTTCGGCGACCCGAAGGACCCGAAGGCGTCGAACGGGACCTACCCCGGCCCGCTGATCCGCGTGCGCGAGACCCAGGTCGTCCACACGGTGATGTCGGCCAGCAAGAACACCCACACCATCCACCACCACGGGATCGAGCCGACCACCTTCAACGACGGGGTGGGGCACCTGTCGTTCGAGGTGACCGGCAACTACACCTACCAGTGGCGCCCGGCCGAGGCGGGCAGCTTCTTCTACCACTGCCACAAGAACACGACCCTGCACTTCCAGATGGGGCTGCACGGGCCGCTGATCGTCGATCCGATCGACGGGCCGGGCCGGCTGTTCACCGGCGGACCGGCCTATGACGTGGAGGCGGTCTGGGCCGCGGACTCGCTGGACCCGCGCTGGCACCTGATGAACCATGACGCTGGCCTGTGCGGCGACGACGTCGGGCTGAACCGGTTCGAACCGAAGTACTTCCTGATCTCCGGGGTGTTCTCGAACCGGACCAAGGACGACCCGCGCGTGATGGTGAAGGCGCGGCCGCGCCAGCGCATCCTGATCCGCGTCGGCTGCGCCCACTACGGCCCGATCCGGGTCACGATCGGGGCCGACGCCACCGTGGTCGGGAACGACGGCCGCGGGTTGGGCGATCCCGAGCGGCCGTGGGGGCGGCCGTTCCTGCAGCCGGCCGGACAGCCGTTCGAGCTGACCACCGCCCGGCGCTGGGACCTGATCGTGACGCCCCAGTCGCCGACGACCATCCCGGCGAAGATCGAATACCTGGACTGGGTGACCCGCGCCGTCCGCGGCGTGGCCGAGACGAGGATCGTGGTCGCATGAAGCCGCACCTGACCCTGGCCGCCGCCGGCGGCGTCGTCCTGCTGGCCGTGGCTGGCGGCCTGGCCGTGGCCTCGCAGCGCGCCCAGGCCGCGCCCGAACCGATCC
>NZ_JAAIVC010000230.1 GCF_010975005.1 Caulobacter sp. 17J65-9 | reverse complement strand
CCCTTCGCCCTTGCGGCGCAACCGCTCGGCCGTCTCGACGGTGTCGGCGCACAGCGGGTAGGTCCCCGCCCACAGCCCTCGCGCCATCCGCGCCTCCGCCGCCGACAGCCGCGCTTCGACCGCGGCGAAGGCGTCGCTCGCCCGCGCCTCCGAGGCCGCCGCGAGGCCCGCGTCGCAGGCGGGTTGGGACGCCGCGTCGGGCGCGGTCCGCTGGTCCGGATCGGAGCCGTACAGCCCCTCGGCCCGTTCGTAGGCTTCCCAGAAGCGGCTCATGGCCGTCTCGTAGCGCGCCTCGCCGTCGGGCAGCTCGGCCATGCAGCGGCCGAGGTCCTGCACCGCCCAGTAGCCCCGGTCCAGGTCCGCGCGCACCGGCGCCGCCTCCGCCCCGTGCGCCAGGCCGGCCGCCGCCAGCAGCACCGCGATCAGCGCCATGGAAGGTCCCCCGTTTCGCGCACAGTGGCGCCGGCGCGCGCGCCTCGCTAGCCTTCGCGCGTGTCACGCCCCGCCCGCCCCGACGAACGCGCCCACGCCCATCCCGCCCGCGCGGCCTGGGAGTTCCAGGATCCCATTCTGGTGGACTGTCCCGCCTGCGGCGCCTGCGCCAGCGTGCGGGTGACCGAGCCTGCGGCCGAGGACCGCTTTCATCGCGTGAGCTTCGGCGCCCGGCGGATGACCTGCTCGAAGTGTTCGGCGGTGCGCGAGCAGCCGGCGTCACAGATCTCGAAGCCGAGCATGGGCCTGCCGCTGCGCCTGGTCGCCCCCACCCGCCACGGCGAGCTCAAGTTCTATAACCTCGAGCACCTGGACTACGTGCGCGCCTACCTGGCCGACCGGGTGCGCACCGAGACCTTCACCGAGGACGGCCCGCGCAACGCCTCGGTGTTCTCCCGCCTGCCCGCCTGGGCCAAGCGCGCCCAGGCCCGCGACGAGGTGCTGGCCGCCATCGACAAGGCGCGCGCCAAGGCCGCCTAGGCCCCTTTTCACGACCGTGAGCCCGCCAGCTTCACCGCGGCTTGACTCCAGACACGTGTCAGATATTTCTGACACATGAAAAGGACGCCTGCGTGAGCCCGACCGGAGACCAGTTGCTGACCATGCTTTCGGCCCTCGCCAATCCGCACCGGCTGCGGATCCTGGCGGCGCTGAGCGCGGGCGGTCGCGACTATGTCAGCCGGCTGGCGCGCGAGATCGGCATCAGCCGCCCGCTTCTGCACCTGCACCTGCAGAAGCTGGAGGAAGCCGGCCTGGTCACCAGCCGGCTGGAGCTGTCGGCCGACGGCAAGGCGCTCAACTATTTCGAGGTCGCCGACTTCGCCCTCGAGCTCACGCCGGCCGCGATCGCCGAGGCGGCCGCGTCCCTGACGGTCAAACCCGAGAAGTAGAGAAGGCCATGTCCGAGAGCGTCTATTTCCTGACCATCTGCCTGCCGTTGCTCACCTTCCTGCTGATCTTCGCCATGCGTTACGGCTCGGCCGTGCTGCAGGCGCGGGCCCGGTTCGCCAACGACGAGGCCTACCGGCAGCTGGCCGCCCAGTCGCAGGCCGCCCAAGCCGAGAGCGCCCGCGCTCTGGCCGGCATCGAGACCGCCCTGGCCGACGCGCGCACCCGCCTGGCGGCCATCGAGAAGGTCCTGAAGGACGTCGAATAGTCCCCTCGGGTCCGTCCCCGAGGTGCGTACGCCCCGGCGAAAGCCGGGGCGCAGATGAAACCCACCCACGCTGCAGACGCATCTGGGTCCCGACCTCGTCGTCGGGGCCTGCGGTCGGCTGCGCGACTTTCGCAAAGGAAGGAGCCCCGGCCATGGCCGAAGTCTCGCTGTTTCGCCTGTACGCGTTGAGAGCCGGATACCTGCTGCTGGTCGTGGGCCTGGGCCTGGCGGTCTGGCCGCAGGTCCTGAACCACGAGCCGTGGACCCTGAGCCAGGGCGTGGTGAAGTGCATGCTGGCGGCCCTGCCGGTGCTGGCGCTGCTGGGCCTGCGCCATCCGCTGAAGATGCTGCCGCTGCTGCTGTTCGAGGTGGCCTGGAAGGCGATCTGGCTGAGCGTCGTGGCCCTGCCCGCCTGGCGCTCGGGCCAGATGGACGCCGACGTGCTGGCGACCACCTGGGAGTGCCTGGTGGTCGTGCTGATCGTCGCGGTCATCCCGTGGGGCTACGTCGCCCGCCAGTACCTGGGCGGCGCGGGCGAACGCTGGGTCCCGCGTCGGCAGACCGCCTGAGGTCCCGGCCCGCGGACGCCGCGGGCCGGTCCGCTTGCTTACTTCTTGGCCGGTTCAGGGGCCGGGGCGGTCACGGCGGGCTCGCCGGCCTGCCCCGGAGGCGTCGGGCCGCCGGCGCCGAGGTCGTTGGTCGGCGCGCCGGCGCTCTCCACCACCGAGCCGCGGTAGTCGATCGACACCGGCACGCTCTTGCCGCCCTTCATGGCCTTGCCGGCCCACACGCCCTGATCGTTCTGCACCAGCTCGGTGACGTCGGTGTAGCCGGCCTTCTCGATCGCGCCGCGGGCCTGGGCCTCGGTGAACGAGTTGGCGCCGGCGGCGGTGCCGGTGTCGGCGGTCGGGGTGGTGTCGACGGCCGGGTTGCCGGGCTTCTCCGACGGCTTGCCGCAGGCGGCCAGCAGAGCCAGGCCGGCGAAGGCGGCGACGACAGCGACGGTGCGCATGGATGTTCCTCCTTTGGGTGGCGCGAAAACGGGCGAGACGGGGCGCTGTTCCGCCGCGCCTGAAACCCCGCCCCCGAGGCGCTCGTTCTCCAGCGGTCGGCGCCGAGACCTCGATGAGCCGTTCCAATCGCCGCGCTATCCAGGTGGTCACCGCGGCGTTGCGTCAGGCGCGGCGCGCCTACGACGCGCCGGCGTGGCTGCGCAACCTCGCCACCATCGGCATCGTGGTCGCCACGGCCCTCGTCCACTACGTCCTGCGCGCCCCGCTGCTGGGCCACCCTTTCCTGCTGTTCTTTCCGGCGATCATCCTGTGCGGCTTCCTGTTCGGCCGCGGGGCCGGCCTGCTGGCCACGGTGGTGAGCGTCGTCCTGGCCCTGCGGTTCGTGCCGCCGTTGCAGAGCTTCGCCATCCTCCGCGAGCAGGTCTTCGCGGTGACGACTTTCGCCCTCACCGGCGCGGCCTGCGCCCTGGTGCTGGACGCCCTGCACGGCGCCGCGACGGCCGCGGTCGAGCGCGAGCGGGCCCTGACCCGCAGCGTCGAGGACCTGGCCGCCTCCGAGCGCCAGAAGCAGCGGCTGCTCGACGAACTGGGCCACCGGGTGCGCAACGATCTGGCCGCCCTGGCCGGCAGCCTGGCCCTGGCGGCCCGGCGCGATCCTCAGGCCGCCGACGCCCTGACCGCGGCGGCCAACCAGGTGCGCGTGCTGGGCCGGGTGCACGCGCGGCTCAGCCAGGCCGGCGACGAGATCGTGGTCGACAGCGCCGACTTCCTGACCGCGCTGGGCCGGGACCTGGAGGCCATGCCGCTGGGCGTGGCGCGCCTGCGCGTCGGCGTCGAGGCCGACCGCCTCCCCCTGCCGCTCGACGCCGCCACCGCCGTGGGGCTGATCGTCAACGAGCTGGTCACCAACGCCGCCAAGTACGCCTTTCCCAAGGGCGAGGGCGCGGTCGAGATCCGCCTGGAGGCCGACCACGGCGGCTGCACCCTGACCGTGGCCGACGACGGCGTGGGCCTGGGCGACGGCGCGGTCCGCGGCTCCGGCATGGGCACGAAGATCGTCCAGGGCCTCGCCGCCCAGCTGGGCGGCAGCTTCGACCGCCGCAACGGCCCGGTCGGCACGGTCGCCACCGTCGCCTTCCCGATCCCCGCGGCGAGCCCGCTGGCGCAGGACGCCGCCGACCGCTAGCCTCTCCCCGGGACAGACGGGGCGACGGCATGCGCGCGATTCAATTGGTGGGCGGGACCCTCGCGGCCCTGGCGCTGGCCGGGGCGGCCCAGGCCTGCACGACCATCGCGCCCAGCGCCGTGATCGAATTCGCCGAGGGCTCGGCCGAGCTCGACGCGGTCGACCGCGAAGAGCTGGCCGCCTTCCTGGGCCAGGCCCGCGCGATCAGCCCGATGCCCTGGCTGAAGCTGCGAACCTTCGCCGACCGGCCGGGCTCGCGCGATGCGGCGACCTGGACGGCCCAGGACAAGGCCCTGGCCACGGCGCGCCAGCGGTCGATCACCGACGCCGTCATGCTGATGGGCGGCACGCTGCCCGACCCGACCGTCGTCGGCGTCGCGCCCGACGGGGCCGAGACCCGCACCGGCGCGGACGGCGTCGCCCGCAGCGGCCGCGCCCTGATCGAGGTGGAGCTGCCGCCCCAGCCGCCGCGCAAGGACGACGGCCTGCCGGTTCCGACGTGTTGAGACTGTAAGATCTCCCCCCTCTGGGGGGAGCAGGCGGCAAAGCCGCCGTGGGGGGCTCCAGCGGAGCGCGCGGCTGCCGTCGCGCCTGGGCGAGCCCCCTCCACCGCCTTCGGCGGTCCCCCTCCCCCTGAGGGGGGGGAGGATTTAGCCTCACCCCACCCGCTTCCGGGACGGGCGCGAGCCCGCCGG
>NZ_JAAIVC010000022.1 GCF_010975005.1 Caulobacter sp. 17J65-9 | reverse complement strand
GAACGGGGGCGGCCGGTTCGGCGTGGACGGCGGCGGCGGCCGCAGCGGCCGCGGCGGGCCCCTCGCGGCGCGGCGGGGCGTTGTGGTCCTTGACCATGCGCAGGATCGTGTCGGCGGCGCGGGCCAGGCGCACCATCTCCGGCGGCGCGTCGTGCGGAGCGTCGGCGACCGCTTCGGCCAACTCCTCGGCCAGCCGCATGAGCTTGGGCGAGGCGCCGATCAGCCGGGCCTGGAACTCGATCTTGTGCGGGTCGCGGTCGTACTCCGCGCCGGGCACGCGCCAGCCGCCCCAGTCGTTGGGGTCGGTGACCACCACCGGATAGCTGCCCGGATAGGGGTGGTGGCCGCACTCTTCCGGCTGCTGCCACTTGTTCTTGGCGCGCAGCATCCGCCACTCGCCGGCCTTGGCGGCGGACGGCGCGTCGTCGCCGCGCTCGGCCTCCAGTTCATCGGCCAGGAACTCGCGCCCGAAGCCGACGTCGTAGGAGATGCGCACGGGCTCGTCGAAACCCTTGGCCCAGACGGGCTGGACCTTCTCGACGACAGCCCAGGCGCCGACGCACTCGACCCAGACTTTCTGACCCTTTTGGAACTGCGCCTTCGCCATTGCCGCGGACCTGAGAAAATTCAGGTCCCATCCTGCAGACCAAGGGTTAGCGGAGGGCTAAGGGTTTACGCGTGGCCCGCGGCCGGCTTGGAGATCGCCTCCAGCGCCTCGCCGGCGTAGCGTTCCTTCACCTTGGCGGCCATGTCGCCGATGGAGACCACGCCGCACAGGTCGCGCGCGTCGTTGACGATCGGCAGGCGGCGGATCTGCTCGCCGCTCATCTTGTTCAGCACGGTTTCGAGGTCGTCGTTCTCGTGCAGGAAGGTGACGTCGCGGGTCATCACCTCGCCGACCGGGGTGGACGGCGGCAGGGCGCCGGCGACGGCGCGGATGGCCAGGTCGCGATCGGTGACGGCGCCGATCAGGCGCTTGCCGTCGACCACCGGCATGAAGCCGAAGTCGCCGCGGGCCATGCGCTGGGCGACGCTCTGGATCGGCTCCTCGGGACGCGCCACCTCGACGTCGCGGGTCATCAAGTCACGGACTTTCATGGGAAATCTCCTGGGGTGATCGGGGTGGCCCCGAACAAACCCCCGGAGCGGAGCCGGGTTCCGGCCTTCCCGTCAGGCCAGATGCAGCAGCTTGACCAGGGCCAGGCCCGCCAGCGCCAGGCCGATCACCGAGCCGGTGGCCGCCGCCGCCACGCGCGGGCCGGCCTTGGCCACGGTGCGGATGTCGACGCCGAGGCCGAGCGCGGCCATCGAGACCACGGTCAGCAGCTTGGCGGTCGCCGCCATCGGCGCGGCCAGGGGGTGCGGGATCGCGCCCAGCGAGTTGAGAACGGCCAGCAGCAGGAAGGCCACGACGAACCAGGGCACCAGCTTGTGCAGGGGCGGCCGGGCGAGGGTCTCGCCGGCGGCGGCCGAGCGGCGGTTCTGCAGCAGGGAGAAGCCGACCACGACCGGGCCCAGCATCAGCACGCGGGCCAGCTTGACCAGGGTGCCGACCTGCAGGGCCAGGGTCCCGACCGGGGCGGTGGCGGCCAGCACCTGCGGCACGGCGTAGACCGTCAGGCCGGCGATGGTCCCGTACTGCAGCTGGCTGAGGTGCAGGGCCGGGACCAGCAGGGGCAGGGCCAGCACCACGATCACGCCCAGCACGGCGGTGAAGGCGATGGCCGAGCCGACTTCCTCGGGCTCGGCCTTGATGACCGGCGCGACGGCGGCGATGGCCGAGTTGCCGCAGATGGCGTTGCCGGTCGCGACCAGGGCGGCGGTGCGGTGGGGCAGGCCCAGCGTCCGACCGAGGCCGTAGCCGCCGACCAGCGCGATCACCACGACCGCCGCGATGCCGGCCAGCAGGCCCGGACCGGCGGCCAGCAGGGCCGCGGCGCTGAGGCCCGCGCCCAGCAGGGCCACGGCGATCTCCAGCAGGGTCTTGGCGCTGAAGCCGACGCCCGCGCTCCAGGCCGGCCCGGGCTTCCAGGCGGTGCGCACGGCCGTGCCGATCAGGATGGCCAGCACCAGGCCCTCGATCCAGGCGCGCCCGAACAGCCGCTCCTCCAGCCCCTGCACGCCCATGGCCGCCAGGGTGACGGCCAGGCACAGGGCGACGCCGGGGGCCACGCGCCGGGCCTGTTCGCTCAGGCGGCGCAGGGACGGCGCGGACGGGAGGGCTACGGTGGTCATGGGGTACTCGGGACAGGTGACGCAGGGGAACCTGCGCCGAACCCGGATGATCGGGCAAACGAGTTGTCGTGCTTGATCTGATCGGAAATCGTGATTGATTGTCCGCATGACCCTCGAACAGCTCCGCGTGTTCGTCGCCGTCGCCGAGCGTCTGCACATGACCCGCGCGGCCGAAGCCCTGAACCTCACCCAGTCGGCGGCCAGCGCGGCGGTGGCGGCGCTGGAGGCGCGCCACGGGGTGCGGCTTTTCGACCGGGTGGGCCGGGGCCTGGCCCTGTCGCCGGAGGGCCGCGCCTTCCTGCCGGAGGCGCAGGCGGTGCTGGCGCGGGCGGCGGCGGCGGCGCAGGTGCTGGACGACCTGGCCGGGCTGCGGCGCGGGGCGGTGGCGATCTACGCCAGTCAGACCATCGCGAGCTACTGGCTGCCGCCGCGGCTGGTGCGGTTCCGCCAGGCGCACCCGGCGGTTCAGGTCCGCCTCTCGGTCGGCAACACCGCCCAGGTGGCCGCCGCGGTCGCCGCCGGTGAAGTCGACCTCGGCTTCGTCGAGGGCCCGGTGGAGGATCCGTCGCTGGAGCGCACCCGCGTGGGCGCCGACCGGCTGGCCGTGGTGGTCGGCGTCGACCATCCGTGGGCGGCGGGCGGGGCGATCTCGTCGGCCGACCTGGCGAAGGGGCCCTGGGTGCTGCGCGAGCCGGGCTCGGGCACGCGCTCCGAGTTCGAGCAGGCCCTGCGCCGGCGCGGGCTGGATCCGGCCGCGATCGAGGTCGCGGCCGAACTGCCGTCGAACGAGGCGGTGCTGGCGGCGGTGCGGGCCGGCGGCCTGGCCGCGGCGGTCTCGGAGCTGGCGGCCGAGCCCATGCTGGGCGCGGGCGTGCTGCGCCGGGCCGCGTTCGACTTCCCGGAGCGGGCGTTCGAGCTGCTGCGCCATCCCCAGCGCCACCGCAGCCGTGCGGCCGAGGCGCTGATCGGAATGCTCGCCTAGAGCTCCGCCAGCCGCCGCTCCAGCTCCGCCATGTCGGCCGGGAGCGGGGTCTCGAATCGCATCGCCTCGCCGGTGACGGGGTGGACGAAGCCCAGCACGGCGGCGTGCAGGGCCTGGCGGCCGAGGCCGCTCGCTTCCAGCGCCTCCTGCACCGGCCTGGCCGGCTTGCCGGAGCCGTAGACCGGGTCGCCCAGGCAGGGCGCGCCCTTGTGGGCCATGTGCACGCGGATCTGGTGGGTGCGGCCGGTCTGCAGCCGGCAGGCGACGCGCGCGGCCAGCGGCTTGTCGGCCGGGCCGAAGGCGCGCTCGACCTTGTAGAAGGTCACCGCCTCGCGGCCGCCGGACTTCAGCACCGCCATCTTCTTGCGGTCGCCGAGCGAGCGGCCGATTCGGGTCTCGACCGTGCCGCGGGCGGGCTGCGGCGCGCCGCGGGTCAGCGCCACGTAGACGCGTTCGATGTCGTGGCGAGCGAACAGGGCCGACAGCCCCGCGTGGGCGGCGTCGGTCTTGGCCGCGACCATCACGCCCGAGGTGTCCTTGTCCAGCCGGTGGACGATGCCCGGGCGGGCCACACCGCCGACGCCGGACAGCGAGCCGGCGCAGTGGTGGAGCAGCGCGTTGACCAGGGTGCCGCGCTCACAGCCGGGGGCGGGGTGCACCGCCATGCCGGACGCCTTGTCCAGCACGATCAGGTGGGCGTCCTCGTAGAGCACCGACAGCGGAATCGCTTCCGCCTCAGGCTCGGCCGGGGCGGGGGCCGGCACGGCGATGCGGTAGGTCCCGGGCTTGGCCTTGGCCGAACCGGAGGTGACCGGCGCGCCGTCGAGCGTCACCGCGCCCTCGTCGATCAGGGCCTGCAGGCGCGCGCGCGACAGATCCGTCACCGCCTCGGCCAGGGCCTTGTCCAGTCGCACGCCGGCCTGGTCGGGGCCGAGCACGGCCTCGATCTCACGCTCGGGGGCGAGGTCGTCGGCCTCCAGGTCGGGCTCGAAGTCGTCGGGCTTCATCAGGCGGGGCGCTCAAAAGCGAAAGGCCCGGACTTGCGATCCGGGCCTTCCAAATTCTGCCGATCCGGAAGGATCAGGAGATGTCTTCGTTGATCAGGCCGACCTTGAAGAAGCCGTTGTCCTGCAGGTCGTTCAGCACTTCCATGAACTGGCCGTACTGGACGTCGGCCTGGGCGCGCACGAACACCTGCTCTTCGGTCGGGTTGTCGCCGCCCAGACGGCCGGCGAGGTCGCCCGCCAGGGTGTCGAGCGAGGTCTTCTGGTTCATCTCTTCACCGCGGCCGATGAAGAGGTCGCCGTTCTCCTGGATGGAGATGAACACCGGCGGCTCGACCTTGCCCACCGGCGGCGTGGCCGGCGGCATGTCCAGCTTGATCGACACGGTGGCCAGCGGCGCGGCGACCATGAAGATGATCAGCAGCACCAGCATGACGTCGACGAGCGGCGTGACGTTCAGGTCGGCGTTCGTAGCGACCGTGTATTTGGAATCACCGCCGCCGGACAGCTTCGCGCCCATTCGCGTACTTCTCCCCATTGAGCGCGCGTTCAGTGCGCAGCTCTGATCTTAAATTCGGCCGGACATTCGCTCCGACGTCAACCGATGTAAAGCCTCGTGACGTTCGGAGGTTGCGCTTTCATGCCGCAGGCGAATAAAGCGAGGCTTAATCAGCCCCGTTGGGTCATCCGCAAGAAGCGTTCCTGCGCACTCTTGTCCGACTTGAACACCCCAGTGAACCGCGTGGTTATGGTCGAAACATGGCGGTGGTGGACGCCGCGGGTGGTCATGCACTGGTGTTCGGCGTCGATCAGCACCGCGACACCGGCCGGGTTCAGGCTGTCGGTGATGGCGTCGGCGATCTGGGCGGTCAGGGTTTCCTGGGTCTGCAGGCGCTTGGAGAAGATCTCCACTACGCGCGCGATCTTGGAGATGCCCACGACCTTGTCGGTCGGCAGGTAGGCCACGTAGGCCTTGCCCAGGAACGGGGCCATGTGGTGCTCGCAGTGGCTCTCCACCTCGATGTCGCGCAGCATGACCATGTCGTCATAGCCCTGCACGTCTTCGAAGGTGCGGGCCAGTTCCTTGGCCGGATCGGCGTCGTAGCCCTCGAACCACTCCTGGAAGGCGTCGACCACGCGCTTGGGCGTGTCGAGCAGGCCTTCGCGGGCCGGGTCGTCGCCGGTCCAGGCGATCAGGGTGCGAACCGCCTGCATGGCTTCTTCGCGAGTCGGCTTTTGGGGGGCGGAATCGACGGCCTTCAGAGCGGCGCGGTCCTGGGCGAAAGCGTCCATACTTTTTCTCTCCGGGCCGGCTTAGTGGCGCCGGGACGATGGTCCCGGAATGACGCGTGCCGCCCTTTGCATCGCGGGAACGGATGACGGAAGGACCCTCGAGGTTCCCGTCCCGGTTTTCCCGGAGGCCGCGAAGCTATATGGGACGCATCCCCGATCCGGCAACACGGCCCGACCATGAAGCTCGCCCTCTACGACACCCTGTCGCGCGAAAAGCGCGATTTCGAGCCGCAGGACCCGAAGCGGGTGACGCTCTACGTCTGCGGGCCGACGGTCTACGACTGCGCCCACGTGGGCAATGCGCGCCCGCCGGTGGTGTTCGACGTGCTGAACCGCGTGCTGCGCAAGCTCTACGGGGCCGAGCACGTGGTCTATGCGCGCAACGTCACGGACGTGGACGACAAGATCAACGCCAAGGCGGCCGCCGAGGGCGTGCCGATCGGCGAGATCACCGCCCGCTACGAGAAGATCTATCTCGAGGACATGGGCCGGCTGAACGTGATCGCGCCGACCCTGGCGCCGCACGCCACCGACCACATCGGGGCCATCGTCGAGCAGATCGCCGCCCTGATCGAGCGCGGCCACGCCTACGCCGCCGAAGGCCACGTGCTGTTCGACGTCGGCAGCTACGCCGACTACGGCGCCCTGTCGGGCCGTTCGGTCGAGGACATGATCGCCGGCGCCCGCGTCGAGGTCGCCCCCTACAAGAAGCATCCCGCCGACTTCGTGCTGTGGAAACCGTCCAAGCCCGGCGAGCCGGTCTGGGAAAGCCCGTGGGGCGGCGGCCGGCCGGGCTGGCACATCGAGTGCTCGGCCATGATCGAGGCCAACCTCGGCATTCCGATCGACATCCACGGCGGCGGGCACGACCTGATCTTCCCGCACCACGAGAACGAGATCGCACAGGGGCGCTGCGCCCATGGCCAGCCGACCTACGCGCGCTACTGGGTGCACAACGGCTTCCTGACCATGGACGCCGAAAAGATGTCCAAGAGCCTGGGCAACGTGCTGCTGGTCCACGACCTGGTGAAGACCGTGCCGGGCGAGGTTGTGCGCTGGGCCCTGCTGGCCGCCCACTACCGCGCGCCGCTGGACTGGACCGACGACCTGCTGACCCAGTCGCGCAAGAACCTCGACCGCCTGTACGGCGCGCTGCGCCGCGCCCAGGGCGTGGAGGTCGAGCCGGTCGAGCCGCCGGCCGCCTTCATGGAGGCCCTGCTGGACGACCTGAACACCCCGCGTGCGGTGGCCGAGCTGTTCGCGCTGGGCAAGGCGCTGGAGACGGCCGAATCGGGGGGCGCGCGCCGCAAGGCCAAGGCCGAGCTGCTGGCCGCCGCCGAGCTGCTGGGCGTGCTGACCGGCGATCCGGACGCCTGGTTCGAGGCGGGCGTGGACGACGCCTTCCGCGCCCGGGTCGACGCGCTGATCCAGGCCCGCGGCGAGGCCCGGGCTAGCAAGAACTGGCCCGAGGCCGACCGCATCCGCGGCGAGCTGACCGCGCTGAACGTCGAGGTGATGGACGGCCCGACCGGCGCCACCTGGCGGATGAAGGAGCCGGGGTGAGCCATTAATCCGCTCATCCCCGCGAAAGCGGGGACCCAGAGCTCGACGGCTCAGGCCGTCATGTGCGTTATGCGCGGCGAGCAATCGTCCGACGTTTGCGTCCTGGGTCCCCGCTTTCGCGGGGATGAGCGGAAATTGGGAGCCGGCGCCATGACCCTCGACCGCTACCGCATGTTCGCGGCCTACAACGCCTGGGCCAATCAGCGGATCTACGAAGCCTGCGCGAGCCTGCCGGCGGCGGACTATCACGCCGAGCGCAAGGCGTTCTTCGGCTCGCTGCACGGGACCCTGACCCACGTGCTGGTCGCCGACCGCATCTGGATGCGGCGGCTGACCGGCGAGGGGCCGAGCTACGACCGGCTGGACGTGGCGCTGGCCGACGATCTCGCGACCCTGCAGGCCATGCGCCTGATCGAGGACAGGCGCATCTCGGCCTATGTCGACGGCGTCGACCCGGCGGCGCTCGATAAGCCGTACGGCTACGCCAACATGAGCGGGGTGGCGCTGGAGCAGACGCTTTCGAGCGCGCTGGACCATGTCTTCAACCACCAGACCCACCATCGCGGCCAAGCTCACGGCCTGCTGTCGCTGGCGGGCGTCGAGCCGCCGGCCCTGGACCTCGTCTACTTCCAGCGCGAGGCGGGGATCACGCGGTCGGTGTGAGGCGCGGCCCCGCCCTCGTTTGTCGACTGAGGGCTACTGAACCGCCGCGCTCGGCGATAAACAGCTCGGATTCCGGCGTTCGCCGGCATGAGCGAATAGGGGGATGTCCATGAACAAGCTGGCCGTGTCCGTGGCGGCGATGGCCGTCGCGCTGGGCGCCTTCGGAAGCGCCGCCGCGCAGACCAAGGCGCCGTGGGAAACCGACATTCTGCCGCCCGCCCTGGCCTGGCACGGCAAGAGCGAGAAGCTGATCGCCAAGCCGAACGACCCGTGGATCACGCCGTCGGAGACGACCGGCATCACCGCCACGCCGACCTACGCCGAGACCCGCGCCTTCATCGAGAAGCTGGACGCCGCCTCGCCGCTGCTGACCCTGTCGACCTTCGGCAAGTCGGCCCAGGGGCGCGACATGCTGGTGGTCTACGCCACCAAGGACCCGGTGGTGGACGGCCGCCCGCAGCTCGATCCGAACAAGCCTGTGCTGCTGGTCCAGGCGGGCATCCACGCCGGCGAGATCGACGGCAAGGACGCGGGGCTGATGCTGCTGCGCGACATCGCCTTCAAGGGCAAGGACAGCCTGCTCGACAAGGTGAACTTCGTGTTCGTGCCGATCTTCAACGTCGACGGCCACGAGCGCACCTCGCCCTACAGCCGTCCCAACCAGCGCGGGCCGGTCAGCCAGGGCTGGCGCACCACCGCCCAGAACCTCAACCTGAACCGCGACTACGCCAAGGCCGACGCGCCGGAGATGCGGGCCATGATCGGCCTGATCCGGGCGGTGAACCCCGACCTCTACATCGACCTGCACGTCACCGACGGGATCGACTACCAGTACGACGTGACCTTCGGTTACGAGGCCGAGGACGGCCGAGCGGGCCGCTCGCCGGCCGGCGGCGCCTGGCTGGACCAGGTCTATCGCCCGGCGGTGGAGAAGGCGCTTAAAAGCCAGGGCCACATCCCCGGCAAGCTGGTGTTCGGCGTCGACGACCGTAATCCGGACACCGGCCTGGCCAGCGTCGCCTCGCCGCCGCGCTTCTCCACCGGCTACGGCGACGCCATCCGCGTGCCGACCGTGCTGGTCGAGAACCACTCGCTGAAGCCCTACAAGCAGCGCGTGCTGGGCATGTACGTGCTCATGGAGCAGTCGCTGAGGTCGCTGGCCGCCGACGGCGCGGCGCTGAAGGCGGCCGAAGCGCAGGACGACGCGCGCCGCCCGACCCAGGTCATGGCCAACGCCGTGCCGAAAAAGGAGCCGACCGGCCAGCGCGACTTCGCGCGGATCGCCTTCGAGAAGTACCGCTCGGAAGCTTCGGGCGGGGACGAAGTGCGCTGGCTGGGCAAGAAGGCCGACACCAAGCCGCTGCCGCTGTTCACCGACGCGCCGACGTTGGCGCTGGACGTGCCGACGGCCTACTGGGTGCCGGTCACCAAGCCGGAGGTGATCGAGCGCCTGAAGGTGCACGGCGTCCGCATGGAGACCCTGACCGCGCCGCGCACGGTGCAGGTCGACATGACCCGCTTCGGCTCGGCCAAGCCCGCGGCGCAGGTCAACGAGGGCCACGTGCCGATCCAGGCCGAGGGCTTCGAGCACGAGCGCCGCAGCGAGACCTATCCGGCCGGGTCGGTGCGGGTGCCGACCGACCAGCCGCTGGGCGAGCTGGCCGTGCTGCTGCTGGAGCCGCAGAGCGAGGACTCGCTGTTCGCCTGGGGCTTCTTCCCCGAGCTGCTGCAGCGGACCGAATACATCGAGGGCTACGCCATCGCGCCGCTGGCCGAGCGCATGCTGGCCGCCGACCCGAAGCTGAAGGCCGAATTCGAGGCCAAGCTGAAGGCCGAACCGGACTTCGCTAAGGACCCGGACGCGCGTCTCGCTTGGTTCTATGCGCGCACGCCTTATTACGACGACCGTTACCTGCTCTATCCGGTGGGCCGGGAGATTTCTGGAGAGCCGCGCTGATGGCGTTTCGCGTCGAGTACCGCATCGGGATCAAGGCCACCTCCGACGCCATCTGGGAGGTGCTGTCCGACCTGGAGTTCTGGGGGACGTGGAACCCGATCCACCCCAAGGCCTCGGGCAAGATCGGCATCGGCCAGCCGCTGGCCCTGCGCGAAACCATCCCGGGCCTGCCGGAGCGCGACTTCAACGCGACGGTGGTGGAGTGGGTGCCCCGCCAGCAGCTGATCTGGGCGGAGAAGCGCGGGTTCATGTCCCGCTCGGTCCGCTATTTCGAGATCGAGGAGCTGGATCCGGGCAGCTGCATCTTCGCCATCGGCGAGATCTTCGAGGGCGCCCTCGGCGAGGTGGAAGGCAAACGCACCAAGCGCGTCCGCAAGGCCGCGTTCGAGCAGCTGGCCGAGGCGCTGCGGGCCAAGGTCGAGGCGTAGGAGCCGAGTCTGGCGCATAGCGCTTGTGCGCGGCGTGAGAACGATGATTTCTGGCGGCCCGCCATCTCCGGAGCCGCCATGCTGACCCTGTTCCACGCCCCGCGTTCGCGTTCGACCCGCTTCCTGTGGCTGCTGGAGGAGCTGGGCGCGCCCTACGAGGTGCGGAAGGTCGACATCCGGCGCACCGGCGGGCCGCTGGCCGGCACGGGCGCGCGCGATCCGGCCAATCCGCATCCGCACGGCCAGGTGCCGGCCCTCATGGACGACGGCGCCCTGGTCACCGAGTCGGCGGCCATCGCGCTGTACCTGACCGACAAGTTTCCGCAGGCGGGCATGGGCCCGGTGGTCGGCGACCCGCTGCGCGGCCCCTACCTCAGCTGGCTGGCCTATTACGCCGGCGTGCTGGAGCCGGTGATCACCGCCCGCTTCAAGGGCTCGGCCGATCCCGCCGACAAGGCCGCCTACGAGGCGATGGAAGAGCGCCTGCGCACCACGCTCGAGAAGACGCCCTGGATCCTGGGCGACCGGTTCAGCGCCGCCGACATCATGTTCGTCTCGCTGCTGCAGTTCGCCCGCCAGGCCCTGCCTGCGCACGCCGTCTACGACGACTGGCTGGCCCGCGCGAACGCCCGCCCGGCCCTGGCCCGCGCGCTGGCCAAGGACGACGCGTGAGCGGGATCAGCTGAAAACCAAGGTTCGTCATCCCGGCTCTCCCGCCCGCTTTGCGGGCGTCCGGCCGGGATGACGGGCGTTGTTTTGTCGTAACGGCTTAACGTCGAAGCCCAGGCGCCCCATATTCCGCCCGATGCTGGACGAGCTCTACTCCGCCAAGATCCTGAACCTGGCCGCGCACCTGCCGCGGGCCGGGCGTCTGGCCGCGCCCGACGCCTCGGCCGAGCGGATCGCCAAGCTGTGCGGCAGCCGGGTGGTGGTCGACGTCGTCGTCGAGGACGGCCGGGTCATGGACCTGGCCCAGGACGTCCAGTGCTGCGCGCTGGGCCAGGCCGCCGCCTCGGTGCTGGGCGCCCAGGCCGTCGGCGCCACGGTCGCCGAGCTGGAAGCCGCCCGCGACCAGCTGCGCGCCATGCTGAAAACCGACGGCCCCGCACCCTCGGGACGCTTTTCCGACCTCGCCGTGCTGGAGCCGGTGAAGGCCTATCCCGCCCGCCACGCCTCGACCCTGCTGCCGTTCGAGGCGGCGGTCGCCGCCGCGCGCCAGGCCATCGAGCGAACTAGCTGCGCCGGCGCGGCTTGATCGGCCCTTTTCGCAAGTGCGATAAGCGCGCCGAACCGTCGTTCGCGGTCGCCCCGGCATGACACTCTATGAACGCGCCGTCCGCTTGAGCCTTCGGGCCTACAAGCTGACGCTTTCGCCCCTGATCGGGCGGCAGTGCCGCTTCCTTCCGACCTGTTCGGAGTATGCGGCCGAAGCCCTGATCGCACACGGGTTCTGGCGCGGCTCCTACCTCGCCGCCCACCGCGTGTGCCGATGCAATCCCTGGGGCGGGTCAGGCTACGACCCCGTCCCGCCGCCGCAGAGCGGCAAACTGAAGTGTGAGACATGATCGACCTGGTGTTTCCCGACGGCGCCGTCCGCCAGTACCCGCAGGGTTCGACGGGCAAGGACGTGGCGCAGTCGATTTCGCCGTCGCTGGCCAAGAAGGCGGTGATGGTGAAGCTGGACGGCGAGCTGCGCGACCTGAACCGGCCGCTCGCCAGCGGCAAGCTCGAGATCGTCACCCGCGACAGCCCCGAGGCGCTGGAGACCATCCGCCACGACGTCGCCCACGTGCTGGCCGAGGCCGTGCAGGAGCTGTTCCCCGGCACGCAGGTCACCATCGGCCCGTCGATCGAGGACGGGTTCTATTACGACTTCGCCCGCGAGGAGCCGTTCTCCATCGACGACTTCGAGAAGATCGAAGCCAAGATGCGCGAGATCGTCGACCGCGACGAACCGATCCTGCGCGAGGTCTGGAACCGCGACGACGCGATCAAGTACTTCGAGTCGATCGGCGAGACGTACAAGGCCGAGATCGTCCGCGACCTGCCGCCCAGCGAAGAGATCACGGTCTATTCGCAGGGCCGCTGGAAGGACCTGTGCCGCGGGCCGCACCTGCCGTCGACCAAGCACGTCGGCAAGGCCTTCAAGCTGACCAAGCTGGCCGGCGCCTACTGGCGCGGCGACCACCGCAACGCCCAGCTGCAGCGCATGTACGGCACCGCCTGGGCCAACGAGGCCGACCTCGACGCCTACCTCAAGCGCGTCGAGGAAGCCGAGAAGCGCGACCACCGCAAGGTCGGCCGCGCCATGAGCCTCTTCCACATGCAGGAAGAGGGCCGCGGCATGGTGTTCTGGCACCCGAAGGGCTGGGTGCTGTGGCGTGTGCTGGAGGCCTACATGCGCCGCCGTCTCGACGCCGCCGGCTATGTCGAGGTGAAGACGCCGCAGGTGCTGGACCGCAAGTTCTGGGAGGCCTCGGGCCACTGGGACAAGTACCGCCCCAACATGTTCGTCTGCGAGACGGTCGAGGGCGAGACCCTGTCGCTCAAGCCGATGAACTGCCCCGGCCACGTGCAGATCTTCGACCAGGGCCAGAAGTCCTATCGCGACCTGCCGCTGCGCATGGCCGAGTTCGGCGCCTGCCACCGCTATGAGCCGTCGGGCGCCCTGCACGGCCTGATGCGCGTGCGCGGTTTCACCCAGGACGACGCCCACATCTTCTGCCGCGAGGACCAGATCGTCGAAGAGACGGCCGCGTTCATCAAGCTGGCGAAGAGCATCCATGCCGACCTCGGCATGGAGACGGCCTACATCAACCTGGCCACCCGCCCCGAAGTCCGCGCCGGTTCGGACGCGTTCTGGGACAAGGCCGAGGCGCAGATGGCCGAGGCCGCCCGCGCCGCCGGGGTCGAGCCGGTGATCGCCGAGGGCGACGGCGCCTTCTACGCGCCGAAGCTGGACTTCATCGTCAAGGACGCCATCGGCCGTGAATGGACCTGCGGCACCATCCAGCTGGACTACGTCCTGCCGGAGCGGCTGGACGCCGAGTACGTGGCCGAGGACGGCTCCAAGCAGCGGCCGGTGATGCTGCACCGGGCGATCCTGGGCTCGTTCGAGCGCTTCATCGGCATTCTGATCGAGAACTACGGGGGGGCCTTCCCCCTGTGGCTGGCGCCTACGCAGGTTGTCGTGGCGACGATCACCTCCGATGCCGACGACTTCGCCGAGGAAGCCGCCGCCGCCCTGCGCGCCGCCGGCCTTCGCGTGGAGACCGATCTGCGCAACGAGAAGATCAACTACAAGGTCCGCGAGCACTCGCTGGGCAAGACCCCGGTCATCGCCGTGGTCGGCCGCAAGGAAGCCGAGAACCGCACGGTCGCCCTGCGTCGCCTGGGCTCCCAGGACCAGACCCTGATCAGCCTCGACGAAGCCGTGGCGCAGCTGGTCGCCGAGGCCACGCCGCCGGACCTGCGCCGGGCCTGATCGGCCATACGGACCGAACCTGAGCGCCCGCGGCCCCCGGCCGCGGGCGCTTTCGTTTGTGCCCCGGAACGTCCGGCTCGCCCGGGGTGTTTTCGAGCGCAGCAGGACGGCGGGCGACGCTCGGTGTCCGGCCCGATCAAGGGGATAACCCACCTGTTCCCGGATTTGCGCAGCGCGGAGCCGGCCATGGACACCCGTGTCCGAACGAACCACACCGTGGTCGCCTTCGCGCCGGCGCGCGCGCCCGTCGCCGACGTGGCGGTGGTCATGGTGGTCTATCGCACCGGACCGGTCCTGTTCGACGCCGTGGACCGAGTGCTGAAGGCGGTCCGCGCCGGCGAGCTGGTGCTGGTCGACAACGGCTCCAGTCCCGAGGACGCCGCCCGCCTGGTCGAGATCGCCGCGCGCGAGCCGCGCGTGCGGCTGCTGCAGGGCCACGGCAATGTCGGCTTCGCCCGCGGGGCCAATCTGGGCGCGTCCAGCGCCACCGCGCGCTGGCTGGTGTTCCTCAATCCCGACGCCCTGCTGGAGGACGGCTGCCTGGACGCCCTGGTCGCCGCGGCCGCCAACCGGCCGGCCCCCTGCGTGGTCGGCGCGCGGGTGCTCAATCCCGATCGCAGCGAACAGCGCGGCGCGCGCCGGGGGGACGTGACGCCGGTCACTACCCTGCTCACCCTGTCGCGCCTGACCGCTGTCTTCGGCTTCCTGCGCCGGTTCGAGATCCACCACGAAGACCAGCCGGAGCCGGACGGCCCGGCCGAGGTGCCGACCATATCGGGCGCCTGCTTCTGCATGAGCCGCGACGACTTCCACGCGCTGGGCGGGTTCGACGGCCGCTACTTCCTGCACGTCGAGGACGTCGACCTGTGCTGGCGCGCCCGCCAGGCCGGCGGCACGGTCTGGTTCCAGCCGCAGGCAGAGGTCGTCCACCTGGGCCACACCAGCCTGGCCGAGCCGGTTTTCGTCGAATTCCACAAGGGGCGGGGCCTGGCCCGCTACTTCCGCAAGCGCGCCGACAATCCCGCCCGCCTGGCTCTGGCCTGGGCGCTGGGGCCGTTGATCGTGATGGCCGCGGTGCTGCGCCCGGCGCTCAGGAAGATCACCGGGAAGGCGGGGTAGGCCTTCTTGGGGTAAAGCGCGACGGCCGCCGAAACCGGCGTCCACTTTCGGCTGTCGCGCTCTAGGCGACGGGGCGGAACGGCCCGGCCTTGGACAGCTTGGACGGGGGCGCCTTGCCCAGCTTCCCGCCGACCCATTGGGCCGCCGCGATCAGCGCGTCGAGGTCGTAGCCGGTCTCGAAGCCGGCCCGGTGCAGGGCGAAGACCAGGTCCTCGGTCGCCACGTTGCCGGTCGCGTTGGGCGCGAACGGGCAGCCGCCGATGCCGCCGCAGGAGGCGTCCAGCACGTCCACCCCGGCCTCGACGCCGGCGTAGGCGTTGGCCACCCCGGTGTTGCGGGTGTCGTGGAAGTGCAGGCGCAGGGTCGCGTCGCCGGCCGCGGCGCGCACCGCCTCGATGCGCCGGCGCACGGTCCACGGGTCGCCGACGCCGATGGTGTCGGCCAGGCCGATCTCCGCCACGCCCAGGGCTGCGATGTCGCGTACGATCGCGGCCACCTGGCCGTCGCTGACCTCGCCGTCGAACGGACAACCCCAGACCACCGACAGGGTGGCCGACAGCTTCGGCCCCGCGCCGGCGCCGGTCAGGTTGTGGGTGCGCTCGACGATCTGGCCCAGCATGTCGACCTGCTGGGCGACGCTCAGGCCCTGGTTCTTCAGGCCGAAGCCGTCGGTGGCCGACATGGCCACGTTGACCTCGTCGCAGTCGGCCGCGACCGCCCGGTCGAAGCCCTTCAGGTTCAGGGCCAGGCCGATGCGCGAGCGGCCGGCGTCCTTCGGCAGGCCGGCCATCACCGTCTCGGCCTCGGCCATCTGCGGGACCAGCTTCGGATGCACGAAGGAGACCGCCTCGATGCGCCGCGCGCCGGCGTCCTCCAGCTTGCGGACGAACTCGATCCGGTCCTCGGAGGTGAGGACCACGGCCTCGTTCTGCAGGCCGTCGCGCGGCCCGACTTCGACGATCTCGATACGGCGGCTCATGGGACTCTACGGGCGCTTCAGGGGCGGGCGACGTCGGCCTGATATAGGGTCAGGCGCACGCGTTTGCCGTTGGAATAGTTGCGGCCCTCGACCACGTCCACCGAACGCACCTTGAGCTTTCGCTGGGCGAGGGCCTGCTGGAAGCTGTTCTCCTCGCGGCCTTCGATCAGCACCGGCCGGCCCTGGGCCACGGCGGGGATCGCGTCCGCGCCCGTGGCCAGCAGTTCGGTGCGGGTGCCCAGCAGGAACACCAGGCTGGGCTCGGCGTAGCCGGCCACCGCCACCGGGCCGGGCACGACGCCCTCGCGCGGATCGAGGTCGGCCTTGCGCAGCGCCTTCTCGATGCGCGGCGAGACCTGCAGGGGCTGCAGGCTGCTGGCCACGCCCACCAGGGCGGCGTGGGCGAGCACGCCGAAGGCGCAGGCGACCACCATGGCCGTGCGGGCGGCGCGGTTCAGCAGCAGGTAAGCGCCGACGAAGGCGCCGATCATGGCGAAACCGACGGTGAGCGAGACCCAGAAGGTGTCCGACTTGTCGCCGAACTGGGTCAGCCCGCCGACCGCCACGGCGCTGACGCCCAGCGCCGCCAGGCAGGCCAGCACCACCCCGGTCCAGCGGGCGCGCGGGCCGATCGGCTGGGTCAGGGCCGCCGCCGCCAGCCAGGCGATCGCGCCATAGGTCGGCAGGGGATAGTGCGGAAGCTTGGTGGGAACGAGCTCGAACACCACGAAGGCGGGCAGGAACCAGGCGATGGCGAAGCGCACGGCCGGCTCGGCGCGGCGCGTCCAGGCGGTCACGGCGGCGGCGGCCAGCAGCAGGGTGCCCGGGTAGAACAGCAGGGGCAGCAGCAGGGTGTGGAGGCCCGGCGGCACGCCGTGGCCCTCCTGGCCGCCGGCGACCTTCGCGGCCATGTCGCCGCCGATCGAGGTCCCCCAGAAGGCGCCGTCCGTGGCCACGGTGATGGCCACCGCCCAAGGGCCGACGACGGCCAGCACGATGGCCAGGCCCCAGGCCCAGCCCAGGCCCTTCAGCCAGCGCCACTTTCGGTCCCAGAGGCCCAGCGTGATCATGGCCAGGCCCGCGACCATCGGGCCGATCGGCCCCTTGACCAGGATGGCCACGGCCATCGCCGTCCAGAACAGCAGCTTGGTCTTGCGCCCGGCCGAAATCCCTTCGCCGCGCGAGGCGAGGTAGAGCCGCGCCAGGGCGGCCATGGCCAGGGTCACGGTTCCGCACAGGACCGCGTCGGTCTTGGCGATGAAGGCTTCGGTCGAGAGCAGGAAGCTCGCGCCCAGCATCACGCCGGCCAGCACGCCGGCGCGCGCGCCCCAGATCGCCGTCGCGCCCCAGGCGCAGGCGGCCGCCGCCAGCATCGCGCCCAGCAGCGAGGGAATGCGGTAGGCCCAGATGTCGCGCGCTTCCGGGTCGGAGACGGCCGATACGGCGGCGGCCTGCAGCCAGTGGATGCCGACCGGCTTCTTGTGGCGCGGCTGGTCCTGGAACTGGATGTTCACGAAGTCGTCGGTTTCGAGCATCTGCGCCGTCGCCTGGGCGAAGCGCGACTCGTCGCGGTCCAGCGGCGGCATGGCGAACACGCCGGGCAGGCCCGCGATCAGAGCGACCAGGGCGGCCAGCAGCGGGCCTCGCCAGCCCGCGATCCAACGATCAATGTCGAAGCGCGTCATAGGCGCGCTATTAGCACGCAATCGGACGAGCGCCTCCCGTAAAGCCGAAAAGCGGAGCGGGCGTGTCCAGCTATAGTGGGAGCCGGTATTGCGCCCGGCGCGCGCCCTCTATTTTACAATTTGCCGCGCTTTCCGCGCGGCCGGCCGGTTTCCACCTAGCCTGAAAGCGCGGTAATAGCGCCGGGAACTCAGAGGCATCTATGTCGCCCGAAACCTCGATCGTCGTCCCGGTTTACAACGAAGAAGGCGCCGCCGCCGCGCTGGCGCGCGAGATCGCCGCCGCGTTCGACGGCCGCGACTACGAGATGATCTTCGTCAACGACGCGAGCCGTGACGCGACCCTGGCCGAACTCGAGGCGCTGAAGGCCGAGCTGCCGCGCCTGCGGGTGCTGACCCACAAGTCCAACGCCGGCCAGAGCCGCGCGGTGCGCACCGGCGTGCTGGCCGCGCGCGGCCCGATCGTGGTGACCATGGACGGCGACGGTCAGAACCCGCCGGCCGACGCGCCCAAGCTGGCCGACGCCCTGAAGGCCGCGCCGGGCGAGGTCGCCCTGGTCGGCGGCCGCCGCGCCAAGCGCCAGGACAGCGCCGCCAAGCGCTACGCCTCGCGCTGGGCCAACGGCATCCGCAAGAAGCTGCTGAACGACCAGGCCGACGACACCGGCTGCGGCCTGAAGGCCTTCCGCCGCGAGTCCTTCCTGCTGCTGCCCTACTTCGATCACATGCACCGCTACCTGCCGGCGCTGATGATCCGCGAGGGCTACCAGGTGCGCTTCGAGGACGTCGGCCATCGCCCGCGCACCACGGGTGCGTCGAAGTACACGAACCTGGGCCGGCTGTGGGCGGCCTTCTCGGATCTGGCCGGGGTGATGTGGCTGCGCTCGCGCGCCCGCAATCCGGGCGGCGCGGTCGAGGTCTGAGCCCGGCTGTCGTGCTCTAAAGTGGAGCGCGACGGTCGCCGATACCGGCGTCCACTTTCGGCTGTCGCGCTCTTACGAGCGCAGGATCATCGAATCCGGGGTGGCTTCCAGCCGCGACAGGCGGCCCAGATAGCTCATGCCCAGAAGCGAGGTCTCCAGGCCCTTCTCCATGACCAGGGCCTGGACCTTCTCCACGCGCGCGCCGGCCACCGACACGTAGTCGAGTTCGACCAGGGCGGCGCGGATCTCGCCGGCGGCGGTCTTCACCGGATGGCTGTAGTCGAGGCGCGAGGCGTCGATGCCCAGGCGCTTGGCGTCGACGGCGGTCAGGGCGACGGTGGTCGCGCCGGTGTCGACCAGGAAGCGGACGTGCCGGCCCTCCACGGTCGCCTCGGCCCAGAAGTGCCCGTCCTTGGCCTTGGTGATGGCCGCGGCGGCGGAGGTCGTCGAAGCGGTCTCGACCATCGGTTCGGCCGAAGCGGTCGCCTGCTCCTCGACCGAGACCAGCGGGGCGGCGAAGGGAATGCTGACGCGCGGCAGATCGTAAACCGAGTCCAGAGCCACCACGGCTCCCCCGGCGCCCAGGGCGGACACGACGGCGGCGGCGGCGATGACGGCGGCGTTCTTGAGCATGCGGACTCTCGTGACGCCGCTTCTCGGCGCCCGCGCAACCTAGCCGCCTGGGGTTTGCATCCGGTGAATCAGAGGTTGTCGAGTCGTGAATCAAAGCCCCAGCTTGCGGGGGTCGATCCGGCTCCGCCGGGCGGGCAGTTCAGCCATGATCTCGGCCCGGCGCTCGGCGGTCAGCTTCGCCCAGCCGGCGATCTCCGGCAGGGTGCGCAAGCAGCCCAGGCACAGGCCGCTCTCGCCGTCGACGGCGCAGACCTTCACGCACGGGGTGACGATGGGGGCGGGGACCGGGCTCATGTGCGTAAGTTATCGCAGATAGTTTGGGGGCCATCTAAGTTTTTGTGTGCCGGGACGGCAAGCCTTTCAGGGATTTAACTTGTAGTGGCGAAGGCGGCGAGCGAGGTTGTTCTCAACGGCGTCGGTGGTTGTATCGAGCATCCCGGCGTACGTGTTCTTGCTGGTTCCTCCAAAGCCCCGGCTTCCGCCGGGGCTATTTTTTTTTGCGCGCCGCGCGGCGCGGCGCCTGGACCTGCGGTGACCTGAATTCGCGCTTTCGCGCTGAAGTGCGCGTCCGTGTGCGCGTTGGGATTTTCATACCTGATTGTTCTGCAATCGAAATTTGGAAATTCGCCGTGCAGAAATCGATGTTTTTTGCTCCGAACCCGGATTAATTCTTGTCAATTTCGCGCGCGGCGCCAGAGTGAGTGTCGACGCGCCAGACGACTGGGAGGGTGAAAGTCCCTGGGAGCCGCGACGTGTCTCTTACTGGCTTTACCGGCTGGCTTAGGAGACGCCGATGAAAGACAAAGACAAGAACATGCAGCACGCGATGTTCTCGTTCGCCTTGCTGGGAGGGCTGCTGGTCGGCTCCAAGGGCAAGGACAGGCTTTTTGGTAAGCCGCTAGACTTCAGTCCGCTCCCGCGCAAACCGCGCTAGACCGTATTGGTCTATGTTCTTGCAGCGTTCAGCCCCGGCCTCTAAGGCCGGGGTTTTCGTATGCGGAGCGAGGGCATGGGCCTGATCCAGATCGAACGCCGGGGGCCGATCGCCCTCCTGACCCTGAACCGCCCCGACAAGCTCAACGCCATTCCCGAGCTGGACGACGGCGAGGCCTTCGCCGCCGCCTGCGAACAGTTGAACGCCGACCGCGAGGTGCGCTGCGCGGTGATCACCGGCGCGGGCCGGGCCTTCTCGGCCGGCGGCGACGTGAAGGCCATGCAGGCCAGGACCGACCTGTTCGAGGGCGACGGCCTGGCGCTCCGCGACCGCTATCGCCGCATCGTCCACCGCATCGTGCGCTCGGTGTACGCCCTGGACGTGCCGCTGATCGCCGCCGTCAACGGGCCGGCCGTGGGCCTGGGCTGCGGCCTTGCGGGTCTGGCCGACATCCGCATCGCCTCCGACCAGGCGCGCTTCGGCGTGCCGTTCCTGAAGCTCGGCATCCTGCCCGGCGACGGCGACGCCTGGATGCTGCCGCGGCTGGTCGGCTATCCGCGCGCGGCTGAGCTGCTGTTCACCGGCGACCTGATCGACGCCGACACCGCCGAGCGCTGGGGCCTGGTCAACCGGGTGGTCCCGCACGAGCGGCTGATGGAGGAGGCTTTTGCCATGGCCGAGAAGATCGCCGCCCAGGCCCCGCACGCGCTGCGCCTGACCAAGGCCCTGCTGCGTCAGGGCCGCGAGGGCTCGTTCGAGGCCCTGCTGGAGACCACCGCCGCGGCCCAGGCCCTGGCCCACCTGACCGCCGACCACCACGAAGGCGTCAGCGCCCACGTCGAGCGCCGCAAGCCGGACTTCCGGGGGGCGTAGCTCTTTCTCCTCCCCTGCGCAGCGGGGGAGGGGGACCACGCGAAGCGTGGTGGAGGGGGCGAACGGCTGTGAAGGGACAAAGAAAAAGGGGCGCGCCTGAGGCTCCCCCCCCTCCACCGCCTTCGGCGGTCCCCCTCCCCCGTTCCGCTGCGCTTCACGGGGGAGGAGATTCAGCTCACTTCGCGTTCAGCTCTTTCACCAGCGCGTCGCGGCCGTAGACCTTGAGCAGGGCTTCCTGGACGCCCGAGGCGGCCACGTGCACCGAGCGGTTCAGCACCGGGTCGTAGCCGTAGGCGCCGCCCAGCGAGTGGATGTTGCCGTCGAACACGGCCCCGATCACCTCGCCCTTGGCGTTGAGCGTCGGCGAGCCGGAGGCGCCGCCGATGATGTCGCCGGTGCCTGAGAAGTTGAACACGACCTTCTTGTCGATCTTCGCTTCCGCCGCCAGCCAGCTGGGCGGCAGGTCGTACGGGGCCTGGCCGGTGTTGCGGGCGTAGAGGCCGCCGATCTCGGTGAACGGCGCGATCGGCTGGCCGCGCTCGGTCCAGCCCTTCACCGAGCCGTAGGTCAGGCGCAGCGAGAAGGTGGCGTCCGGGTAGATGGCGTCGCCGTAGGCGGCGAAGCGGGCCTTGGCGACGTCGGCGGCGGCCTTGGCGGTCGGGCCGGTCACGCGGCTCTCCCAGGCGGCGCGCGCCTCGCGGGCGGCCGGGTCGAGGCTCAGCACGTACTGGATCAGCGGGTCGTCCGACGCGCGCACGGCGTCGATCCCGCCTTCCCACAGCGCCTTGCGCACGGCCGGGTCGGCCAGCTTGCTGCCGGCCACCAGACGCGCGGCCTTGGCTTCCGGGCTCTCGCGGCCCAGCAGCAGCTTGGTGACGGCGTCGTCGGCGGTCAGGTGCTCGCGCGCCTTCGACAGCCAGAACGACAGGTAAAGCTCCTCCAGCCCGGCCTGCACCGGCGTCTCGGCCGACAGGTTGCGGCCCATGCGGGCCAGGGCCGCGTCGTCGTAGCCGCCCAGCCGCTCGGCCGCCGGCTTGGTCCGCTCAGTCGCACCGCGGACGATGGTCTGGGCGTAGCCGTACAGCTTGGAGGCGTCGCCGGCGTTCGACTCGAGGAAGTAGTAGGGCAGGTAGAGGTCGCGGTAGGCGGCCTGCGCCGCCTCGATGTCCGTCCACGGCTTCTGGTCGGCGGTCTTCGAGCGCAGGTCTTGCTCCTCGCGCTGCTTGGTGCCGAAGAAGGCCTTGTCGGACAACGCCTTCAGCTTGCCCCAGCTCACCTTGTGGCTGTTTTCCAGGAAGGTGATCGGGTCCTGGGCGACGCGGGCGTTCTCGGCCGACTGCTGCGAGAAGCCGATCAGGCGGCCGCGCTTCTCGGCGGTGTTCACCAGCGAGAATGGCAGGGTGAAGTCGCGCAGGGTCTCCAGCTGGCCGACGGTCAGCAGGCGCTGGGTCGAGCCCGGATTGCCGGCCACGAAGATCGGCTCGCCGGCCTTCGGCGCGGCCGGGTTCCACTTCAGGTGATTGGGCGTCGAGATTGGTTTGCCGTCGGCGTAGACGCGCAGGAAGCCGATATCGAGGTTGAAGCGCGGGAAGTTGAAGTTGTCCGGATCGCCGCCGAAGAAGCCGGTCTTGAATTCCGGCGCGAACACCAGGCGCACGTCCTCGTAGCGGCGGTACTTGTAGAGCTTGTACTGGCCGCCGCCGTAGAAGCTGATCACCTGGCAGCGCACGCCGGCCTGGCCGTCGCAGTTCTCCTTCTCGATCGCCGAGGTGGCGGTCGAGATCGCCTGCACCAAGTCGGAGCCGCTCTTGCCCTCGCCGGCCGCCTTCACCTTGGCGGTCACGTCGGTGATGCCTTCGAGGATCTCGGCGGTCATGCCGGCGCAGCGCTTCTCCTCCTCGCGGGTGGCGGTCAGGAAGCCGGCCTTCAGATAGTCCTGCTGGGCGGTGGACAGGTCCTGCGCGCAGTGGGTGACGCAGTGATAGTTGGTCAGCATCAGGCCGTCGGAGGACACTACCGAGGCCGAGCAGCCCGGGATGCGGGCGGCCGCGCCGCGCACCCGGTCCAGCCAGGCCTGGTCGACGTTGACGCCGTAGGTCTGCTTCACCTTGGCCGAGGGGAAGTTGTCGAGCGTCCACATGCCTTCATCGGCGTGGGCGGCGCTGGCGACGCCCGCCACAGCGGCGGCGGCGACGGTCGCGAGAAGTTGCTTGGTCAGACGCATGGATCTTCCCCCTGGGCGGCCTGCGGCCGGGCTTTGTCCTGCGTCCTAAGACAAAAACGCGGGCGCCCGAAGAGCGCCCGCGTTACCGTTACGTAATGTTGGGAGGCCCGCGGTCCGCGGGCGCGCCTCACTTGGCGTTCAGCTCCTTCACCAGATGCGGCTGGTCGTAGAGCTTCAGCAGGGCCTGCTGGACCATGGCGGCCGAGACCGCGACCGTGCGGTTGGTCGTGCCGTCATAGCCGTAGGCGCCGCCCAGCGAGGGCAGGTTGCCGTCGAACACCGCCCCGATCACCTCGCCCTTGGCGTCGATCAGCGGCGAGCCGGAATTGCCGCCGATGATGTCGTTGGTGGTGGCCACGGTGAAGATCGTGGTCGGGTCCAGCTGCGCCTTGCGCTCGGCGAACTTGGCCGAGACCTCGAACGGCGCCGCGCCGGTGGCGCGCTCATAGAGGCCCGCCACGTTGGTGGTCGGCGCGACCTCGCGGTCGCCGTCCTTCCAGCCGGCGATCCGGCCGTAGGACAGGCGCAGCGAGCCGGTGGCGTCCGGATAGACCTTGTCGCCGTAGACCTTGAAGCGGGCCAGGGCGAGGCGCTCGGCGGCGCGGTCGGTCGGGCCCTCGACCCGCTCCTCCCAGGCCGAGCGGGCGGCGCGCGCGTCGGCGTCGGTCTTCAGCACGAACTGGATCAGCGGGTCGTCGGACGCCTTGATCGCGTCCAGGCCGCCGGCCCACAGGGCGGCGCGCACGGCCGGGTCGCCCAGCTTGCTGTCGGCCACCATGCGCGCGGCCATGGCCTCGGGCGACTCCTTGCCCAGCATGGTCTGCACGGACGGGGCGTCGGTCCCCAGCGCTTCGCGGGTCTTGTTCAGCCAGAAGGCCAGGTACAGCGTCTCCAGCTCCGGCTCGATCCGGCGCGGGTCCAGGGTGCGTTTCTCGGCCAGGGGCAGGCGCGCCTCGGTGTAGTCGAGCATGCGCTCGCCGTTCGGCTTGGTCTTTTCCTGGGCGGCGCGCACCAGGGTGCGGGCGTAGCCGTACAGGGCCGAGCCCTGGCCGGCCTGGCTCTCCAGCTGCTCGTAGCGCGGCAGCAGGATCGCGACGTCGTCCTGCAGGGCGGCGATCTCGCTCCACGGGTCGCCGGTGGCGGCGAGCGCCGGATCGGCGGCGACCTGGGCGCGGAACTTGGCTTCCTCGGTCCGCTTGGCGTCCATGAAGCTGGTCGTGGCCAGCGCCTGGTGCATGCCGTAGGAGCGCTTCAGGTTGTTCTCCACGCCGCGCAGGGCGTCGCGGGTCTGGCGACGGTGGTCGTCGCTCTCCTCGGCGTAGCGGATCAGCCGGCCGCGCAGCTCGGACAGGCGCTTGATGGTCGCCGGCAGCATCCAGTCGCGCTCGGCGTCCAGCTGGGCGACCGTCTTCAGGCGCGAGGTCGAGCCCGGGTTTCCGGCCACGAAGGTCGGCTCGCCCGGCTTCGGCGCGCGCGGGTTCCACTTCAGGTGGTTTGCCGTCTTGGCCGGCTTGCCGTCCTCGTAGACCCGCAGGAAGGCGGCATCCAGCGCGTAGCGCGGGAAGTTGAAGTTGTCCGGGTCGCCGCCGAACACCACCGCCTGGGCCTCGGGCGCGTAGACCAGGCGCACGTCGGCGTACTTGCGGTACTTGTAGAGCTTGTACTGGCCGCCGCGGTGCAGCGAGATCACCTGGCAGCGCAGCTTGGCGTCGGTCCCGCAGCCTTCCTTCTCGATCAGGCCGATCTCGGCGTCGCGCGCCTTCACGAAGGCCTGGCCGGTCTTGCCGGCGGCGGCCCCGGTCACCCGCGGGGTGACGTCGACGATCTCCAGCAGGATTTCGGCGGTCTGGCCCGGGCAGACCCGCTCGTCCTCGCGGCCGGTGGTGAAGAAGCCTTCGCGCACCACGTCGCGCTCCGGCGTGGAGAAGGTCTGGGCGCAGGCGCGCACGCAGTGCTGGTTGGTCAGCACCAGGCCCTCGGAGGAGACCAGCGAGGCCGAGCAGCCGCCGATCCGCACGGACCCGAGGCGCACCTTGTCCAGCCAGGCCTGGTCCACATGCGTGCCCAGCTCGGCGTTGATCTGGGCGACCGGGGCGGCGTCGAAGGTCCACATGCCTTCTTCGGCGGAGGCGCCGGACGCGACGGCCGACAGGGCGAAGGCCGCGCCCGCGGCCAGCCAGGATTTCAGGGTTTGCACGAAAGTCCCTCCCGACGGGGTGTTTGCGACGGCTTAGCGCGGCTTCGGGCCGGTCCGCCAGTGGGCACTGGCGCGCAACTCGTTACCCGGATTTAACTTTGCCGTGGGCCCACTTAAGGTCACAAGTCGCGCCATGGGGGGTGGTCGCGGATGTCGCTCGCGCTATCGACGTTGATTTATGAATGGCGCCGCTACACCGCGGCGATCGTGGCTCTGGCCTTTTCGGGCCTGCTGGTGCTCGCCCAGGTGGGCATGTTCTCGGGCATCGGCCGCGCCTTCACCGCCGCGATCGACCGCTCGCGCGCCGACATCATGGTGCTGGCCCCCAAGTCGGAAAGCCTGATCAACGGCGGCAACGGCCTGCCGCGCCGGCTCATGCCGCAGATCTACATGAACCCGGAGGTGGTCGAGGTGGCCGACCTCGACGGCGGCGGCGGCCTGTTCCAGAACGAAGTGAAGGGCGACGAGAAGCGTAAGCGCGAGTTCGTCCAGGTCACCTCGGTGGATCCGGTGCCCGGCGCCGCGACCCTGCCGGTCGACTATCCCGAGAGCGTGCGCGAGGCCCTGCTCGAGCCCTATGCCGTGGCCGTCGACGAGTCGGCCCTGAAGCGCCTGGGCGTGAAGCTGGGCGACAAGGCCTCGCTGAACGGACGCACCATTCGCATCAAGGCGATCCTGACCGGCTATCCGAACATGATGCAGCCGCAGTTGGTCGTGTCGCGCGGCACCCTGCGCCTGCTCGACATGGCCTCGACCGGCGACCGCGTCGGGCCGCTGATGGTCAAGATTTCCGATCCCAGCCGGGCCGAGGCGGTGCGCGACGCGCTGAACGCCTCCAGCGGCGGCAAGTACCGGGCCTGGACCCGCGGCGAGCTGGCCGACGCCAACGAGAAGCAGCTGCTCACCGGCGAGGCTTTCATCGGCATCATGCTGGGCTTCTCGGTGGCGCTGGGCTTCCTCATCGGCGTGGGCATCACCTGGATGACCCTGCGCGGGGCCATCTTCGCCAACATCAAGGAGTTCGCCTCGCTGCGGGCGCTGGGCGTGTCGATGGGCTCGCTGCGCCGCATCGTCGTCGAGCTCAGCTTCTGGGTCGGGGTCGCCGGTCTCGGCGTCACCGCGCTGCTGACCGCCGGCGTCACCCGCCTGGCGGCGATGGGCGGGCTGCCGCTGGCCTATCCGATGTGGTCGGTGATCCTGGTCAGCATCCTGCTGCTGTTGATCGCCCTCCTGTCGGGCCTGCTGTCGCTCGGCGTCCTCAAGAAAAGCCAACCTGCGGATCTGCTGCGATGAGCCGTGCCGCCCTCACCGCCAAGGGTCTGAAGAAGAGCTTCAAGACCGGCCGGTCCACCATCGACGTGCTGAAGTCGGTCGACTTCGAGGCCAACCATGGCGAAGTGACCATGGTCATGGGCCCGTCCGGCTCGGGCAAGTCGACCCTGGTCGCCGCCCTGTCGGGCCTGCTGCGCCCGGACCACGGCCACGTGCGCGCCCTGGACCAGGACCTGTGGGGCCTGTCGTCGGGCCGCATCGACAAGTTCCGCCTCGACCACTGCGGCTTCATCTTCCAGGGCTTCAACCTGTTCCCGTCGCTGACCGCGCGTCAGCAGGTCGAGACCGTGCTGAAGTACAAGGGGCTGACCCCGGACGCCGCCCGCGCCAAGGCGAAGACCGCCCTGGAGGAGGTGGGCCTGGGCCCGCGCATGAACCAGCGCCCGTCCGAGCTGTCCGGCGGCGAGAAGCAGCGCGTGGCCATCGCCCGCGCGCTCGCCAAGGACCCGCAGCTGCTGTTCGCCGACGAACCGACCTCGGCGCTCGACGGCGAGAACGGCCAGATCGTCATCCGCCTGCTGCGGCGGGCGGCGACCGAACACGGCGCGGCGGTGATCTGCGTGACCCACGACCCGCGCCTCGAAGCCTTCGCCGACCGCATCATCCACATCGAGGACGGTCGCATCCTCGACGACGTCCGCCGCGCGCCGGGGGCCCCGACGGGCCCGGCCGGGCACTGAATTCAGGATAGAGACCGACCATGGGCATCTTCCGCAGCAAGTTCTTCTGGATCGTCCTGTTCGTCGCCGTCGTCGGCGGCGGCGGCTATTTCCTGATGGGCCAGCAGGCTCAGGCCAAGAAGCAGAAGGCCGCCGCCACGGCCGTGAAACCGGTCGAGAGCCCCTACGCGGCCATCGCCCAGGGCAAGGCCGACGTCGAAGGCGGCATCATCCAGGTGGCGGCCCGCCGGGCCGGCATCGTCCAGGAGGTGCTGGTCCAGGAAGGCGAGACCGTCGTGAAGGGCCAGGTCCTGGCTCGTCAGGAAGCCGAGGATCCGCGCCTGGCCGTCGAGCGCGCCCGCGCCGAGATGAACCAGTCGCAGGCCCAGATCCAGGTCCTGGAGGTGAAGCTCACCGGGGCCAAGCGCGAATACCAGCGCATGAAGCAGCTGTCGGACAACAACTTCGTGGCCAAGCAGCGGCTGGACACGCAGATGGACCAGATCCGCGACTTCGAAGCCCAGATCTCGGCCCAGCGCGCCGCCGTCGCCGCCTCCCAGGCCCGCTATAACGAGGCGGTCTACGACCTCGAGTTGACCGTCATTCGCGCTCCGGCCGACGGCGTGATCGCCCGCCGCTACGCCAACCCCGGCGCCGGCGCCTCGACCCTGAACGTGTCCAACATGTTCGACCTCGAGCCGGCCGCGGCCCGCATCGTGCGCGCCGAGATCACCGAGGACGCCCTGCCGGCGGTGTCGATCGGCCAGGAGGTCGAGATCGTCCCCGAGGCCGACGAGAGCAAGGTCTTTGTCGGCAAGGTGCTGCGTCGCGCCGCCGTGTTCGGCGCCCGCAAGCTGCAGTCCGACGATCCGTCCGAGCGCACCGACGCGCGCGTGGTCGAGGTCGTGGTTTCGGCCGACGGCGCGCCCTTCCTGATCGGCCAGCGCGTGCTGGTGAAGTTCATGAAGCCGGGCCACCCGGCCGGCGTGAAGCGCGTCCCGCCGAAGCCGGCGCCCGCGCCGCAGACCAAGGGCTGATCCAAGGCTCCCGCTCCCTTGATCGAGGGAGCGGGAAACACCCGCTAAACGGTCGCTGCGACCGGTCGAAGGGTTCACAACCGCGACCGAGACGCTAAGACCTGCGCCATGGCCGTTTCCTCCGAACTCGTGACCGCGGCGAGCGCGACCCTGGGCGTGGACGCCCGTCTGTTGCCGAAGCTGGCGGACGCCGCCGGCGACCTGGCGCTGAACCTGGTCACCGCCGCGCTGATCCTGGTCGCCACCTGGTTCGTGGCGCGCTGGGCCGTGGCCCTGACCCGCCGGGCGCTGCAGCGCATCCGTGCCACCCGAAACGACCGCACCCTTCAGGGCTTCGCCGTCCAGGTCGTGCGCGTGGCGGTCTACATCATCGGCCTGGTGGCGGTGCTGAACCGCCTGGGCGTGCAGACCACCTCCATCGTCGCCGTGCTTGGCGCCGCCTCTCTGGCCATCGGCCTGGCCATGCAGGGCGCGCTGTCGAACGTGGCGGCCGGCGTGCTGCTCCTGATCCTGCGCCCCTACAAGGTCGGCGACGTCATCGAGGTGGCGGGGCGCACTGGCACGGTGCGGCGGCTGGACCTGTTCACGACCGAGGTGGCCACCGGCGACAACATCAAGATCGTCGCGCCGAACTCGAAGGTGCTGGGCGACGTCATCGTCAACTTCAGCGCTCACCCCAGCCGCCGAATCGAGCTCAGTTTCGACGTCGAGTACGAAGCGGACATCCAGCAGGTCTACGACCTCATGCGCCAGACCGCCGCCGCCAACCCCAAGGTCCTGGCCGACCCCGCCCCCTGGGCGGGGGTGACCGCGCTGAAGGACTCGGCGGTGGTGATCACCCTGCACGCCTGGGTGAACACGCCGGACTGGTTCGAGACCAAGGCCGGCCTGATCCGCGCGGTGAAGGAGGCCTTCGAGCGCGAGGGCCTGTCCATCCCGTACCCGCACCAAGTTCAAGTCGAGAAACACTCCGCCGGAAAGGCCGCCTGAAGTGCGTTACGATTTCGCCTCGGACAACACCGCCGGCATGGCGCCGGAAGCCCTCGACGCGCTGGTGCGCGCCAACGCCGGTTACCAGCGGGCCTACGGCGCCGACGACCACACCGCGCGCGCGGCCGAGCTGGTCCGCCAGAAGCTCGACGCCGACGCCGAGGTGCGGTTCGTGTTCTCGGGCACGGCGGCGAACTCCATCGCCCTGTCCATGCTGGCCCAGCCGTTCGAGGCGGTGCTGGCGCATCAGGCCGCCCACGTCTGCACCGACGAGACCGGCGCGCCGGGCTTCTTCGGCCATGGCGTCGGCCTGATCGGCCTGCCGGGCTTCTCCGGCAAGATCGACATCAAGGCGCTGAAGTCGGCTCTGGACGAGCCGATCGTCGGCCACCGCCAGCCGCCGGCCGCCCTGTCCCTGACCCAGGCGACGGAGTACGGCGCCGTCTACTCGGTCGACGAACTGCGCCGGCTGATCGAGCCGGTGAAGGCCAAGGGCTACGGCGTGCACATGGACGGCGCGCGCCTGGCCAACGCGGCGGCGGCCGGCTTCGACCTGACCGAGATCGCCCGCCTGGGCGTCGACGTGCTGGTGCTGGGCGGGGCGAAGGCCGGCGGCCTGTGCACCGAGGCCCTGGTCATGTTCGACAAGTCGCTGGCCCGGCGCGTGGACAACCGGCTGAAGCAGGCCGGCCAGGTGTCGTCCAAGACCCGCTTCCTCGCCGCGCCGCTGCTGGGCCTGCTGGAGAGCGGCGCCTGGGAAGGCCACGCCGCCCACGCCAACCTGATGGCCGAGCGCCTGGCCGAGGCGGTGGTGAAGCGCACCCGCTTCGTGCTGGCCCACCCGGTCGAGGCCAACACCGTGTTCGTGCGCATGCCCGAGGACGCCCACCAGCGCCTGCTGGCCGAGGGCTGGGCCTGCTACCGGTTCGACGACGGTTCGGTGCGGTTCGTCTGTTCGTGGTCGACCACGGAAGAGACCGTTGAGGAACTGGCCTTCGCCATGGCGCGCGGCCAGTAGGCCCCAATTACTCGAGGCAAACTCACCAGGCCGGCTTGCGCGCCTTGAAGCGCATGCCGCAGCGCGGGCAGGCCCGGTCCGGCGGCGCGAAGTGCCAGCGGATGCGGAAGCGCCCGGGCAGGCCGCTGGGCCGGTAGAACACCGGCAGGGCGCATTTCGGGCAGCGGCAGGCCACCCAGATCACCAGGGTGAGGACGGGCAGGGCCCAGACCGGGACGTGCACCGCCCCGACCTGGCCCGCGATCAGGAGGCCCAGCCAGAAGCCGGCCAGCAGCCACCAGGCCGCCGTGATCAGTCGTGCGATGAGTTCGCCGTTCAAGCCAATCCAGCACGCCCGATCGCATAGAACCGATCGGCGCGCTGCTTCCTGAGTTCGTCGGCGGACAGCGGCGCGAGCATGCGAAGTTCCTGCTCGAGCACGTCCCCGACATTGCGGATAGCGGTTTCGGGATCGGAATGCGCGCCGCCAGTCGGCTCTTCGACGATACGGTCGACGATGCCGAGACCGATCAGGTCCTGGGCGGTGATCTTCATGGCGGCTGCCGCGTCCCTGGCGCGCGAACCATCCCTCCACAGGATGGACGCCGCGCCCTCAGGGGAAATCACCGAGTAGATGGAATGTTCCAGGATGAGCACGCGATTTGCGGCGGCCAGCGCGATGGCGCCGCCCGAACCGCCTTCGCCGGTGACCGTCGCGACCATCGGCGTGCCCAGGGTGAGGCCGCGTTCGGTCGAGCGGGCGATGGCCTCGGCCTGGCCGCGCTCCTCGGCGCCGATGCCCGGATAGGCCCCGGCGGTGTCGACGAAGGTGACCACCGGCAGGCCGAACTGCTCGGCCATGTCCATCAGGCGCACCGCCTTGCGGTAGCCCTCGGGGCGGGCCATGCCGAAGTTGTGCTTCAGGCGGGTGGTGGTGTCCCAGCCCTTCTCGTGGCCCATGACCACGACCGGCTGGCCGCGGAACTTGCCCAGGCCGCCGACGATCGCCTGGTCGTCGCCGAACGAGCGGTCGCCGCGCAGCTCGACGAACTCGTCGATCAGGCCGGCCAGGTAGTCGCGCAGGTGCGGACGCTCCGGATGGCGCGCCACCTGGGTCTTCTGCCAGGGGTCGAGCTTGGAGTAGGCGTCCTTGCGCAGGTCCACGACCCGGGCGCGCAGAGCGGCGATCTCCGCGTCGAAGGCGCCGGCGCCGGCGGTCTCCGACAGGCGGGACAGTTCTTCGATCTTGGCTTCGAGGTCGGCGATCGGCCGCTCGAATTCGAGATAGTGGCGCACGGGCGCGATCATTCAGGAGCCTGACGCAGCGTCAAAAACAAGCGCCGGAACCTAGGCCCAAGCGCCGCGGCTCACAAGCGGTCCGGTACCGAGGCTGGAAGCTTTGGGCGCCGCGCTCGGTTTCATCGGGCCGTTCGCGGGGCTCATCTAAATTGACAGCGCTGTCATCATGGCTTCCGATAGCTCCGCCGCCGCTACGGAAGATGGCGCGGCCCCGGGGGGGAGCGATGACTTCGAAAACGACCGACGGCTATTTGCCGTCGCTGACGGCCATGCGCGGTGTCGCCGCCGTCTGGGTGATGCTGTTCCACATCGACGTCAGCCTGTTCTATCGGGATCTCGGCCCGCTGATCCCGCATGCCTGGACCGGCCTGATCACCGGCGGCTACCTGTGGGTCGATTTCTTCTTCATCCTCAGCGGCTTCGTCATCGCCCACGTCTACGGGGCCGACTTCGCCGGCGGCGTGAAGCTGCGGACGGCGTTCGGGTATCTGAAGGCCCGCTTCTTCCGCATCTACCCGCTGCACCTGTTCACCCTGCTGGTGCTGATCGTCTTTGCGCGGTGGGTGGCGGCGTCTCAGCCCGCGCTCATCGACGGCAGCCTCGAGAGCTTCTTTTCCGACAAGGCGCTGCCCAGCAATTTCCTGCTGACCAACGCCATGAACCAGCACGTCTACCTGTCCTGGAACATCGTCTCCTGGTCGATCGGGGCGGAGTGGTGGACCTACTTCGTCGGCATCGGGCTGCTGGCCGCGACGGGCCGGGCCTGGAGCGGCGCGCTGCTTCTGATCGGGGGGTATCTCCTGCTGGCCGCGCTGGTCCTGCTGCTGCCGGCGGGCGACCTGGACATCACCTTCGACTACGGCTTCTTCCGGTGCCTGTTCGGCTTCGCGATGGGGGTCGGGCTACACGCGCTGTACCGGCGCGGCTGGGCGCGCGCCTGGCTGGCGAGCGACGCGGCCGTGGTCGCCGTGCTTCTGCTGCTGGCGATGAAGTTTCACTGGGGCTGGCACGACCTCGTCGCGCCGCCGTTGTTCGCGCTGCTGGCGCTGGCGGGCGCCTACAATCGGGCCGGCTTCGCGCGCCTGCTGGCGGCGCGGCCGCCCCAGTATCTCGGCGAAATCTCCTACTCGATCTACCTGATGCACGGGGTCTGGTTCATGGTGTTCTGGACCTTCCTGCCGCGCCTGAAGACCGCCTTCCACCTGGAGCGCCTGCCGCCGGCCTGGAGCCTGGCCTATGCGGTGCTGTTCGTGGCGCTCAGCATCGGCTCCGCCGCCCTGACCCACCGCTTTGTCGAGGCGCCCGGCCGGCGGCTGTTCCGGGCGCGCCGGACGCTGGCCGTCGCGTCGGCCTAGTCCTTCGCCAGCGGGTGGGCGCTCTCGACCACGGCGCGCAGCCGGTCGGTGGCCACGTGGGTGTAGATCTGGGTGGTGGCGATGTCGGCGTGACCCAGCAGGGTCTGCACGATCCGCAGGTCCGCGCCGCCCTCCAGCAGGTGGGTGGCGAAGGCGTGGCGCAGCACGTGCGGGCTGACCCGGGCCGGATCGACGCCGGCGTCGATAGCCGCGGCGTCCAGCAGCTGGGCGAACCGGCGCGCGCTCAGCCGGCCGCCGGCCCCGCGCGAACAGAACAGCCAGGGATTGGCCTTGTCGCCCTTGGGCAGGAAGCCCGGCCGGACCTCCAGATAGGCCTTCACCGCCGCGCGCGCCGCGTCGTTCAGCGGGGCCAGCCGCTCCTTGCCGCCCTTGCCCTTGACCACGAGGTAGGCCGGATCGCGGGCCAACGCGTCCAGCCGCAGGCTCATCAGCTCGGAGATGCGCAGGCCCGAGGCGTAGAGCAGCTCGATCATGCAGGCCAGGCGCGCGCCTTGCGCCCCGTCGCGCGCGCCGGCCGCGGCGATCAGGCCGTCGACCTCCTCGCGGGTCAGGACCTTGGGCAGCGGGCGGCCCTGCTTGGGCGCCTCCAGCCGGCGGGACGGGTCGTCCTGGCGCCAGCCCTCACCCAGGCAGAAGCGGTAGAACTGGCGCACGGCCGAGCGCCGGCGCGCGGCGGTGGCGGCCGACAGGCCGCGATGGTCGAGGTCCCGATACCAGGCCTCCACGTCCTCGGTTCCGGCCTTCTCCAGCCCGCCGCGGTCGGCCAGGAAACCTTCCGCGTCGGCCAGGTCGCGCTCATAGGCGGCCAGGGTGTGCGGCGAGGCGTTGCGCTCGACCGCCATCATTTCGAGGAAGGCTTCGACCTTCGGGGATACGCTCATCGGACTTGGCTCAGCGTCCCTGACTCATCGTCCTTGCGCGGCGACCAGGCCTTCCAGGGCGATGCGCGTGGCGTCCTCCTTCAGGCCCGCGTCGGTGAGCGCGCGCACGACGGCGGCCCGGTCGGCGAGGGACAGGGCGTTCGGCTGCTGGCGGGCGATCGACAGGGCGTACAGCGCCGTCTCGCCCGGCAGCTTGGCGCGGGCGGCGTCGGAGAGCGCGGCCAGGCGCGCCGGACTGGCCTTGCCGGCCGGCGGATCGAAGGCGGCGAACTGGGCCCGGGCGCCGGGCGTCATCGGCGCGCCGGTGGCGGCCAGCAGCAGGGC